>DJFQ01000251.1:0-1688 GCA_002432095.1 Marinagarivorans sp. UBA5868 | reverse complement strand
ATCGCACTCCCCGTGGAAACACAATTAAGCGTGCGCCTGGTGCGAAACAGCTTTTGAGTACATCTATGAAGACATCCCTGCGCCTACCGCCCCAATATCTTTTGGCTTGTCCGCAATGTGGCGCTGATGCCGATAGCGGACTGCAACTGCAAGAGCAACGCTGCGAACAGTGCAGCCAGGAGTTTTTCGATATCGCCGGAATGCCCTGTTGGTTTAGTGTAGGCAAAGCGCAATTAACGCTTTGGCAAAGTCTTTATGGTCTCGCTTTGCAACAGGCAGAACGCAATTTTGCGCTTGCGGAACAGGAGCTACCGTTATACGACCTGCCACCACGCGCCCGCGTCCGTATGCAACAGATGCAACAGGCCAATCGACAGATTATTAATGACGTAAAACAGTTAATGGATAGCGTGGGACTGGAAGCCAAAATCGCGCCGGAATTCGCCAATTATGATGCCAGCCGCATGCTGCAATATTTTGAATTGCTGCTGCGCGATTGGGCCTGGGACGAGGCAGTTTCGCCGTTAGATAACGAAAACAAGCGGGAATTGAAGCGCGTGCGCCAAGCAGTAGAAAAAGTGGCAGCACCACTCGGACACACATTAATCATGGGCGCAGGTGCGGCACGTTTAAGTTGGGAAATTCACTGCGAATTAAACCCTTCCAGTACCCTCGCGCTCGATACCAATCCGGTATTGATCAGCGCCGCTCACCGATTGGTCGCACTCCAAAACCCCTGGCAGCTCACGGAAGTCCATCCCAACCCACAAATAAATCACGAGCCTGTGCACCGATGGACGTTAGTGGCAAAAGCGAACGAGGAGAAATTACCCACCTGGTTTGCCCTCGCCGCCAACGCCTGGAGTCCGCCAATTAAATCTGGCTCAATCGATACCATAGTCACGCCCTGGTTTATTGATGTGAACGGCAAAGAAATCCGCACACTGATCGCCCAAGTGCAAAAACTCTTAAAACCCGGCGGCCTGTGGATCAATACCGGTCCGCTGCTATACGGCACCGATATTTCGCCGACGCGCCGCTACACCACTGAAGAAATTCGCGAATTGACAGAATTGGCCGGCTTTGAATTTTGCTATGAAAATGTGGAAATCTCACCCTATCTAAAAACGCCACTTTCCGCCCAACTGCGCACCGAACAAGTCTGGACCTTCGCCGCCCGCGCCCCACAACCCAATCAACCACTACCTAAATCCAATCCACCGGCCTGGATTTTGTTACCACATTTGCCCATCCCGACACTCAACATACCCCCACCCAACGACCCCACCCTGCAACACCTACTCTCCCTCGTAGACGGAAAACGCTCAATTAACGATATAGCCAACCTAATTGCATCGAATTTGGATAAAGATCAGAATGCACTGCATCTGGTGCAGGCGGTTTTTGTGGAGTATTTGTTGGGGCCGTAAAACGAAATGCAAAAATCGATCAACTTACATTCCACTTCAATGAGTAAATGATGATGGAAAAGCAAGTAGCAATATCTCACTCGATAATCAGTGAAGGTTGGCTAAATACGTATATTGTTTCGCAATACGGTATGTCGAAAGAGACGATTTGCAGATATATTTTGCAGGGCGTCAACGACTCCTATTTGCTGATTGATGGTGCAAAGAAATTTATTTTCCGAGTGTATAGAAGCCAAAGGCGTACGCTGGAGAAAATAA
>DJFQ01000106.1:2729-4195 GCA_002432095.1 Marinagarivorans sp. UBA5868 | reverse complement strand
TCGCAATTGCAATCCACTTTGCAACGAATGCTCTGATCGCGAGGTGGTTTTATGGAGGCGCCACAGATGGATGTGTTGGAATATTTCAGCATAGTGCTGTTCTCCAGAATGTCCGCCATTTTTATAACGGCCATTCGTCGGCAATCTTCTGCAACTATAGCGACCAAGTCGCCCGTCTTGAATTGATGGGCGGACTTTACCGCTAGAATTTTGTCTATGTGGGATTCAAGCGTGGCCGGAGCACCTGCTGCATTGCGCACGATAAAGGACTCGGGTGTGCGGGCGCCGTCCTTGGTAGTGATGCTCCAGGTGGTGTAAGAGCTAGGAAAACCAGTTGAAAACCCAGTAATCGGCTGGAGTGGTTCCAGATATCCGCTGACCGGATTTAAACCCAGCAAACGGTTGATGTCGGTGTTATTGGCGGTGCGCGCCACCAGTGCAACATTGGAGGTATTGCCCGCGCACCCCCAATAACCCGCATTTTGAATATCCCGCGACAACATATACATGGCATAACGAGCGTTGTGTTGGATATAGGACATGTCCTCCTGGGCGAGAAATGTGGTTCTGCTGTTAAAAAACACTTGAACAACGCCCGCCAATATCAGCAGTGAAATCACAATGGAAATCATCAACTCGACGATGGTCATGCCGATCTGAAAGTTGCGTCGCATTAGCAGCGGAGAATCGGTTCGATTTTGTTGTGCGCTCATTTCACGCACCTCCAAGTTGAGTGGGGCGCTCGACGAGCAATGTGTACTGCTTGCGCGCGGCCGTTGACTCGCCGCCGGAACGGCTGTCATCGAAGGACACGATAATTTGTAGATAATTGGCAGTTCCCAGGGTTTTTTCGGCAATGCTGCCGGTGCCGCCCGGCAAGCTTTGTTTAACGGTTTCGTTCCAGTGATACAAATCCCAGTTCACCAAATCGGTAGCGGAACAAGCTGCAGCACTAACGCTGTTTGTTAGACAGTTGGTGGGCGGCTGCTCTGGAAGAGTGGTAGAAGCATAGGCCGTAACATTTTTTGGATTGATGCGAATTCGCTCGGCAATATCATTTGCCAGCGTCATTGCTCTCGTATAGGTGTCAGCGGATTTGTTGAACTGCACTGATTTGACTTGCATCGCCAGAATGCCCATAAGTCCAATCGCCAGCACGAACAGGGACACCATGACTTCAATTAGGGAAGAACCACTTTGTTTGTACATCTCAATATTCCGTTGCCCCAACATTGAATTCACGACATGCATTCACAACTACGGTCTGACCAGCACAATCGTTATCGACCTCTCCGGGTCATTCGCTGCCTTTTCCTCAGTCCGCCGAAAGTTTGACTTCCATGTTTTTTAGCTGAGGCGTACCGTCGGTTTTTTGACTTAGGTAGCACGAATGTTTTTGTTGCTTATATATCAGCTTAATGTTGGTTTCCGCGCCAGATGATTTTTGTATCATCCGATCAATGGAA
>DJFQ01000106.1:0-2683 GCA_002432095.1 Marinagarivorans sp. UBA5868 | reverse complement strand
AGTACCGGAAGATATCTGAGGTGATTTTTTTCAAATGGTTTGGGTGACGCTAAGGCACAAAAAAATCATGTTAAGCATTATTTATTTGGCCTTATGGCGTAGTTATTTTTTTTGCGGCTTATTTTTCGGATACAAACGGTCTAGGCCATTTGGTAGGTTCATTCAATCGGAAGGTCCGCCCCGGAACCCCATTCCGCCCAAGAGCCGTCGTAAAGCGCAATATCCGTAAAACCGCACTGATGAGCCGCGAGCAAACCTATACAAGCGGTGACACCAGAACCGCAACTGAAAATCAGCCGTTGATTTTTCCTGCAACCGGCGGCGGCAAAAAGAGCGTTCAATTGGTCGGGTTTGTGAAGATAAATTCCGTCGAGCAACTGGGTAAATGGAATATTGCGGGAGGAGGGGATATGGCCACTTTTTACGCCCGGCCGAGGTTCCGCTTCTTCACCGCGAAAACGTCCGGCACTGCGCACATCGACTACACGAACCTGCGGATCGTCCAGTGCGGCCAATACCTCGTCTGCGGATACCAAAAACTCCCGCACTGGGCGCGCAGTAATATTGCCCTTTTGTGTCGGCAGGGTGCATTTCGCTTCTACAGCGCCACTAGCCGCAGTCCAGGCGGGCAGGCCGCCGTCGAGCACAAAGACGTGTTGATGACCCATCAATTTAAGATTCCACCAGGCGCGTGGCGCGGAATAAATGCCCACAGCGTCGTACACCACTAGGATGGAATGGTCGTCGATTCCCAATTCGCGCATTCGGTCCTGAAAGGTGGTTGGCGCAAGTAGCGTGTGCGGTAGGCCGGAATCCACTTGCGACAGGGCGTCAATATCGAAACGGCGAGAGCCAGGGATGTGTCCGGTGTCGGCAAATTCCTCCGGCTTGCGACCAATTGGCGGCAAGGTGGCGTCCAGCAGAATAAGTTGTGGATTGTGGATGTTTTGCTTAAGCCAATCAGTCGAGATCAGAGTCATGGTGGTTCCTTGGGGGGTTGCCTGGGCCTTCGACGAGGTGCATTCTGCATCAGGGCCGTCGCCGTGTTTACGCGAAAGTGGTGCCGATTATAACGTCTTGCCAAGAGCCTTCTACCAGGAGATTACCGCCATGAATAAATCGGACACCCAATTTCTCGGTCTTTGTATCGACCAGGCGCTCGGTCGTATCGCGGCGGATCTGGTGATTCGCAATACGCAATTTCTCGACGTGATTACTGGAGAACTCGTTAAAGGTGATATTGCGATTTGTGGCGACCGCATTGTCGGTACCTGTGAGTCTTACACGGGCACCCAGGAAATCGACGGTACCGATCTTACAGTGGTGCCGGGATTTATCGACACTCACGTGCATTGCGAATCCAGCTTGGTGACGCCGCTGGAATTCGACCGCTGCGTATTGCCGCGCGGCACCACGACGGCGATTTGCGACCCTCATGAAATTGCCAATGTGCTCGGCCGTGAGGGTATTGAATATTTTCTCCGCTGTGCCGAGCGCACCTGCATGGATTTATTTGTGCAATTGTCATCCTGCGTCCCGGCGACGAATATGGAAACCGCCGGTGCGCGTTTGGACGCGGCGGATCTGGTGTCGCTGCGCGATCACGAAAAAGTTATCGGCCTTGCGGAATTTATGAATTATCCCGGCCTGCTTGCGAAAGCGCCGGATGTGATGGAAAAACTCGCCGCTTTTCAGGGCTGGCATATCGACGGCCACGCGCCTCTGGTGCGCGGTCGCGAATTAAATGCCTATCTCGCCTGCGGAATTTGCACCTGTCACGAAACCACATCGCTGGAAGAGGCGCGGGAGAAATTGCGCAAGGGGATGCATGTTCTCATTCGCGAAGGCACAGTTTCAAAAGATCTGCACACGCTTGCGCCGTTGCTCAATTCACTCACATCCAATGCCATGGGTTTCTGCACCGACGACCGCAATCCTCTGGATATAGGCGAAGAGGGGCATTTGGATTTTTTAATTCGCACGGCGATTGAATTAGGCATAGCACCGGCGGACGCTTACCGCGCTGCCACTTGGTCCGCCGCCCGCGCTTTTGGTTTACGCGACCGTGGGTTAGTCGCGCCGGGTAAAAAAGCGGATCTGGTGTTGTTNNGCCGAATTATTTGCAACCCGCGAAGCGGTTGCGCCGGTCGGTCTGGCGAGCGTCAAGCGGCTACCGGTAACAGAAGAGGATTTGCGTATTACCGGACAGACGACGGAAATTCCGGTGATTGGAGTAAAGGCGGGCAGTATTATCACTGCGCATCGCACCTTACCTGTGCCGCTGAAGCACGGCGTTCGGGTGGCGGATGCGGCGGCGGACATTCTGAAAATCTGTGTGCTGGAGCGTCACGGTCACGGCGGTCATATAGGTCGTGGTTTTGTGCAGGGCTTTGGCTTGCACCAAAGCGCCCTGGCATCGTCCGTCGGCCACGACAGTCACAATTTATGTGTGGTGGGCAGCAGCGATGCGGACATGGTGGTGGCGGCCAACCACTTGATTAAAATCGGCGGTGGTTTTGCAGTGGCATTGCACGGTGAAATTCTGGCGGACTTGCCATTGCCTGTGGCGGGTTTGATGAGCCTGGAGCCCTACGAAAGAGTGCGCGAGAAGCTGCTGGTGCTGCGCGACACGGTGCGCGCCTTGGGTTGCCCTCTACCGGAGCCGTTTTTGCAGTTGGCATTT
>DJFQ01000132.1:28093-32285 GCA_002432095.1 Marinagarivorans sp. UBA5868 | reverse complement strand
TCGTTTAACGGTGGTGAACAAAAGCAAGCTCAAAACCGGGGTTAAGAGCGCAAAGAAAATTAGCCCGAAGCCATCGAGTACCGGGTCCCGGTTCGGCAAGGTGCGAGCTACTGAGCTGCCAAAAGCCGCGATCAGCGGAACGGTTACCACCGACGTGGCCATGGGGCCGGTGTCCAGGGCGAGAGACAAAATATTTTTCGGTGCAAAAAAACTAATCAGCAGAAGCAGCCCGATCATCGGCACAATAAATACCAGAATCGGCGTGCCCAGAATGATCCGCGCAGTGCCGATACACAAACCCATGGCGACGCCACACGCCACCACCAACCGCAGATCCCACGCGCGAATTTCACCGCCAGTCAGCTCCTGAATACGGTCGGCAATAGCGAGTAAGGTTGGCTCGATCAAGGTGGCGGCCAAGCCGATGCCACCGGCAAACATCAACAGCCACAGGTAGCTGATAAGTGGCGCCGCGCTGGATTGGGTGGCGCTGGCCAAATGTTGAGCCATGTCGGTACCTAAGGGAAGCAGCGTGCTGTCGAGGCCCAGGCGAAACAGGATCAACCCCAACACGGCATGGAACCCACCGCGCAAGATGCGTTTTGCCTGCGCGGGAGGAGTGCGCAGCACCACAAATTGAAAGATCAGAATGATCGCAATAATCGGCAGCACGTCGACGCACGTTTGCGCCGCGATGTCGAAAAAGGTTTGCCAGCGGATCACAGCGACGTTCCTCTCATCGCAGAACTCCTCTCACTCTTCTCACCCGTCTCACAACAGAAGTCCTCCCACCACCAACAGCACAAGAGTAGGTGTGACGCTGCACAGCGCCACCAAGCCGAATCCGTCTAGCACAGGATTGCGTCCTTTGATCAAGCTCGCCATACCCACGCCCATGGCACTGACAATGGGGATATTGATGGCCGACGTGGCAGCGGCTCCTGCGTCGAGGGCGATAGCGGTTAACGGTGAGCGTGTGATTAACGCCAGCACCGTAGCCAACAAATAACCGGCGAGCACCAATTTGCCAGTGGACCACCCCTTAATCACAAAAAACATGCCCGTGGTCAGCGCCACGCCCACAGCGGTTCCGCAAGACAAGCGAAAGATATAGGCGTTGCGCTGAATGGCAATTTCACCCAGATGAGCGAACGCCGCTTGTGCTGCTTCTTCGGTGACCGCGATCAACGCGGGTTCGGCGATGGTGCTGCCGGTGCCTACGCAAAACGCAAACGCCACCAATAACCAGATATTGCCTTTATAGGTGAGCGCCTTGATAAGCGAATCCCCGAGAGGAAATAAGCTCATGCTCAATCCTTCGACAAAAAGCGTAAGCCCCAACAGGATCAGCAATACCCCCAGTAACAGCTCGGGCAAGCTTTGGCTAAAGGGCTGGCCGATGACGCCATATTGAAATCCGGCAATGATCGCGATTACCGGCAGCATGTCCAGGCCGTTGCGCAGCAGCAGGCGCATTGGACCTGGAAGATTCGCCATAAGGCTGCCCATCAACATGCTCCGTAACTCGTGTTCATGGCGAACGTGGATTTCTCAGTCGTAGGCGAATCTGCTTTTCGATTTCGCAGGCGAACAACACCGCAACACCGATCGCCACCACCAGAATCCCGTCCGCACCCGACACCGCTGCTGTGCCAAGTACGCGCTGAAAGGGTGGGAAATAGGTCACCGCGAATTGCGCGGCGGTCACCACGCCAATGGTCAACCAAATGATGCGCGTCCCACGCACCGCCTGCCAATTGAGCGAGGTGCCGTAGATATTGCGGATAAAAAACAAGTTAAAGATTTCCATCACCACCAGAGTGTTCATGGCCAATGTATGGGACACCTCAATGCTGTACCCCTGTGCGGCCGCGTAAGCCTGAACGCCAAAAACCCCAGCGAGAAACAGGGCGGAAATCCAAACGATCTGCCATGCCAGTGCCGCGTTTAAAATCGGATCGTCGACGCGGCGAGGAGGTCGGCGCATGGCGTTTTTCTCGGTCGGTTCAAAGGCGAGGGCAATGCCCAGCGTTACTGCGGTAATTAAATTGACCCAGAGAATTTGCACCGCGGTAATCGGCAATGCCATGCCGGCCAGCAGCGCGACAATGATGGTCATGGCTTCCCCGGCGCTGGTCGGCAGCGTCCAACTAATGACCTTTTTGACGTTGTCGTACACCGTGCGCCCCTCGCGTACTGCAGCGACGATGGTGGCGAAATTATCGTCCGCCAGCACCACCTCCGCCGCTTCTTTCGCGGCCGCGCTCCCTTTAAGACCCATAGCGATACCCGCGTCGGCGCGTTTTAGCGCCGGTGCGTCGTTAACCCCGTCGCCGGTCATGGCCACGCTCAGCCCATGGGATTGCAAGGCTGTCACCAAACGCAATTTATGTTCGGGACTGGTGCGGGCGTAAATGTCGCAGTCCATGACTTTGGCTCGCAATTGAGCGTCGTCCAGGGCATCCAAATCGCTACCGGTCATCACCAGATGAGCATTTTGCAAGCCGATCTGGCGACCGATGGCAGCGGCGGTGCCCGCGTGGTCGCCGGTGATCATCTTTACCCGCACGCCGGCATCATGGCACTCCGCGATTGCTGTAATGGCTTCCGGGCGAGGTGGATCGATTAAACCCACCAGTCCCAGCAGCACCATCTGCCCCTCCAGATCACTGGCTGCCAAAACGGTTTTATCTCCGGGTACCGCCCGGTACGCCATGGCCAGCACCCGTTGTCCCTGGGCTGCAATCTGCTCGACGTGGGCGAGCCAGCGGTCCTGGTCAATAACCTGTTCAGCACCCTGGTCGTCAACCTGGGAGCGGCACAGGGCGATGACTTTCTCCGGTGCGCCTTTCAGCAGGATGATGCCTTCACTTTGATGGTTGTGATGCAGGGTTGCCATGTAGCGGTGGCGAGCGTCGAAGGGGATGGTGTCGGTTCGCCGCCATTCGCTGCGCAACTCTTGCAGTTCCCAACCGGCTTTTACCGCAAAACTCAGCAGCGCTCCTTCCATGGGATCACCTTCCACGCTCCAGTTGTCGCCTTGATCCAGCAGTGCCGCGTCGTTACATAGGGCACAGGTGCGGGCGAGCAGGGCAAGCGGAGGAAAATTTGGGTCTACCACTAAACCGGATGCAAGGTTCAGGTTTGCGGACTCACGATAGTGAACCCCGCCGTCCGGCGCATATCCGACCCCCGTAACCGCCAGCTCTCGACTGGCGACCAACGCCGATGCCACCATCATTTCGTTGCGGGTGAGGGTGCCGGTTTTATCGGTGCAGATGACTGAGACCGAACCGAGTGCCTCAATGGCCGGCAGGCGTCGCACTATGGCGTTGCGCCGCGCCATCGTTTGTACACCAACCGCCAAGGTAATTGTGAGCACCGCCGGCAACCCTTCGGGTATCGCCGCCACGGACAAACCGACGATGGCCATAAAGAGATCGGCAAATGGCATGGCGGAAACAAAATAACCAAAGGCCAGAAGGAGAACTCCGACTAACAAAATCACGACTGTCAGCCAGCGCGCGAACACGCCCATCTGGCGAATCAACGGCGTTGTCAGGGTCTCGACCCCTGCAAGAAGATTGCTCACGCGACCGATTTCCGTGGCGGCGCCAGTGGCCACTACTATGGCTTTACCCTGGCCCGCAGCGATCAGGGTGCCGGAGTACACCATGCAACTGCGGTCACCGAGCGCAGCATCCGAGGCAACCGGGTCTCGTTGTTTCTCCACCGGCACCGACTCCCCGGTGAGCACGGCCTCCTGCACACTCAAACCATGTCCTTGCAGCAGTCGGCAGTCCGCCGGCACCCGGTCGCCCGCTTCCAATATCACAATGTCGCCAGGCACCAGCTCGCTGCCGTCCACTGTGGTACGTTCGCCGTCACGCAGAACGCTGGCTTTGGGGGCGAGCATCTGGCGAATGGCATCCATGGCTTTTTCCGCTTTGCCTTCCTGAATAAAACCAATGATGGCGTTGGCCAGCACCACGGCCAGGATCACGCCGCTATCGGTCCAGTGGCCCAGCAGGGCGGTGGCCACCGAAGAAGCCAATAACACGTAAATCAATAAGTTATGAAATTGCAAAAGAAAACGTTTGAAGGGGCTTTGCTTTGAAGCTTCCGGCAATAGATTCGCGCCATATTCCACCAGCCGTTGAGAGGCTTCGTTATGGTTTAACCCCTGAGGAGA
>DJFQ01000132.1:25796-28038 GCA_002432095.1 Marinagarivorans sp. UBA5868 | reverse complement strand
CGAAGGTGAGCCAGCGTACTGAACCGGCTATGCGATTGCCATAACTATAAGCAACGTCGGCAAACGGTGCGCACGTCAGCAACAACAAGCACTTCAACGACGACCAGCAAGTCAACAACGATAAGAACGTCAACCAGCAGAAGGTAGTGCAAATGGCGGAAAAACAGGTGAGCCAGATCCGGCAATGTTTTTTTCAAACCGTCTTTCGCCTGCTGGGGTATATCGCCCGATGCGACGGCGGTGTGAATGGCAAGGAAATCCGCCGTACCAATACCTTTATGGAAAAACTGCAATTGACGCCGGAGTGCCGGACCGAGGCGAGAGAGCTGTTCGAGGTGGGTGCCAAACCGGGTTTTGATTTTCACGAAACCCTTGATGAATTTAAAAACACCGCCCAGCGCAATCCGGAAATTGTCGAAATTTTGCTGGTGTATCTTCTCAGCATGGCCACCACCGATGGGCCGCTACAGCAGGAGGAAATGCGGGTAGTACGGGAAGTGGCGGGCGAGCTGGGATTTTCCAGTTTGGTTTTCGACCATATGCTCAATATGGTCGCGGCGCAGGATGCATTTTCACGCAGAAGTAGACAGCAGGCGCCACCAAAAAACGAACCACCTATCAATGATGAACTGGCAGCGGCTTTGGCGGTGCTGGGCGTCGCACAGGGCGCTTCGGACAGTGACATCACAAAAGCGTATCGAAAATTGGTTAATCAATATCATCCAGACAAACTCATTGATAAAGGCTTTCCACCGGAAATGTTGGAAGCGGCCAACGAGCGATTCCGTTCCATTCGCAAAGCCTACGAATTTTTGAAGAAAACGCACTTTCGCTCAGGTGCTGCCTAAGCGCAGTTCTCTCGAATATATTTTCGCTTAATGACGCAGGCCGGGCGCCCCCGGCCTGGCGATCACGCGGCCATTTTTCGGCATTCCTCCGCGCAGGCGTAACACGCCCGGGCACATTCCTGGCAGTGGTCGTGATCGTGTTTGCTGCAAATGTCCCCGCATTTTTGACAAATGTCCGCACACAAGCGGCATATCTGCTGCGCAAAATCGCTGCCGCGCGCCATAGCGGCAGCGGCCAAACGACAAATCGCCGCGCAGTCCATATCAGAGCGAATGCAATCCGCCATTTTTTCTACATTCTCTTCGCTGAGACACGCAGTGGAGCAGTGGTCACAGGCGGCGGCGCAGGTGTAGCAGGCTTCTATACAACTGGCGTATTTATGATGTGACATATGATGGCCTCGCTNNAAAAATGGCGGCGCGCAAAGGGCTGCAAATTACACTCCAGTTCCATGCAATTTTGAAGTGGACGGGAAATGCTGTTTGCCGAAGGGTTGACGAGCAGTTGACTTAGGTTTGGCAAAGAGTTTGAGCGCAAGTAGTTTGCGAATTATTAGCGAATGCAGGTAATGCTTTACCGCCGTCTGTAATTCTTGCAAAAGAGATCATTATGGTCGGTTGGCACAGTGCGTAGAAATGCCGCTTAGGATCGGACAGTCCGGTCGCGCATTACCACTGCAGGCGCTAGCAAGTGTTTGCAGGGTGGTGCGCATGGATGTCAATTCAGCAATCTTCTGATCGAGATCGGCGATGTGATTGAGCACTAATTCTTTAACGTCAGCACTGGAGCGATTTTTATCCTGCCAAAGGGATAATAATTTTTGGATTTCGTCGAGGGAAAATCCGAGGGAGCGTGTCGTGGCGATAAAACGTAGAGTATGCAAATCCTTCTCACTATAAACCCGGTAGCCGCTTTCACTGCGCTGCGCGCTGACGAGCAGACCAATGGATTCATAATGCCGGATCATTTTGCTGCTCACGCCACTTCGTCGTGCTGCTTCACCGATATTCATAGGATGTCTCGCCTGAGTTTTCAAAAGCCGCTTGACCTTACCACGATGGGAAGGTTCAGACTTGCCGTAACTTCCCAACTCATTGGATACATTACAGGAGAAATGCGTTATGGCTTCTACCGCTTCGCATCATGACCATAAGGCTCATCTAGCCGCGCCAACTGCCGGGGGTGGCACTCAGGAATTGTTGATTGAGGGCGCAAGTTGCGCAAGTTGCGTCCGCAAAATTGAAACCGCTCTGCAAAACGTTCCCGGCGTGTTACAGGCGCAAATGAATTTCGCCCAGCGCACGGTGGCCGTGTCTGGGTCGGCAGCCACAGAAGCGCTGGTCAAAGCGGTGCAGGAAGCAGGATATTCCGCAACACCCGCGGCAGCGGATGA
>DJFQ01000132.1:25470-25727 GCA_002432095.1 Marinagarivorans sp. UBA5868 | reverse complement strand
GTTGGCGGCTGGCAGAGCGTACGCAATCACTCGGCAAATATGGACACGCTTATCGCCTTGGGGACGGGCACAGCTTGGCTGTATTCGATGGTGGTTGTGCTCGCGCCGCAGTTGGTGCCGGATATGGCTCGCCATGTTTATTTCGAGGCGACGGCCATGATTATTGGACTGATCAATCTCGGTTTGGCATTGGAGGTGCGGGCACGGGGGCGTACTTCTGATGCCATCAAACGTCTGATTGGTCTGCGGCCAAAGAC
>DJFQ01000132.1:21598-25449 GCA_002432095.1 Marinagarivorans sp. UBA5868 | reverse complement strand
TGGTGCGAGTTCGCCCTGGTGAGCGCATTCCGGTGGATGGCAAAGTTGTGGAGGGCCATTCCACCGTGGATGAATCCATGCTCACCGGTGAGCCGGTACCGCAGCAGAAAAAGCTTGGTGATGAGGTGTCAGCGGGTACGCTCAACAAAAGTGGTTCGTTGATCTTCTCCGCCACCAAAGTCGGACACGACACAGCGCTCGCCCGCATCACCCAATTGGTCAAGCAGGCGCAGAACTCAAAGCCGCCCATCGGCCGCATGGCGGATGTGATCGCCGCCTATTTTGTTCCCGCCGTCATGATCATCGCNNCCCTGTGCCCTTGGTTTGGCGACACCCATGTCGGTGATGGTGGGTGTCGGCAAAGCGGCGGAGGCGGGTGTGTTGATCCGCAGCGGCGAAGCTCTGCAAAAGGCTTCCGGCATTACCGCGATGGTCCTGGACAAAACCGGCACTATCACTCTGGGCGCACCTAAAGTAACCGATATTTTACCTGCGCCAGGCTGGACCGAGGACGAACTGTTGCGCCTGGTCGCGGGCTTAGAACAGGGGTCGGAACATCCCTTAGCGCAGGCGATTGTCGAATCCGCGCAGGAGCTCGGCCTCAACCTACCTAAAGTGACGGACTTTACGGCCTTGGCAGGGCGGGGTGTGCAGGGCGCTGTGAACGACCATTCTGTGCTGATCGGCAACGAACGTTTGATGAGTGAAAAAGCGGTTGCCATAGACGAATGGGTGGATCGTGCTCAGGAATTGGCGGCAGCTGCGAAGACGCCGATGTACGTCGCGGTCGATGGCGCATTTGCCGGGCTGGTGGCAGTCGCCGATCCAATAAAGGCCGATTCCGCAGCGGCGATAGCGCGGCTGCAACGTATGGGTATTCGAGTGGTGATGTTGACGGGCGACAACCGGGCAACCGCCGAGGCAGTGGCAGCACAGGTGGGCATTAAAGAATTTATCGCAGAGGTTAAACCGGAAGCCAAAGCCGAAAAAGTCGCGGCCCTGCAGCGNNGGCACCGACGTCGCCATCGAGAGCGCCGGCATCACGCTGATGCGCGGTTCACTGCACGGCCTGGTGGATGCCATTCGCATCAGTCAGGCGACTTTGCGCAACATCAAACAGAATTTGTTCGGCGCATTTATCTACAACGCCGCGGGCATCCCCATTGCTGCCGGTGTGCTTTTTCCAGTATTCGGTATGTTATTGAGCCCGGTGATCGCCGGCGCGGCCATGGCGTTTTCATCCGTCACCGTCGTGGCCAACGCGAACAGACTCCGCTTTTTTCGCTATGAGGAGAAAACATCATGATGTGGCTGATCAATATTGCCGGGTTATTGCTGATTGGGTTAATTATCTGGTGGTTCTGGCTCTACCGGCGTTAGTGGCCCGCATGAGCCACTATTTCCCCGAGTGCAGCAGCATTCATGCGGAGTCATCTCGCAATCGTTCCCGGACCATTTGCGGATCCATCGCGTCGCCGAGAAATGAACCCTGTACCAGCGTGCAACCTGCGCCTTTCAACCAGCTGTATTGCGCCGATGTCTCCACACCTTTGGCAACGGTTTTAATGCCGAATTTATGGGCCATTGCAATTATTCCGGCCACGGTTTCATCACAGCCGGGGGTTTTTCCTAGCGTCTGCACAAAATTTGGACCTATGCCAATAAAATCCGATATGAGATTTTTGATGTGGGCGAGATTGGAAAAATGATTGCCGAAATTGTCTAGCGCCACTTTGATACCGAGGCTTTTGAATTGATGCAAAATCGCACTCGCCTTTTCGCTATCGCGCATTATGGCTCCGTCGGATATTTCCAGACGCAGGCAGCTGGATGGCAAATCATATTCCTTTAACAACTGGCGAACTAATTCCACCAAGTTGTCTTCGTGAAACTGGCGCGTGGTGACGGGTACGGCAATGCAATGTGGGGTCACACGACTGTATTCCCAAAGTTTTATTTGTTGGCAGACTTGGCGGATTGCCCATTCCCCCAATAGAAAAACAAATCCGCTGGCCTCCGCGTGTGACAGAAGTTCGTCAACTGACGTTAATCCGCGCTCGGGACTGTGCCATTCAATAATGGCGGCAAGCGACGCAATTTCACCTGTCGCTGTGTCGATCTGCGGCTGATAACCGATTATAAACTCGTTGTTTTCCAGTGCATCCCGCAGTGCTCTTTGTGATGCAATTCGATGATCAACCAAGTGCGTCATACCCGCGGTAAAAAAGCCGGCGGAACCATCATTGGATTGTTCGATATGCATGGCGGCAATTTCCGCCTTATTCATGATGTCTGCTGCATCGAACGCGCCCCCAGGATATAGTGCGCCGCCAACGCAGGCGCCGCAATAAAACGGCATATTGCCGATCATGTAAGGTTTTGCCAGCGTTGATGCCAGATCCTCCGCGATTGTTTGCAGGGGATCTTTGGCGGAAAATCCGGTGTGGACAAGAGCGAATTCGTGATCGGACAAGCGGGCGATCAAGCCTTGGTCGCGGACAAATTGATGCAACCGATTCGTGACCTCCTGCAAAATCGCCGCGCGGGTTTTCTGATCCAAATTCCCGCTTAGGGATTTAAACCGCTTCAGCTGAATATATAAAACTAAAATAATGTGCCTTCCCGATACATATTGATCAATTTGACTTTTTAAATGCTCCAGGAAAGTGAAACGATTCGGCAGGCCGGTTAGATTGTCGTAGCGTGCGAGATAATTCATTTGTTGGTCGAAGTTTCGTCGCTCATTGCGCTGTCGTGCATCTTGAAGTTCACGCCGAACCACGATTGCCAGACGATTGAGTTTATCTTTCAATACATAGTCCTGCGCCCCCATGCGAATGGCCTCCACCGCCAACTCCTCGCCGATAGTACCGGACACAAAAACAAAGGGCACATCGCGGTTGAACGCGCGTACTTGCTTTAGCGCATCCATACCGTTCATGGTCGGCATGGAATAGTCAGCGAGAATGAGGTCCCATGGATGAGACAACGCCTGTTCCAGTGCGCCAGCGGTTTCGACACGCTGATGCTGGACACTGAAATCGTTGGCGCGTAATTGCCGAACCAGCAGCAGCGCATCGTCTTCGCTGTCCTCAATAATCAGTACTTTGATTAACTGCTTTTTTGCAAATGGTGACGAGAAGAGTGCAACCATAGTGTCACCTCAATATTGAGGCGCTTCATTAAGAATCAGCCAATACAACCCCAGCTGTTGAATTGCCTTGAGAAACTCGTTGAAATCCACGGGTTTGCGGACATAACTGTTAACCCCAAGACGGTAGCTCTTCACAATATCCTGCTCCTCCTTTGATGAGGTAAGTAAAACCACCGGCAAAAATCTGGTTCGCTCATTAATACGTATTTCTTGCAGTACTTCCAGTCCGTCTTTGCGCGGCATTTTCAAATCCAGGAGCACGACAGCCGGCAGTACGGGAAGCTCGTCGCCCGCATATTTTCCTGTGCCGAATAAATAATCCAGGGCTTCAACGCCATCTTTTACCAATATAATTTCATTAGACAAATTCGACTTACCAAATGCCCGTAACGCCAGTTCCTGATCGTCCGGATTATCCTCAGCCAAAAGTATCGGATTATTATTCATAGTCATTTTCCGTTTTGTTGTCGTAGCTGTTACGATTGATTGGATTTTGATCGTTGTGCATAGAGCTTTGATCGTTGTGCATAGGTCTTTGATCGTTTTGCAAAGAGCTTTGATCGTTATGCAAAGAGCTTTGATCGTTATGCATAGAGCGTTCTCGTGGTGGCAGGGTGAAATAAAAGGTGGCTCCTTTACCTGGGACAGCCTTCGCCCAAATATCTCCGCCATGTCTGGATATCACCCGCTTCACGGT
>DJFQ01000132.1:6729-21538 GCA_002432095.1 Marinagarivorans sp. UBA5868 | reverse complement strand
CCTTCATGCAGGCGCATACCGAATTCGATGCAGGCATCATTATTTTTGGAGGTGTATTTCCAGGCGTTGTTGAGCAAGTTGATAAGCGCAATTTTTATGAGATGGTTGTCACACCAGGCCGTGAGGCCCGAGGTCACCTTTACCGAGACCTGGCGGTCCGCTTCGGCGTCTTTGAGTTCGTCCACGATTGTTGTGACCATTTCCGACAGATTGACTTCGCTTAACACTACTTCCGTGCGATTTACTTTGGCCAATTTCAGCATATCGTCAATCAGTGCACCCATTTTTTGCGCGGCTGCGCGAACGCGTCTTAGATAGTCTTTGCCCGTATCATCGAGAATGTCTTTGTAATCCTCAACCAGCGCTTGACTAAAGCCGTCGATAGCTCGTAGGGGCGCGCGCAGGTCGTGGGATACGGAATAACTGAAGGATTCCAATTCTTTGTTGGCAATCTCTAATTGTGTGGTGCGATCTTGCACTCGTCGCTCCAGGTCGGCGTTGAGTTGTAATATATTTTCCTCCGATCTTTTTAAGGCTTTTTCCGTCTCCCGGCGTTCTGCCACTTCTTTTTCCAGCGCTTCGTTGGTATGTTCCAGATCGTGCCGACCTTTGGCGACCTCATCTAGCATATCGTTGAATGCAACCACCAAATCGCCAATTTCGTCATCGCTGGTTTTGGATGCACGCAAGGTAAAGTCCCGCGACTCTGCCAGTTTTCGAGCGACGCCATTGAGTGAGAGAATCGGGCCAATCACACTTTTGTGTAAAAATAGTGAAATTCCCAGTGATACAAGTGCCGCCAGTAAAATTGAGCTAACGGCAATGGCCAGGTTTCCCAGCAGCTTTTTGATCAGGGTGTACTGCATGCGCACAAAGACGGTACCGACGATTTCATTGTCCGCCACGATGCGTTGGTGCAAAACCAATGAATCATTTTGTACTCGGATACCATCAAGCCCGGTGAGGCTTGAGTCTACCGCCGACGTATTGGCGCTGCGCTGATAACCGGCGAACAGTTGACCTCTCTCGTCAAAGATGGCTGCTTCAATAATGTCAGGCTGGTGGCGCAAAAGTTCGAGATACATTTTCGCCGAGGAGGGGTCGTGGAATTGCAGAGCCGGTGTAACAGCGCGGCTGATCAATAATGCCTGTGTTGCGACATCGTTCTGCACATCCTCCCGATAGTCGCGCAGGTTGAATACCACCATGGCACTACAAGCGATGAAAAGCGCCACGATGGTGGTAAAGAGGGCGGTAAGGAGAAATTTTCGTTTAATGGATTTTTTCGCCACTCGGATTCCTTAATTCACTTGCAGAGCAACGGCGAGCAATTCTGAACTTAATTTCAACCCCGCTTGGTTCGCTCTCGATTTGGAAATGACAAATCGCACATGGTCGTCGCGAATGACAAAATTGATCATGGAATTGTTGGAAAGCGGTTCTCCGTCGGTAATGGTGAGTATCGGTGGGGTGTTGGGCGGCTCAAGAAAATCCTCCAGCGTAAAGCGGGACTTTTGCGCGATATATAGCATTTGTACATCGCTAAGGTCGTCTCCTGGTTTTATTGTTCGAACATGGAACACGCATTTTTTATTGGATCTACCTTCCAAGGTCTCGCGAACGAGCCGGATCGCTTTGGATGTGCCAGCTACGCCGACTGTCACATGGGCATGATTGATGGACGGATCGCGTTCAGGCCATTGAACATAGGAACAAAAGTGGTATAGAAACGCCGCTTTTATTTGCTGCTCGGCACTTTGGGCCTGAGTGACCCCGGTGCTAAGTAGGAGCACGATTAGCAATGTTATGCGCGTGATACTCCAAGCTTTTTCAGTACGCACTGCTGATACAGATGCGCCGGTCATGGTTCCCATATCAACCTCAGCCATGCGGCTCGACCGAAATTGACGGCGACAGATTTATCTTTGCCATACTCATGATGCACCCGGTCAGCGATATTTTCCGCCGTGGCGGACAAGCGGAGAGTGGGATGCAATTGATAAGCGTAATGGACATCTATTGATGTATAGGAAGGCACAAGTTGATTGATCAGTTCGCCCATGTAGCGGGCGGAAACCTGCAGCACCTGTTTGTCGGTAATTTTAAAAGTGGACCGAATTTGACCGTAATAATCCGGGTCATTCCATAAGGTATCGTTATTAACGCCAACGGGATCCTGGCTACCTGGTTTTAACCGCAAATCACGATATTGCCTCGCGCCGCCGGCTGAAAGCTGCCAGCGCGGTACGATTTGCAAATTGGTCCAAAACTCAAAACCATAAACATCACCCTCAATTTGATTTACATACTCTACGGGCGGGGCAGTGGCACTGCGCAGCCGATCCCAATCGTGATAATAGGTGGTGAACGAATAGCTGAATGTTTCGTGCCACTCGCCACGGTGGCCGAGTTCCGCCACATTTGCGACTTCCGAGACAAAATTCGGCCCGCCTTGGACAAACCAGGGCCCATTTGGACCCAAGCCATAATGCGCATGTCGGTCAAAGCGCGATGGTGCCCGCACCGCACGAGAAAGAGACATCCATGTGAGATTATCCGGTGAGTGTTTCCAGGCTAAACGC
This sequence comes from Marinagarivorans sp. UBA5868, assembly GCA_002432095.1. GTDB lineage: Bacteria > Pseudomonadota > Gammaproteobacteria > Pseudomonadales > Cellvibrionaceae > UBA5868. The sequence continues at coordinate 18,956 of DJFQ01000132.1, read as the reverse complement.
ATGGTGGGCAAATATTCCATTCCGGTGAAGGTGTTATGTTCCAGCCTTACCCCCAGCGTTGCATCCAGGGAGTCGGTAACACTCAATTCCCCCATCGCAAATAAATTGGCCCATTCCAGGGTTTTACTGGCGGGAATAAAATAGACACCAATCCCCGGATCCACTTCGTCACGGGAGTGGCGGTATCCTCCGCCCCATAGAAATCGGTGGCGGCCCAAGGGTAACGTGTGTTGCAGTTCAAAATCGCGTGTGTCGGATTTCGGTTGAAAGATGACCGCCTCTTTGCGCTCGAAATGATCCCAATAAGTTTGCAGGCGTAAATCGGAGCCGCCGGCAAACGTGTGTTGCCAACGAGCCAGCAAATTATTGCCACCCACTTCGATGTCGCCCAGAACCCGCTCCCCCACCGCCGGATGGCTAAAAATGCCCCGGTCATCTCCAGTTCCATGATAAATATCGCCCATCACCGTCAGGCGATCTTGGCCCCAGTTCCAGTCGGTGCGAAAACCAACTTGACCACGCTGTGCTCCGTCATCTGCCGATGCGCCAGTCGTACGTTTGTGCGTGTCGAATTCGATGTATTTGCCATAAAAGCGGAAATGGCCGTATTCACCAAGGGAAGCGCCATAACGGGCCTGGGTACCGCGCTCGGAATTGCCGCCGTGGGCGCTGGTGTGTAAACCCGTAGTCGCCGACGTGTCACGAGTAATGATATTGATTACCCCGTTAACAGCATTAGTGCCCCATAAAGTGGAGCCAGGTCCGCTGATCACTTCGATTCGATCAATATCGTCGAGAATAAGATCCTGGTGATCCCAGAAAACGCCGGAATACAACGGCGTATAAACGGTGCGGCCATCGATAAGCACCAACAGTTTATTGTTTGTATCGGTGGTGAACCCGCGTATGCCGACGGCGTATTGTGTGCCGGTTATCCGCGAAACCTGTAAACGTGGATCTAAACGAAGCGCCTCGGGAATGGTGGTTGCCCCAGAATTGCGGATGGCATCCCGAGTGATGACATAAATGGAGGCTGCTGCATCCTGTAGCTCTTGGTCTCGCTTGGCAACTGAGCTGACTTTTACCCGCAATAATTCCTCAAAACTCAATGCCAGAAAATCTTCCGCCGGAGCAGCCGCCGACGTGGAAGCAGATGCGAATAAAAAAACACAGCCACAGCCCAATTGGCGGGCAGTACCGTCAGTTTTTTTCATTTTGGTCCCCTGCGAGTTGGTACCCTGCGAGTATGCCTTACCGAGTGTGGATCGCCGTCACACAAGGCATTTTATTGGTTTGGTTAAAGCATAGACCTTTGGCTGGGTGTTGTATAAGAAAGCGTGGAGCCGTGCGCCGTGAATGTGTTGCGCGACGCCGCCTTTTGCATTCGCCGGCAATTATTTCAATATTCGGTAAAAAATGGTGATTGAGGCCGGTAAGTTAAACCGGGGGTTTATCTGTTTGACTGCCGTGACGTTGCAGTGTGGCAGAGGTTTTCGCGAGTTGGAACTCTTCATGCATATGCGCTTTAAGTATATGAGAAAGCGTCACTTGTTACCCTTGTCGCTTTTACTTGTCACATTGTTATTTGCTATCACATCGTTATTAGGAGAAAGCGCTATGCGTAAGCCAACAAATTTTTTAACGCCGTATCAACAGGTTGAGCACAGTATCCGCGAAGCAAGCAATGACGAGCACGGACATGATTCACCGCGAAGAGCCCCTGATCTGGCTGGTCGCGCTCAGCCAGGTAATTGGGAATATCACGCAAGCGAGAACGCACCATCGGATATGGGATCAACGGACGATGATTTAGCCCCGGAAATATTAATTCACGAAGACGGTGCCCGCTCACCGCTCGAAGCGGGCGACGATATCCCCGCGGACAGGACATATAGAGTTGTCCGCCGTGATGAAGCGGGTGGTACATTTGGCCTCGATGAAGCGGAACTTGCCCGTATCGACCCATTGGACGGCAAGCCTTGGGAGCCGGAAGATCAACTGTCCGCGGATTGAGGAAAAGTGAACGGAGTGCAGGGGCGTCTACTGATTGTATTAACTGCTAACTTGAGATTGAATTAACTGCGCTCACAAATTGAGTATTAGCCTAGCTGCCGAGGGAGTGTTTTTCTGAGAGATTTGTTAACCTGACGCAACCCAGCGTTATGGACAAATCTGCTCAATGAACGAATACGAACTCGGCCTTTCCCAATTTCTGTTGTTCGCCCAAAGTTTAGGCATCGGCTTTTTGATCGGGCTGGAACGCGAGCGCCACGAGGGCAAAATTGCAGGAGTTCGTACTTTCACCCTCATTGCCCTCGCTGGCTCCATCAGTGGTTTTATTGGTGTTTTGACGGGCGGCACCACGGCACCGTGGATACTGCTGACGTTGATTGTTGCCAGTTTGCTGGTAGCGCAGTTTAAATCCCGAGTCGAGGAACCGGACACCACCACGGTTCTTGCCGCGATTCTGGCGTTCCTGCTTGGTTATATATTGTGGTTAGGGCATACCTTTTTTCCCGCGGCGCTTACCATTGCGGTTACAGCGGTACTGTATTTTAGGGAGGAACTGCGGGATTTACCCCGCCGGTTAAGCCGTCAGGACATCACCTCCTTTTTTCAATTTGCTGCTGTCGCATTTATTCTGCTTCCAATTTTGCCGGACAAAACCTACGGCCCCTACGATGTCATTAATCCTTATCAGGTGGGATGGCTGGTGGTATTGATCAGCGGGTTGAGTCTTGCTGGATATGTGGCCCTGCGTCTGCTGCGCGGTCGATCTGGCCTTGTTGTCGTCGGGTTGCTTGGCGGTCTAGCATCCACCACCGCCACCACCTTGGTTTATTCGCGCCACAGTAAACATATTCCTCATTTTGCGCATTCCGCAGCCACCATTATTTTGCTTTCCCATTTAGTATTGTTTGCACGAATTGCGGTAGTGGTCACCATTGTCGAATACCAGCTTCTGCGCTCTATGTTGCCCTGGCTCATAGGCGGATTAGTGGCGGGCGTTCTATGTCTGTTTTGGTTGTTATGGCGCCGGGAAAATCAACAACAACCTCTGCCGGAATTGACGGTTTCAAACCCTACGGAACTAAAAACCGCCCTTGGGTTTGCGATTGGCTTTTCGTTGGTGTTACTGCTTTCTGCGTGGATGCACGACGTTTTTGCAAACGCTGGAGGATATGTGATCGCGTTTCTTTCGGGTTTGACCGATGTAGACGCTATAACGGTTGCCAATCTCAAATTATTTTCCGTTGGCTCTATTGACGCTGCTACAGCCGGCAATGCCGTGGTGATTGCGTTTGTCGCCAACCTTCTTTTTAAGTTGGGTATCGTTTTTACGGTGGCAGACCGCTCTTTATGGTCGCCGGTTATTATCGGCTTTACGGTGTTGTTAATGGGTGTGCTTGCCGGCCTTTGGTTGTTTTGAGCTTGGGCAAATTATTCACTTCCAACAACCGTTGCAGTTGTCGAAAGTGGTCACAGGCACTGGCTACTGCAGTGGGGATATCCACGTGGGCCTGCTGGTCCTCGAAATAACGCAAAACCTCAAGCCAATACTGGCGAGTGTGTTCACCATAGCCATTAAAAAATCGCAGCCCTTTATCCGGCGTTAAATCGATGCTCGATTGCAGTTGCCGACACAGGACTTGACCGCCTAACGTCGAACCTTGTTTAACGTACAAGTACCCCAGGTATTGAGAAAAATCGGCTTGCGGTTGTTTAGCGCTTTCCGGCGTAGTAATGGTTTCGCCGAGCACCGCAAGATCCTGTTGCAACCAGCGTAGTACCGGCGCCTCGTTAACGAACCGGACTTGGTTTAGCCCGCTAAGACGGGCCTCACTTTTTGCGTAAAATGCAAAAAACACTCGCAATATCGTTTGGTATTCTGCGCGCGTGCAATCGCGCTGGGTAAGCCGGCGGAGCAGGGGATTGTGATGTAAATCCTGATGAATAGCGTGGGTGCTGTTTTTTAACTGCAGATGAAGGTCGGTGGCCGGCGAGATCAACATGAAGGACTATCACGATAATTTATTAATGGCGGTCTGTAATTTATTACTGAATGGCCAATAAGTTTGATGAATAATGAACAGCTTGTCGATTCACCGGGTTGTCAATTGGCGGTAGAACTCCGGTATATGGATGATCGCATGACGCGCTGCCTTGCTTCTGACTTCGTTGCGCGAACCCTCGAATTTTTTGGTTTCACTGATCAAAGATACATCGCTATTATTGCGCGCAGCGTAAGCAAAACACACCACACCATTTTCCTCGTCGTCGGACTCCGCCGTCCCGGTAATCGCTAACGCAAAATTCGGTCGTCCTTCGCCTGGCGTGTGTCGGCTTAACGCACCGCTGGCCATTTCCCGTGCGACTTCTTCACTGGTCAGCCCAAATTGCTGAATTGTTTTCGCTTGTACACCCAAACATTCCTGTTTTGCCCGCTCGTCATATACGACGTAACCACTGTAAAGAATGCTGCCGCAGCCCGATACATTTGCAATGAGCGAACAGACTTCACCTGCTGTGCAGGATTCAGCGATCGTCAGCGTGACCTTTTGCGATTTTAGAAATTCGACGATGTCTTTGATGGTTTTGTCCGCATCAGTTGCGGTGTTCCTGACATTCGCGTTCATCGTGATGATTTTTCTCCAGCCAATACACTCGTATACCTTTGATCCAGGCCAGAGTGTAGGCAAAACTCAGTACAAAAATGCCCCACTGGCCCGCCTGCCACGTGGTGTAAAACCAAAGTGGTTGTCCGATCAATCCAAAAATACACGCGTATCGCCGCCTTTCCCTGCGCGCGTCCTGGCTTAACCAAACGGCGGTAATACCGAGCAGCGCAATCAGAATCTGGACGACCATGGACCTGAGTTTCGCATTGTCATACCGCCGTTTGCCGCCTGGAAAACCTGTTGCTCACTTTATCCCAGCGCTTGTCAGCGCTCTGTTTGCAAGCACACAAATCCTATGGCGACAGGCCGGGATTATTTTTCCAGCGTGGACACGTGGGAGTAGACGCTGGTGGAGCCGTCTTTGTTGAGCTGAAGAACATCATAGGGTGTGACACGTTCGCCCATCTCCATTCCGGGGCTGCCGATGGGCATTCCTGGCACCGCAAGGCCTATGGCGCCTGTCGGTTTTTCGGCAAGGAATTTTTTAATCAAACGCGCGGGGATATGTCCTTCAAAAACGAACCCGTCGCTGCTGACGCCGGTATGACAGGACTGATATTTGGGTGCGATGCCGAAGCGTTGTTTCACCGCATTTAAATCTTCCGGGTGGTGGATGGTGGCGCTAAAGCCGTTGGCCTCGGTGTGGGTGATCCAATCTGCGCAGCACCCGCAGGTAGGACTTTTGTAGACATCCAATGTGATAGGTGCTGCGGAGGAGGATGCGGAGGTTGTCGTGGCGGCTTCATCGCGGCAACCCAATGCAAACAACAAAACAAACAAAGGCAGAGAAAGAGCAAAAAAACGACGCAGCATGGAAATGTCCTTAAGGTTAATCAATGGGGTAAAAGCCGGTTGTAACAATCATTCGGGAATTACGGTTTGGCTGCTTGAAATATTTAGGTGGTGACTTCGCGAGGAATTTCTCCGTCGGCGCTGCCGAATAACCAATCCAGACTGCCGAGTCGCGCCATGGATATCAGATTGGCGGGCGCATGTTCGAGTATTAATTCTTTGCCTTGTGCACGTGCGCGACGATGTAAGCTCATGATTAAAGCGATGCCGGCGCTGTTGCTGTAAACCACGCCGGATAAATCCACGATGCAGCTTTTGTCGGTGGATTGTTTCAACCAATTTTCAGCGTCGCGCAGCAACGCAACCACATTATTGAAATCCACTTCGCCAGTGAGTGCTAATCGATCGGCGTCTTTATGCCATTGGGCGGACATTGTCATTAGTCGGTTTCCGGCGCAACTTTAGACATGAGTTTAGGCCAATTTTCCACAACATAATCCACATTGCCCTTGTTGCTTTCCACGGCAGCGGCAAATTGGTTGCGATAGGCTTCACCTAAATTAAGCCCCTCCACCACGACGTTCTGGACAAGCCAGCCGGATTTGTCGGTGTTATGCAGCCGGTACTGCACTTTGTACTCTTTGCCGGATTTTGCATGCACGATCTGGGTGAGAACCACATCGTCCGGCTCCTGGCGCGGCGGTGGGGGTTCCCAGCTGATGCGTTCACCATCAAATGCGAGTAGGGCATCCGCGTAGCTGGCCATCAGCGAATCTTTGAGGACGATACCAAAGCGATCAATTCGATCGCGAAATGCTTTGCGTTCCTCGTCGGTGGTGAGTGTTTTGTAGCGACGAGCGCTTGCATGTGTGGCCATCACACCGCGGGTGAAATATTCCAGGTCGATGATTTGGCTGAGTACAGCATCAATTTTTTGGTAATAAGCTTGCGCGTCACGATTTTCCTGCTGTTTGGTTTCTTCAACAATTTGTAATATCTCATCAGTGGCGCTGCGCAGCATGATCGCCGGGTCATCTTTGGGAACTTGAGTTTCTGCGCTGACTGCTGTAAGCGCCGCTAGCTGTAAACCGCAAAAAACCAGCGTGCTGATAAAAACCTGTTTATAGCTGTAAACAAATGGTTTGTAGCTGCTAATAAATAATTTAAAACTGTGCATTCAGCACCTCGCATTTGTTGCCCAAGATATTGCTGTATCCACCGTTCGCTTTCGTCCCGTTGATGGATACTGTCATTCCTTGGACCCCGCGCCCGTCATAAACTTACCAATTAAATCTTCCAACACCACAGCGGACTGGGTGTCGCGAATTTTCCCGCCTTCCTCCAATACATCCGGCGCTCCGCCAACGCTGATGCTGATGTACTGTTCTCCCAACACCCCGGAGGTTTTGATTCCGGCAATGCTATCGGTGGTGAGATAGTCCACTTCTTTGTCAATGGCCATCTCCACAATCGCGCGAGCGCTCAGCGGGTCGAGGCGAATACTGGTTACCTGACCCACGGTAACACCGGCGATGCTGACTTTGGCGCGCTCCGTAAGGCCCGCCACATTATTGAATTCCGCAGTCACTGTGTATGTTTGCCGGCGCGCATCTTGAAATCCGAGCCCGCTCACTTGCAGCGCCAGAAATCCCAGCGCGGCTATGCCGATGACGATAAATAAGCCGACGGCCAGTTCCAGTTGACGTTGCTGCATTGTGAATCTCCGAAAACGTTTTTTGCGATCATCAGTTGATGCCAAACATCACCGCGGTGAGGAAAAAATCCAGCGCCAACACAGCCAGCGATGAATACACCACCGTTTTGGTTGTGGCCTTGCTGATACCTTCTGACGTGGGCTCGGCATCGTAACCCTGAAACACGGCGATCCAACTGATCACCACACCAAACACGGCGGATTTGATCAGCCCATTCAGCACGTCGTCGGTAAATTTCACGACATTCTGCATGTTGGACCAGAAAGAGCCCGCATCGACACCGAGCCAATGCACACCAACCAGCAGCGCGCCCCAAATAGCGAGGGAGTTAAATACCTGCGCCAACAACGGCATGGAAATAATGCCGGCCCAAAGGCGAGGGCGAAGCACCCGGCGTAGCGGGTCCACGCCGATCATTTCCATGGCGGCGAGTTGGTCGGTGGCCTTCATCAAACCAATTTCCGCCGTCAACGCCGAACCCGCGCGACCGACAAATAAGAGTGCGGCCACCACCGGGCCGAGTTCGCGCAATAACGTCAGCGACACGAATTGACCGAGCGCGGCCTCGGCGCCAAAGCGCACCAGTACGGTGTAACCCTGTAGCGCTAACACCATGCCGATGAGCAGACCGGATACCGCAATAATAATGAGCGAATAAACCCCGACGAAATACAGCTGCTGAAGCAGAAGGCGGGGACCTTCGTGCAAATTTGGCCAACCCCACATGGCTCGCCACCATACCAGCGTAGCGCGACCGAGGCCGCGAGTAGTATTCAGTCCCCAGGCGCCAAGCTTTTGTAGTTGGCGCACCATTATTTGAGCTCCAAATGCAGATCTGCAGGCCAGGGCGCCGCTGGATAGTGGAAAGGCACCGGTCCATCCGGCAGACCCTGGAGAAATTGCCTCACCATGGGATCGTCACTGTTCATCACTTCGTCGGGGGTGCCCTGACCGATGATGCGGCCATCCGCCAGGACAAAAATGTAATCGGCAATCGCCGCAGTCTCGGCAACGTCGTGGGAAACAATGATCGAGGTTGCGCCGATACCCCGGTTAATCCGTTGAATAAGATCACGCAGTACCCCCGCCAGAATCGGATCCTGACCGGCGAAGGGTTCGTCGTACATGATTAATTCCGGGTCGAGAATGATTGTTCTGGCGAGCGCGACCCGCCGGGCCATGCCGCCGGACAGTTCACTGGGCATCAAGTCGCGGGCGCCGCGCAGGCCCACCGCCTGGAGTTTCATTAACACTAAGTCGTGAATCATCTCGTCTGGCAATTTGGTATGTACGCGCAATGGGAATGCGACGTTTTCATGCACTGAGAGATCGGTAAACAATGCGCCGCTCTGAAACAACATGCCCATACGACGGCGCAGGGCGAGCAAACCGGCGCGATCCANNNCTGGGACCCATGATGGCGGTAATTTTGTTGCGTTCGATATTCATATCCACATCGCGAAAAATCCAACGCGAGGCGGAGCGACGGAAACTCAGATTACGGATTTCGATCCAGTTGGTAGAGGGCATGGTGGTCCGGTTGGCTGGAGTTATCGACAAGGTCTCTCACCGAAAATGAGTTAACGAATTGTTGTTATACGCCGTTAATGGACTGATGCAGTTTGAATTAGTTTAAAAGACGGCGCTTGATGCGTATCAAGCGCCGTACCGGTGATGGTTATTGGACAGGCTCCGGCGGGTCCCGATAGGGGCCATCCGGCAGACCGCGGTGACTGTTGTAGATCGCTTGGTGATTGGCGGTACGGGCCACTTCCGGTGTGTGATCCACCAGCGAACCGGCCACCTGTTCGACCACCGCGCCCACAACAGCACCGAGCAGACCGCCGCCGTGGTTATTGCTCTGGTCGTGACTACCGTAGATGTTTCCACTCCACAATTGTGTGCCTGTTTGCGTGTCGACGAGCCTGGCCTCGGCGCGGACCACCGCTTTGGAGGAGACAATCTGAAATTTTTGCCCCCAGTCCGAAATGGTGACGTATAGCACCGCATCTGCACCTATGTGCTGGCGGATTTTTTCCAGCGAAATAGTGTGCATTTCGTCCGGCGTCGGAAGACCGTTTTCTTTTAAGAATTGATCGATCAGCGCAACGGGAAAAACGTAATAGCCTTTTTCCGCCAACGGTTTGGAAATGGTGGATAAGTAGGTGTAAGGCGCGTTCACTTCCACGGAATTGTTAACCGGTGGCAACACCAGAATCGACAGTGGACGATGTTGACGGAACAAGCTGTCGTCTTTTGCCGGCGGCGTAGTACAGCCGGTATATATCGCGGCCAAAAAAATAAAAAATAGAATGTGTAGATGGCGAATCATCGGGCGGCTCCCTGGGTTTTGCGAGCGTCATAGGCACGCTGCAACATGCCATCCAAAAGTGTGGCGGATTCTGGATACAGGCGTTTTTCATTGCTGAACGCTGCTTCCGCCGCAGGCATGTTGCCAACAGCCGCGTACATAAGTCCCAGATGCGCGTGTATGCCGGGAGCCACTTTTTGGCCGCTGTTTTCCGCTTTTTCGATATCCGTACTCAATTCATCTATTTGCAGCTCCGCTGTTGCGGCGCCGGGCTTGTTGTACATGTCGTACAACAGCCGCTCGTAACTGCCCCAGTAATACAGATTCGGTGTGGTTTCGCATGCACTAAGCACGATACACGTCATCATCAGTGCCGTTTTCAACCATGGCATAGTCATAATTCCTTTTATTCGTTGACTTGCAGTTCACCGCTGTCTTGCGCTCTCACCATCTCATTGACGGCCTCCGTGATAGCAAAATTCAGCACTTTGCCATTGAGCGTCGCGTCGTAACCGGCGTTTGAGCCAAAGCCCACAATTTCCCGCTCGCTCAATTGGTATTCACCGGCACCCTGGGTTGAGTAAATGATTTCGGATGTCAGCACATCAATAATGTTGATCGATACTTTTGCGTAGGCGATCTGATTTTTCCCCGAGCCCAAAATGCCAAATAGTTGTTTGTCGCCCGTCACTTTGCGGCCAAATTCGGTAACTGCGCCACCCACCGCGTAACGTGCACCTTTAAGCGCTTGTTGCTGGCCGCGCAACTGTGCTTCTTCCTGAATTTGCGCCATGTTGTCGCGATCAACGACTTTGAAGCGATTGGTTTGCTGGAGGTGGGTTTTTAAAATGGTTTTTGCCTGAATGCCCAACTGGTCATCGCCGGAGGAAAACAATCCCTGCATATAGTTGGAGCGGTTTTGGAAATTACTGACGACGAGAGTGGTTTTGGGGCCAGAGTAACTGGTGCCATAGGAAGCTACTTTTTGCGACTCCACCACGCGGTGTGATTCCGTTGCGGTACAGCCGAAGAGAGAGAGGCAAAGAAAGGTGAAACAAAATGTACTCAGACGGTACAGGTTCATGACAAAACTCCTTGTTGTAAGTGGCTGGCTGGTTTGAGTGGTTGGCTTTTGTGCCAGTTGGCTTTTGTGCTAGTTGGTTATTGTGCTAATTGGCTCTTGGGATTTGTGATTCCTTGAATGCCTAAGTGGCTGGCAGAGTATTGGGAAGTCACCGTGCGGTGTCAATGTGCGGACTGTGCGATTTGGTAATCCAGATGACCCACCGCTTTTTATAGGCCGGATTTAAGGTTTATGGCTTGGGCGCCGTGGCGGCGCTGGATGCTATACAGCCCCAGCAATGTCAAAAAAGAGAACATCACCAGTGCGCCGGCAAGTTTATGCGCATGGGCGTATTCAAGAGCTTCGACGTGATCATAGATTTGCACGGAAATAACGCGGGTCTCGCCGGGAATGTTTCCGCCGATCATCAAAACCACACCAAATTCTCCCACTGTATGAGCGAACCCCAGGACGGATGCGGTGATAAAACCCGGTTTTGCCATTGGCAGAACGACGGTAAAAAAACGGTCTAGCGCGCTTGCGCGCAGCGTCGCGGCTACCTCCAGCGGCCGCGTGCCGATAGCCTCAATCGCGTTTTGAATAGGCTGCACAACAAACGGCATGGAATAAAACAACGATGCGACCACCAGCCCCTCAAATGTAAACGGCAGAGTTCCCAGCCCTAGACGATTTGTCAGCTCACCGACGAACCCGGCTGGCCCCATGGCAACAAGCAGATAAAACCCCAATACCGTTGGTGGCAATACCAGCGGCAGTGCAACGATAGCGCTGACCAGCCCTTTGAATGGTGAGCGGGTATGGGCGAGCCAATACGCAATGGGTGTACCGATGAGCAACAGCAGAACGGTGACCGTTGTGGCCAGTTTGAGTGTGAGAATGATCGCCGTAATGTCCGCGTCGGAAAACATGATTAATGATCACCGAGCGTTTTGTAGCCGTACTGTTGAATAATTAATTGCGCATCACCGCTGCGAATAAATGCCATTAATTGATGGCTGGCGGGGCTATTTTGTCCCGCCGCTAAGATTTGCGCATCCTGGAGAATAGGAGCGTGAAAATCGCTTGGTACCAGCCAATAGGAGCCCTCTTTTATCGTTCCGCGCTCAATAATTTGTGCCAGCGCGACAAAACCCAAATCTGCGTTCGCGGTGGCGACAAATTGAAATGTCTGCGCGATATTTTCTCCAAGCACCCATTTTGCTTCGGTGGCGCTTTTCAGTTTGAAATGTTCCAGCACTTCCACCGCGGCGGCGCCGTAGGGCGCGAGTTTGGGATTGGCCAGAGCAAGCTTATTAAACTCGCCGCTTTTTAACACTTTTAATGGATCGTCGTTAATGCCCGGTTTGGAGGACCAAAGAGCGAGGGCACCGATGGCGTAAGTGAATCTCGAACCGGCAAGCGCTTTTTGCTGACGTTCAAGCTTTTCTGCAGTGGCTTGATCCGCGGAAAAAAAAACATGATAGGGAGCGCCATTGAGAATCTGCGCGTAGAACTTACCGGTGGATGCGAAAGAAAGAACAACGTTGTGGCCGGAGGTTTTTTCAAATTCCGCCACTAGCGCTTTCATAGCGGCAGAAAAATTCGCGCCAACCGCGACGTTTATGGTTTCCGCCATTCCAAAAGGTGACCACAGGGTTAGCAGCAGA
>DJFQ01000132.1:0-6705 GCA_002432095.1 Marinagarivorans sp. UBA5868 | reverse complement strand
CGAGATGCAATGGCATTTAAATTGGGCGGGCTATAGTGGATCAGGTGAGCGGTAAGGGCAAGCCGGGTCGCAAACGTATCGGCCCGGCGGAGTCTGCTGGAATCTGGGTGGCTTACTGGCCGGGTTCGGTAACAAATCCCAGCTTCAAAATACCGGCGCGCTGCACTGCCGCCATCACCTGAACTACATGTTCATAAGCCACGGTACGCGCACCGCGCAAATGAATTTCCGGTTGCGGCTGTTGAGTCGCCAGAGCCTGCAGGCGTTGTTCCAGTTCATCGACAGTGACGGTCGTTTCGTTCCAGTGGATCGCGCCGCTTTCCGTTACTGCCAGATTAATGGTGTCCGGTTTAATTTCATTAGGTGTGTTATCCGCCCGCGGCAGGTCCACTTTGACCGAATGAGTCAGCACCGGAACCGTGATGATAAAAATGATCAACAACACCAACATGACGTCCACCAAGGGTGTCATATTGATTTCACTCATTACCTCGTTATCGTCCGCGCCGCCACCGAATGCCATATCAAACTGCCTCCGACTGAGGCGGCTTGCGACTTTCCAGACGCGTTACCGGAGCGGTATTGCCTTTGGCCGGCGGTGCTCCGGTGATCAAATACGCGTGGAGTTGGTGAGCAAAGCGATGCAGCTTGGACAGAATCCCTTTGTTACCGCGGGCGAGAGCGTTGTAACCAAGAACTGCCGGAATGGCCACCGCCAGACCAAACGCCGTCATGATCAGGGCTTCACCTACTGGCCCGGCGACTTTATCAATGCTCGCCTGACCGGACACGCCTATACCTACCAGCGCGTGGTAAATCCCCCACACGGTGCCGAACAGGCCAATAAACGGCGCCGTTGAACCCACGGAGGCCAGAATCGCCAGGCCGCGTTGCAGGCGTTCCGCACTTTCATCAATGGAGCCGCGCAGACAGGCTGTAAGCCAGTCGGCAAGCGGCAGGTGGCCATGCAGGTCCGTTTTATGGTTGGCGTGATGATCCAGGGCGGCCTGGCCTTCCTCCGCAAGATGACGGAAATGATTGTCTGGGCGATTGTCGCCAAGCACATGCAGCGCCTCGGAAAAACTTTGCGAGTGCCAGAAGTCCGCCAGCGCGCGCGCCGGTTTGCGCAGTTGAAACAGACCCCAACCGCGCACCACGATCACGTACCAGGAAGCGATGGACATCATCAACAAAATGATGGCCACGGATTTGATGACGATATCGCCTTGGGCCCAGAGCGCCTCGATTCCATAGGGGTTTTGCATATAAATCACCTCGTTAATAAAGCGGGCTCAATTGAGCGAAAATTCCACCGGCTGCAGATACCAATATTCAATGGCGGTGTCGCCGCGCCGGGCGGGCATGTAACGCCAGCGTTTAACAGCCTTGACTGCCGTCTCATCCAGACGCTTGTGGCCGCTGGACTCTTTGATGCGTACTTCACCGACGCTACCGTCAGCCAAAATCAGAATTTCCAGCAACACGATTCCCTGCTCACCCAGACGCCGCGATAGATTTGGATAGGCTGGCGCCGGATTGTTCAGCGGATTGGCGTCCATCTGAGGGGGGGTAATGGGCGCCCCGAGACTGTCGTTATCTTCCGCAGCAGGCATCGCGACCTGCTTAGGTGGTGGTGCTTCTTCCACGGCTTCTTCCGGTTGGCGGATGGCGCGTTCCGACGGCGGTGGTTCCACCGGAGGTTTTGGTTTCGGCGGTTGTTTGGGTTTTGGTTTTGGCTTGGGTTTCGGCTTTTCCGGTTCCGGTGGAGGTGGTACTGGTTCGGGAGGTTGTTCCTTGGCACTCGGCAATTGAACGGTTTCTGCCGGTGGCGCCGGCAGGAGAATCCCTTGCACCGTTGGCAGTGCGAGCTCTTCGGTTTTAGGCGAGGGCGCCCAAACGGCAATACCAATCGCCCCCGCGTGAAACGCAATCACGGCAATCAGGGACAGCATCGGCCGCAACCGGCTATCCATGGACCGGTTTTCTATAAATCCCTTATCCATAAATCGGGAGCCCATAAATCAGGAGCCCATAAATCGGGAGCCCATAAGCCGGGAATCCACAAACCGCCAATCCATGAATGACGGCCTTAATCTGTGTGCATTGCTCGCCCATGAAGGGGCAGCACAATTGCAGAGCTATGGTTGACGGTGACGACATAAATTCCAAAAAAAATCAGCAAGGGACACCTTGCTGAAAACACGTACAGGGCAGGGAAGCATCACCCTGAAGACAGTTTGCCGAACCCAAGCAAACAAGTCTGTGATGCAGTTAATCTAAATGATAAATATTCGCATTAAATACCCTGTGCATTTTAAAACGGTGGATGCGGGCAGTGCAAAGGTTTCAGCTCGGGCGCTTTTGTGTCGCCAGCGATGATAGAGGTCGCAGGATGGCGGGAAACCAAGTCAGCAGCATGCCGACAGTAAAAGCGGCAGCGGCCAGGAACATTATCCACACCAGCACCGCCATGGTCGCGTGATCCGCCGCCAGGCAGAAAATGAGCGCGCCGACCAAAGTAATGCCGCCCAAAACCCGCAGGGTGGTTTTGCCAAGACTGGCTGGCGCCGGTGTCGCCGTGACCTGACGCCAGTGAGGCTCTAATGACAAAGCCAGCATGCCCATTCCCGCCATTGCGCAAACTGCAGCAATCAACAGCCACATTACATCAACCATGGGCGACCTCCAGAGAGCTTCGGTCCACCGCTTCATCAACGCGCAAGTTGCGCAGACTCTCCCGGCGGCGCAGTTCCCGCGCAGCGAATATGCTCAGTACACCGCAGGCCAGAAGGCTCAGGTCTACGCCCGCCACCGGCCAATAGCGGAACAAGGTACGCGCTAAATGATCGCCAGTCGTAATCCAGTTCAAGATTACGGCAGCAACTGCCAGCCCAGCCACGATCCAGCATTGCTCTCGCCAAGCGGGAGAGATACGGCCGCTGGCAACTGGAGCGCTGCGCCATAGCGCGTGTGCCAACGCCAGCAACCAGATGCCCCAAAACACGGTTTGTTCCCAGTCACCTTTGCCGATAAGTTCAGTGGGCAGCAGACGGTTGGCAACCAGCATGGCCATGGTGGCCACGAGCATGCCGGTCACTACCGTCGTTCCCAGGGCATCCACGATTCGGCTGCCCTGACTACCACTTTTGGCGTGCTGCCTTTTGCGTTTCTCTACAAAAAAGATAAATCCAGTGGCGATGCATATGCAGCCCAGCAGGCCGCCCAGAACATATAACCAGCGCAATAACCAATGCTCGAAATGTTGCAGGTGCAAGCCGGTGAGAAATTCGTTGATGTTTTCTACCACTCCGCGTGGCGGATCCTCCCGCAATAATTCGCCGGTGCTGGCTTTGAAGTGAATGCCTTCGCCCACCAATGCCACCCGATCGCTGCCGGCACGATAGATGCTCACGTAACCATTGCTGTCGCCCAGGTGGTGCATGGCGAGAAAACCCACTTCTCCCCCCATATCGCGCTCGGCCCAGCGGCGTTTTGCTTCAGCGACCATGGCGTCCACCGACGCCGTTGGTGCGGCAATGCCCGACCGTTCATGCGGCAACCCGGTTTGTTCAGCTTCGAGAATTTCAGCTCGGTCGTGCAGGGGTTTGAGCAGTGTGCTGCCAAGCGGCAGATACAGCCAGGCGGCAAAAATCACCAACCCAGTAAACGCAAAGAAAAAGTGAAACGGCAGCGCCACAACGCCAGTCATATTGTGCAAATCCAAAGTGCTGCGCTGAGTTTGTTTTTGCGGACGAAAGGTAAAAAATTCGCGGAAAATTTTGCGGTGAATAATTATCCCGCTCACTAAAGCGGCCAACATGATCATCGCGGCAAGACCGACCATCCAATAACCGATGTTTTTCCAATGCCAGTTGAGACTGTAATGCAGTGGGTAAAAAAACCGGCTGCCGATTTTCAACTGGTCGTCACGGAGTACAGCCCCACTGCGCGGATCTATAGTGACATCGCCGTGAATATGATTGTGGCCTGCTGGGTCTTTGGGTTGTGGCACGCGGAAGCCCGCACCCATAACCAGCACCGGGTCGCGGTGGGTGGTGTAGGCCCAATATTCATCAGCCGGCAGTTCCACCCGTGGTGTCATTGGCCCCTGGGAGGCATCGTGAAGGCGGGGCATATTCGCCGCATAATCCTGCTCATCTGGCTCTAGTGCATCCAGTATCGGCAGTAGCATCTTGTCGAACGAGGGCATCGGCTGCGGTTCAAACCGGGTTTCGGGAATCGCCCAGCGGTCGATCTCCCGATCAAAAACGGATAGAGAACCGAAGAAAAACACCACTATCAGAACAAAGCCCAACGACAAGCCAAACCATGTGTGCATCCAGGTCATCGCCTGGCGGAAATTCGCAAACATTTTTATACCCCCTGCAACAACATCTTTTGGATCAACCAGGCCAAAGCGGTCATGGCAACTCCGCCGCCCAATANNCACGCCGGTTTCCGCCGCGTGGAAGTCCACCCCCAACGCCACCAAGCCGGCGATACCAAGAGCTGCAAATCCCCAAGTAAATGCATAACCACCCAGCACACTCGCCGCCGCGAGATGCGCTCTGCGCCAAAAGTTCGTTATCTGCATGGTTTCGCTCCAGTAGGGAAGTGACGCGTGGTGCCATGTCGGCTGGGGCGCCATGCTGACATAGATTGAGAAGTATTCGCAATTGCACTTTTATTCTAGCGATCGAATGGGGTGAAGGTAAATTGATCAGCTGTGATGTGCGTCACACAGAAGGACGTAACGAAAGTCGGGCTTGCAGAACCGACGAAGTGGCGTTTAAAATCTCCTTTAATTTAAATCTAAATCATTATCAATAAGTTTCATCTGGCCGTTCCGGCCGCTAATTTGGGGTAGTGTGATTTATGAAGTTTTCTAAAAGCGTTCTCAGTTCTGCAATACGTAACGCTTCCGCGTTAACCGGAGGCCGTTATTCCCGGGGTATTTGTGCAGGGTTGATACTTGCGGCGTTCTCCACTAACGCAATGGCAGCCAAGAGCGGCGTTGAAGAAGCCGCAGTTGAGGTTAAGACCGGCTCCGCAACAAACGATAAGGCGGAGCAAATCCTGGTGATTGGCCAGCAGTTCGGCGTCACCCAACCCAGCCGGTTACCGTTCTCCGCCCGGGAAATACCTCAGTCCATCAGTGAGATTCCCCGAGAGCTGATGGAAATTGCCACGATGATCGATATCAACGATGTGATGATGAACGTACCCGGCGTAAATGTGACGCTCTACGACACGCAAAGACCTCTGTATTTCTCCCGCGGTTTTCAAATCACGGATTTTCAGGTGGACGGAATTCCCACCTACAGCAATGCCACCAATCAGGAATACGACACGGCTCTCTACGAGAGGGTGGAGGTTATTCGCGGTGCTAACGGTTTGTTCACTGGGGCCGGTGTTCCTTCGGCGACGGTCAATCTGGTGCGCAAACGGCCGAGCAAAGAACTGGAGGCATCACTCTCAGCCACCGCAGGTTCGTGGGACATGCGCCGTGGTGTCGGCGATATATCGGTGCCGTTAAATTCTGATGGCAGTGTGCGCAGTCGTTTTGTTGTTGCCTATCAAGATGCGGACAGTTTTCGTGATCGCTATCGCGAAGATAAAACGGCATTTCTCGGCGTTATCGAGGCAGACGTATCAGACGATACAACGCTCGCGCTGGGCTACCAAAATCAGGACAACAATCCAGAAGGCACTATCTGGGGAACTATTCCAATTTTTGCGCTGGATGGTGGACCAGCGAATTTTGCAGTCTCCACCAGTTTTGCCCCTGAGTGGACAAAATGGCAGCGCGAGTCCGGAACGTTATTTGCGGACGTTAAACACTCAATCAATGAGCGGTGGAATTTAAAGGCGGCATTTAATCGAACCGATGGTGAAGTATTTAGTTTGCGGGTGTACGCAATTGGATTTCCGGATCGTGAAACAGGAGAAGGTTTAGAGTTGTTGGCGGGGATTGGTGAAAGCAGAGACACACGGAATGCGCTGGATCTGCATTTGACCGGCAGCTACACAGCATTCGGTCGCGATCATGATGTGGTTGTAGGATCGAATGTTTCTCAGCTCGAGACCGATACATATCGCTTTGAGCACGAGTGGTCTTATGATGTTCCGAATGCCTGGAATTACGATGGAAAGGCGCCGATGCCCGAATACTACAGAACTGGTGCATTTCAGGTTGCCAGCACGGAGCAATATGGCATTTACGCGGCCAATCGTTTTCGTTTGACAGATCAGTTGTCCACTATTGTCGGATTACGGGTAAGTTCCTGGAGCACCAGTACGGAAAACTTTGATACGAACGGTAGTTTCACTGGGACAGTCAGCGAAGCTAAATATGCTGGAGAGGTTACTCCCTACGCCGGAATTGTGTACGAACTTAATAATGCACTTTCATTTTACGCAAGCTACACCGATATTTTTAACCCCCAGACAAACAAGAGCGCATCCGGTAGTTATCTCGACCCTGTATTGGGTGTGAATATTGAAGCAGGTGTTAAGGCGGAATTTTTTGATAAACAACTCTCCGCCAACGCAGCGGTATTTAATACGAAGCAAGATAACTTTGGCGTTGTAGATCCAAGTTTTCCACCGGGTTGGCAAGAAGCCGATGAAAACGGTTATCTATACACACCTTACGTTACAGTCGACGGCACCGAAAGCCAAGGCATCGAATTTAGTTTAAGTGGT
>DJFQ01000072.1 GCA_002432095.1 Marinagarivorans sp. UBA5868 | reverse complement strand
ATTTTGGTATGGCTGGTGGAAGACGATGTGGCGGAGGGCAAAAATCTGGTCAATGACACCAGTGCTCCGGTGGTTCAGGGGTTGTTAGAGGTTGCTCAACTGCGCGGTCTGCCCCTGCGTTTCCCGTTGTTGGATTTGGACGATCAACTGGCGATCAATGCCGAGCAGGTGTGGAATCTGGATGAGCAGGCAGTTCTCGATGCCTCATCACGTTACGATGCGGATACCGTTTTATTGGGCCGCTATACGCGAACCTTTTCTGGGCAGTGGTGGACCACCTGGCAGTTTTTCCACAAAGGTGAGGGACGACTCTATGACGTTCGCCATGAAGATCCGCTCGCGATAGGACAACAAGCATTAGCGCCGTTGGCAGATTACCTGGCAGAGTTTTACGCGCTCAAATCCAATCCGAACGCGGAAGGGGCTGCAGCTTTGTATGTGCAGGTGAGACCGGTTGCCAACTTTGGCACTTACCGCAAAACTCTGGATTATCTGGATCGGCTTGCCGTGGTAACGTCACTGGGGGTGATGGCCGTCACGCAGGACAGCCTGCTGCTGTCGGTACAACTTAATGGCGACTGGAACCAATTGCTCAAGGCGATTTCCCTGGACAACAAATTGCGCGCTCGCACGGCCCAAACCACAGAACCCTGGATAGCGGCGGGCGGTATCGAACAACCTTTACAGTTGGAGTGGATCGGACGGTAACAATGGCGGACGGTTTTGAAGGCAGTCAGACACCGGTTCAACTGAGCCTCGGAGTTTCCCTTCGGGACGATGCTACTTTCGCCAATTTCTATATCGCAGAAGGTAACGAACAAGCACTCCATGCATTACAAGAGTTTAGCGCCGGTGGCGGAGAGGGGAATCTGGTGCTGTGGGGCAGTCGCGGCGCCGGACTTACCCACCTTTTGCAAGCCTGCTGCCATCAGGCATTTGGGTGCGACCTCAATGTGCAGTATTTACCTCTGCGCGATCTTGTCGGCTATGCACCGGAAGACGTGTGTGACGGTCTCGATAAGGTGAGCCTGGTCTGCCTTGATGGTGTCGACCAGATCTGCGGGCACCGCCAATGGGAACTGGCGCTTTTCCACCTTTTCAATCGCCTGCGTGACGTTGGCAACCGCTTGTTAATTGCCTCACACACCAGCCCTCCCTCTTTGCCATTATTGCTACCGGACCTCAAATCTCGGTTGTTGGGCGGCGTGGTCTATCACTTGCGAGCGCTGAACGACCCGGAAAAGGCACTGGCACTACGGTTGCGCGCAAAGGGGCGGGGAATGGAAATGTCCGACGACGTGGCGAAATTTATTCTCAGCCGTGCGCCGCGGGACACCAACGATCTGTTTCATTTGCTCGACCATTTGGACGACGCGTCTTTACAGCAGCAGCGCAAGCTGACCATTCCTTTCGTCAAAGAAGTGCTGGGGTTTTAGCAGCGCCTTGGCTTTACACCGTCGATGCCTGCCATTGGTCCCCGCAGCGAATTTCCCATCCTTCTCCTGCCATTAAAACGGTATTGACTCCAAATGCCGGAGCTTTGGGTTTGTTCGGCATGCTGTTGAGCTCCGCCAGTGCTGCAAATGGGTGCTGAGTGGGGGAGGCAATGCCGGTACTTTGGTCGACGGTGATAACCGAGCAGCGCTGACAAGGGTCTTTTAAGCCCAGCACCGCGTCGCCCTGTATCGGGCGCAGATAGGAGTACTGGTGCTCCGCGAACGGTGGTAGCCCGGATAACACCAAATTTGGCCGGAAGCGCTGAATATCAACAGGCGTTGTTTGTGCCATCAGCAAATGCTGGTTCAGCGCCTGGAGTGAGGCGAGGTTGGCGGCGAGATAGGGCGCTCCATCAGAAAAATAGGTGTGATAGGGTCCAAAACGCTGTGGATCCGTCGGGCGGGAGCTGTTGCGCTTATCGAAATACACCAACTGCACAGGTACTTCGGTTGCCAGAGCTTGTTGCAACCACTCACTGGCACTTGAGTCCGCTACAACCCCATCGCATGTGGACTTCCAGATTTTCACCGGTCGGGTTTCGCCATCGGGACGGTCGATAAAAATTTCGCCGTTCCCCTGGCTGCTCAAAACGATGCCACCGTCGCGCAGCTCGGTACGGATTGTGGCCATACGCGGTAATTTGCGCTGGCTGAGGAAAACTCCGTCTGCATCCACCAGCATCCATTCCCGGTCACCGGCAAGACCGGTGGGCAGTAGCGTGGCGGAAGTCAGAGGTATGCCGGTGAGGGACTTCACCGGATAGACCCACAGTTGTTCAACGGTTACCAGTGGCATGGATTAAGGGCCTTTTTCGCCTTGACGTTGTGCGAGCTTGGCCAATTGCTCCGCGTTCGCTGGGGCTTGATAGCGAGTTTTCCACTCTTCATATGGCATGCCGTAGATCCGTTCGCGGGCTTGTTCGTAATCAACGGACACGCCGCGGTCCTCGGCGGCCGCCGCGTACCATTTTGCTAGACAATTGCGACAAAAGCCGGCGAGATTCATCAGCTCTATGTTTTGCACCTGTTTGTTGTTATCCAGATGCTGCAGTAGACGGCGTAGCACCGCTGCTTCAATTTCGGTAGTGGTATCGCTCATGGCATCTCCTGGCGAGTTAAAAAGGTCGTGGTGAGATAAACATTCTGGTGATAACCGACCCAATGAAATCAAAGAGTCAGAAAATCCTGCAACGGCAGGTAGGGTATGAGATCGCCGTTTTGCACAGTGGTTTCCGCCGCCACCCACGCCAATCCGTCGGCCCACAACAATGAACTTAAAACGCCGGAGCTTTGGTTGGTAAATGGATGAAGGCGACCGCCCTCCCAGCGCACCCGCAGAAATTCGGCGCGGCGGCGCGGATGATCAATGGTGAAGGCGGTTTGTGCTTCGCCGAAACAGAGTGCTTGGTAAGGTTTTCCGTACATACATTCGATAAACGGCTTGACGAAGATCACAGCGGTGGTAAACGCCGACACAGGATTGCCAGGCAGGGCGAGGATAGGTGTGGCAGTTTTACCTATGCGCCCGAATGCTAAAGGTTTCCCTGGCTTCATATTCACCTTCCACAGCTCCAGTTCACCAAGACTGCTAATTGCGGTTTTGAGATGGTCTGCATCGCCGACCGAAACGCCACCGGTACTGATAATCAAATCACTGTTGTCGGCGGCATGTTGAAGCGCCGTGCGAGTACTGTCCAAGTCGTC
>DJFQ01000208.1:12440-26834 GCA_002432095.1 Marinagarivorans sp. UBA5868 | reverse complement strand
TGATCGACGGCGGCTGTGATCCGCTTTACATCGCTCGGCGACTGGTGCGCATCGCCAGCGAGGACATAGGCAACGCAGATCCACGTGCGCTGCAAATTGCTTTAAATGCATGGGATGTTCAGGAGCGTTTGGGCAGTCCAGAGGGCGAGCTCAGTCTTGCCCAGGCCGTCGTTTATTTGGCGGCGGCTGCAAAATCTAACGCTGTGTATAATGCGTTCAAATCTGCGCGGGCTGATGTGCAAGCACTGCCGAGTTACGATGTTCCTATTCATTTGCGCAATGCGCCAACACAACTCATGAAAACCTTGGACTTCGGCAAAAATTATCGTTACGCCCATGACGAGGAAAATGCGTTTGCGGCTGGGGAGCGGTATTTTCCCGAAGCAATGGGCGTTAAGGTTTATTACACGCCGGCACCGCGCGGATTGGAAGTACAGATCGGCGAAAAATTGAAGCATCTACGCCAACTGAACAAGCAGGCAGCAGCCAGCGCCGACGAGGCGGGCACGCAATGATGTGGCTGGCGGTTGCTTTGGGTGGGGCTCTGGGAGCCATGGCGCGCTACGGAATTTTCATAAGCTTGACGCCGCATCCAAGTAAATTCCCAATAGCAACCTTTGCGGTTAATGTTTGCGGGTGTTTTTTTGCCGGTGTTTTATACGTGCTGATAACACATGCAGCTATTTCGCAAGCGTGGCGGCCGCTACTTGCCGTTGGCTTTCTCGGCGCATTTACTACGTTCTCGACCTTTTCGCTCGAGGCTCTATTGCTTTGCCAAAATCAATTGGCAGGCGTCGCATTTTTGTATGTGGTGGCGACGTTCCTGTGTTGCCTGCTTGCCGTTTGGCTCGGCTATTTGGGTAGTCAATTTCTCTTTTCACAATAACTATTGTTCGGACGCTTATGTTAGATCCAAAAATTATTCGCAATCAGCTCAATGACGTTGCCGTCACCCTTGCAAAACGCGGCTTGCAACTGGACGTAGAAGGTATTGCGGCAGTCGAGGAAAAACGCAAAAAATATCAGACGCATTGTGAGCATCTTCAGCAGGAAAGTAAGAGCAGGGCAAAAAATATCGGCGCTATCAAGGCCAAGGGTGGTGATATCGAACCACTGCTAAAAGAAGTGGGCGATCTGAAAACACAGCTGGCCCAGGCCGAGGCGAACTTGGCGGCGGTACAGCAGGAGTGGGAGGATTTGTTGAGTGGCCTCCCAAATTTACCTGCAGAAGATGTGCCGGTGGGTAAAAGCGAGGAAGAGAATGTTCAGGTGAGAACCTGGGGATCTCCCCGTGAATTTGATTTCCCGGTGAAGGATCACGTGGATCTTGGCGCTGATCTCGCTCAGCTGGATTTCGAGGTGGCGGGGAAAATTACTGGTTCGCGTTTTGCCGTGATGAAAAGCTCGTTAGCCAGACTGCACCGTGCGCTGATTCAATTTATGCTCGATACTCACACCACGGCGCATGGTTATCAGGAAGTCTATGTTCCTTATCTCGTCAATAAAGAATCACTTTTCGGCACGGGCCAATTGCCCAAATTCGAAGCAGATCTCTTCAAATTGCGTGACGACCGTGATTTTTATTTGATTCCCACCGCGGAAGTTCCTGTCACTAATTTGTTGCGCGATGAAATTGTTGATGAAAAACAATTGCCAATTAAATATGCCTGCCATACACCATGTTTTCGTTCCGAAGCGGGCAGCTATGGTCGCGACACCAGAGGCATGATTCGCCAGCACCAATTCGAAAAAGTGGAACTGGTGCAGTTTGTGCGGCCGGAAGAATCCGAGCAGGCGCTGGAGACACTCACGGGCCATGCAGAAGTTATATTGCAGAAATTGGGTTTGCCCTACCGCACGGTGATTTTGTGTACAGGAGACATGGGCTTTTCGGCAGCAAAGACCTACGACATCGAGGTTTGGTTGCCGTCGCAAAAACGCTACCGAGAAATTTCTTCCTGCAGTAATTTCCGGGATTTTCAAGCACGCCGCATGAAAGCGAGATATCGCAGCAGCGAAACCGGCAAAGCCGAATTGCTGCACACCTTGAATGGTTCGGGGCTGGCGATTGGTCGCACCCTGCTTGCGGTGATGGAAAATTATCAACAGGCCGACGGCAGTGTTGAAGTTCCAGATGTTTTGCGTCCGTATATGGGCGGACTGGATCGCATTCAGCGGGGTTGAGAAAACTTGGACTATCTGCCGCTGTTTTTTGATCTGCGTGGTAAGCCGGTTCTGCTTGTGGGCGGCGGTACCATCGCATTGCGCAAGGCGCGTCTGCTGATCAAAGCGCATGCCCTAGTAACGGTCGTTGCGCCGGAAATTGGTCACGAACTCGAGTCGATGGTATTAGCGAATGGTGGCAGCGTTCATCGCGAGCCTTACTCTGAGCGCTGTCTGGATCAGGTGGTGTTGGTGATTTCCGCCACTGATCAAGCGGACATCAATCAACAAGTCGCGGAGGATTGCCACCAACGGCGATTGCCGGTCAATGTGGTGGATAGCCCGGCGCTTTGTAGTGTGATTATGCCGGCAATTGTCGATCGCAGTCCCTTAATGATTGGCATCAGCAGTGGTGGAGAGGCGCCGGTCCTGGCGCGAATGGTGCGAGCTCAGATCGAAAGTGCAATTCCCGGTGCTTATAGCCAGCTGGCTACCTTTGCCAGCCGTTGTCGAGATCGGGTAAAAGCGCATTTTGCGGATGGCGAGGCGCGGCGCCGGTTCTGGGAGCGAATTTTGTCGGGTCCGGCAAAAGAAATGGCCTTGTCCGGAAATATTGCCGGTGCGGAAGGCTATCTACTCGACCAACTAACCCAGCCACAGGATGCTGATTCGGGAGAAGTATATTTAGTGGGAGCGGGGCCTGGAGACCCGGACCTGCTGACTTTTAAAGCATTGCGGCTTATGCAGCAAGCAGAGGTGGTGTTGTATGACCGTCTTGTCTCCGCACCGATCCTCGATTTGGTTCGGCGAGATGCTGAGCGCATATACGTGGGGAAGAAACGCGCAGAACACGCGCTGGAACAAACTGAAATTAATCAGCTGTTACTCGACCTCGCCCTGCAGGGAAAAAGAGTTCTACGGTTGAAGGGTGGAGATCCATTCATTTTTGGCCGTGGCGGCGAGGAGATCGAGCTGCTTGCGCAGCACAAAGTGCCGTTTCAGGTGGTTCCAGGAATTACCGCCGCATCGGGTTGTGCCTGTTATGCCGGAATTCCTTTAACGCATCGTGATTTTGCGCAATCGGTGCGATTTGTAACCGGGCATCTCAAAAACGGCACGTGCGACCTTTCCTGGGATGAATTGGTTGGCAATGATCAGACGTTAGTGTTTTACATGGGTTTAGCGAGTTTGCCGGAAATCTGTGCAGAACTGGTTGCTCATGGCAAGGACCCCGCCACTCCAGCAGCTCTGATTGAACAGGGCACCACACCGCGACAGCAGGTTCATACCGCTACACTAGAGACGTTGCCGGGATTGGTGGCGGAGCGGGAAGTGCGTGCACCGACGCTTTTGATTATCGGCGGAGTGGTCTCTCTGCATGAAAAGCTTCGATGGTTTGGCGGGGATGCCGCCCATATGGAGTAAAGTCTGGACGGTAACGGTCGATACGCTATAAAAGAGCGGCGTATTAGCACAGGTTCGAATCAGCTATGGTTAAGATCAATCAACCTGCACCACCAAGTCCTTCTCCTCGACCTCAAAACCGGACTACGGGAGTGGAAGCAACAGCACCAGCGAACAAAGATAAACAGGATGTTCCGCTTGCGGCACCTTTTGTGGAGCGGCGCAAATCACCTTCCGATCGGCGCGCCCACCGAGACTCACGTGGCCCGTTTGATATGCNNGGAAATTGCAAAATAAAACGCGTTCCCTCCCCGAGGGTTGACGCAACCTGAATTCTACCGCCGTGGGACTGCATGATGCGTTTCACGATGCTCAAGCCCAATCCTGACCCCGAATATTGATCTTCACGATGCAGCCGCTCGAAAGGTGCGAAAATCGCCGTCACTTTGTCTGGCGGAATGCCGATGCCATTGTCTTCAATAATCACGCAAACTCCAGTTTCGTTTTGCTCTCCGCCGTAAATTTTTACCAATGGCCGTTTGCTGTCATTGTATTTGATGGCATTGCTGATAAGGTTTGAAAATAGGAGCTGCATCTGTGAGATGTTGCCGCTGACCTTTGGTAAATCTTCCACCTCAATGCTGCCATTTTTGCGTGCGACTGTTTCACCCAGCATGTCCGCCGCGTTGCGCGCGGCCAAAGTAAGAGATATAGGTTGATAGTGCTCCATCAAGGAGTCGATGGACAAAAAATCCTGCAGATCTTCGATGAGCTTCTGAATGCTTTCGATTTTTGTCGATATCTTGTCCAAATATTGGTAAGGCAGAGAATCATCCTGCGGATATTTTTTTTGGGTTTCCAGCTTGAAGATCTGTGCAAACCGGGATACCTGCCACAAGCTGCTTTTGAAATCGTGTGTCAAGCTGTAACAAAACGCTTTGTAATCTTCATTTTTCTCCAATAGCGAGCGCGTGAGTTTTTTTCGCTCGATAGCGTAATGACAGGCGCGCACCAATTGTGATGGTGTAAGCTCATCTTTAGGCAGAAAATCCTGAATGCCTTCTTTCACCAGCTGCTGCGCAAGTTCATCATCGTGCAGCGAGGTTAAAACAATAATGGGCGGCGCATCGTCTAAAGCTTTGATTCGTTCGACAGTGTTGTGAATGGGAGAGTCCGGCAGTTTTAGATCGCAGAGGAATATGTCGACCCTTTGCCGGTCGAGGTAGCGGAGCGCATCCAGCAGTGAGCCATGATGGTGGATTTTGCATTGTTTGCCAAAACTGCTTTTCAGCATGTCGACAATCAGTTCCAGATGATCCTGATTGTCCTCAGCGATCAAGATATGCATGCTACCTTCTCCGGGAAAGTCAGATTGTTTGGTTAAGGTTCTTGCGGTGCGCCTTACTCCAACCTTCGAGAAGAGGGCGAATTTGTTGTTTGAAGGTCTCAGCCTGCAAGGGCTTTGCCAAATAAATTTCGGCACCTGATTTCAGACAGATGCGCATTTCCGATTCGTTGGTGGAGGTGCTCAGCATGATGACCGGTATATCCCTCATGTAGATATCCTGCTTCAAGGCAATTAACGTTTCAATGCCATTCATACGCGGCATTTTAATGTCCATAAATATCAAGTCGGGTGTCGGGGCGCTTTGGGATTTCAAAAGCGTGAGATGTTCCAGTGCCTCTTCACCGTTTTTAAGGTTCAAAATTCTAATGCCCGGCTCACAATCGCGGATGGTGGCTTCAATGAGTTCCGCGTGGTCTGGGTTGTCTTCTACGATAAGAATCGAGGCGCTGGATCTGTTCATGGAAGCCCCTTCAGATCCGGAAAAAGCATGATGAAGCTGGTGCCCTGACCGACAGTAGACTCCAAAATAATCTTGCCTGAATGCTTTTCCATAATCGTTTTGACGATGGATAAACCGACGCCACTGCCCTCTGCAGATTCGGGATTCAGGCGTTCGAATACATGAAAAATACGTTCTTGATGATGCTCGGCGATGCCAATTCCGTTGTCGCGAATGCATACACCTGAGTGCCCGGTTTCACTCGCTGCACTAATGGTGATCACGGGACTCACGTCTGGCTTGCAATATTTCAGCGCGTTTGAAATCACATTTTGTATGCATTGAAATAGCAGGCTTTCCTGTGCGTACAGTTGCGGCAAAGTTCCTTCGACTTGAATAACCGCGCCGCTTTTTTTAATGTCGCCTTCGAGAGAGTCCAGCACATGCTGGAGGGTGGCGTTGGTGTCGACCGGGGCTTTTTCCAGATCTCGTTTGATAATGCGCGACAAATGCAACAGGTCTTGGAGTAACGATTCCATGGAGCGGACATTGGCCAGTATTCGGTCCAGCTTGTGACGATGGTCGTCGTGCAGCTGAAGATCTTCTGCATTTTTCAGCCGATTGGCAAATCCAGCGATGGTAACCAGTGGCGCTTTGAGATCGTGAGAGACAGCATAAATAAACTGCTCCATCTCCTGGTTTTTTCGTCGCAATTCCACGTTTAAGTTTTTCAGCGCGCGTTGTTGCTGCAAGCGCTCGCTGATGTCAATAATGGAGCTGATAATGTAGTTTTCTTTGTCCACCGTAATCGGAGTGAGGCCCACTTCAATAGGAAACAATTCTCCATCTTTACGTTGCCCCTGCAAGTCATTTGAGCCGCGTCCCATATCGCGGCGGTCCGGTGCTTCAAAATAATTTTGCATATAAAGATGGTGCAAAGAGCGCAGACTTGGTGGGACAAGTTGGGAAATGGATTGCCCGACAAGTTCCTCTTTCGCATAGCCGAACATGGATTCAGCTTCGCTATTGATCAATACGATATTGCCTTCCTGATTTACCATGATCATGGCGTTCGGTGCTGCTTCCACCGCCATCCGGAACCGTTCTTCTTCGAGCTTAGTGTTGGAAATATCCTTGGCAATCACAGAGAATCCAATGATTTCCTGCTGGTCGGAATGGATTGGGGAGATCGTTAGTGATAGGTCGATGCGCTGCTTTTTTTTCTCGATGCTGATGTCCAGCGTCGACCCTGCATTTTGCTCTGCCGTGGTCATCAGCAATGTTTTCAGTTTGGCTCCGGCGGAGGAGGGAAACAGGTTCAGAAATAATTTTCCCTCGCAATTCTCTCCAAAAACACGCAAAGCCGCTTCGTTGGCAGTGGTGATGTAGCCGGCCATGTTGAGAGAGAAAATGGCATCTTCCGCGCTGTTAATGATCGCTGCAAGCCGGGCATTGATTTCAGAGGTTCTGGAAGTGCGCTTTTTCTCGTAGATGATGTCTTCGAGCATGTTGTCGATGGTTCGATGTGTAGCGCGCAAAGTCGCTGCCTGGTTGTTCAGGCGGATATTGGTGTTGCGGATTTCGCCGAGCGTTCGATAGTGTTGAACGGTGAACGGCGTGGCAAACAGCATCAGCAGTGAACAGATAAGCAAAGTGCTAAACAGTGTCCAGTTGGAAATCGCGGATTTAATTTGCGCGATCAGTTCAATATTCGATGCAGCGCTGTCCGCTTGTGCACCGAGTTGCTGGGCCAACAAGTCCAGATTGTTTAATATTCCGGACAGGGTGGTGCCTGTTGCTGCAATTAATACAAATAGCAACAGAGCTCCGGCGATGTAACAGTAATATCGTCCTGGCATTGTTCAGTCGTCGTGGATGCGATAGCGTGGTGGCAGTCCCTGTTTGATCAATTCCTGATTGATTTCTTTTTTCAGCTGAACGATGCGTTCCTCGCGCCCCAGTGACGCTTCGTAAAGTGAATTCATCTGTGTAAGCCGAGCTTCCAATGCCCGTTGCTGTTCCTCCATATGCGTATATTTTTTTGGTTCTCCGCCATTGATCAATAAATCCGGCAGCTTGGGCAACAGAACCAATGCTGTGACAATGGAAACCGAAGCCGTGATCGCTTTCAACCAGCCTTCAAACCGATACACTGGAACCCAAGTGGTATAAATCTCCGCAGCGTGAGAAAGGCCGCAAAAGAAAATAAACGAGATGAATAAGTAGGCCAGATCCTTATGGGGTAGCCGATGTTGGTTTCGCCTCACGAACACGTAAAGTGTCAGAGGGATCAGCAGATATGAGAGCGCTATAACCGCATTGGATATCACATGTAACCAGAGGATATCTGGAAGCCAAAGATAACAATCTCCACTCGGCAAAAATGGCTCGGCCATGGTTCTTTCCCCAAATTCCATGCGCTCTTGTTAGTGTCAATAGGATAAGCGCAGCGGTACGTGTGTCGTGTTGGCGTGTGCGACGAATTGGTTATGATGTTAATAGTGTGAGTTTAGATGAGAAAAGCAACCATAGCCCGCAATTAAAGCGCCGGACAACGATTGTTATTTGGGTGTGGGGTTATTTATTTGGGTTGACACCAGCGACCAATCGTTTTCAGTCGGTCTACGATGCTGGAGGTGCCGGGTGCGGTCACAATGATTACCGATATATTGTCCTTGCCGCCGTTGGCGAGCGCCGCTTGAACCAGAGCGCTCACGGCGAGATCCGTGCTCTCCGCGCCGTGCAATATGTCGCAGATCTGCTGATCACTTACCGTGTCACTCAGCCCGTCGCTGCACAATAGTATCCAATCGTATTTGTGCCAGCTGCCTTCCACCACATCGACTTTCAGCTCATGGAGTTCCATTGATCCCAGGCATTGGGTAATGACATTTTTTTCCGGATGGCCAGACATCTCGTCGGCAGAGATAATTCCAGATTGATAAAGCATTTGTACGTAGGAGTGATCAATGGTGAGCTGTTGAAGACTAAAACCATCTTTATCTCGGTCGGACCAAAGATAGGCGCGGCTGTCACCAACCCACGCGATTTCGTATCGATTGCCCAAAGAATGCAAAGCGACGACAGTAGAACCCATACCGTACTTGCCAGAGCCATCACGTGCTGCGTCCAGCACCGCCAAATGAGCCGCATTAATTGCGTCCTTGATAGACCTGCCCTGGCGAATGCCATCGCTGATCACGTTGACAGTGATGTCGCTGGCCACCTCGCCAGCCGCATGTCCGCCCATGCCGTCCGCCACCACCCAAAGGCCGAGTTTCGCATCGCTCCATATCGCGTCCTCGTTATTGTCACGCAACAACCCTACGTCTGTGGCTTGGCTGTAGTTTCTACCTGACATTGTAGTTTCTACCCGACATAAGGGTCCTTACTTTCCATTCGATAAAGAAATTTTAGACTAACCGAAATGATTCAGCGTGTCGCGGACAGGAGCGATAGAGTGTGACATTCCTATTGGTGCGCCGGGGAGTTTGATATAAAGTCAAACGCAAAACAATCCTGTGTGGATGCTCTCCTAATGTTGCAACTGAGGTTTATCGGTACCGAAAAACCCCCAATCTGGCTGGTAGAGGAACGTTACATTATCGGCAGTGGGCCAGGTTGCCACATCACGCTTACCCACCCTTCAATCAAATCACTCCATGCCGAGCTCTTGGTCAACGGCGAGCAGGTTTTCATTTGCCCTACGGAAAATGATGCTTCCGTGTTAATCAACGGGTTGAGGGTATTTGACCAAACTTACCTTGAGCATGGGACCTTGCTGCAGATAGGTGAATATTCGTTGAAGATTGTGGACCCAAAGCGGGAGCGGCCTTCGGTCGAGCGTATCGTGCCGGCGCCGCTTATTTCCTGGGCTTTGCAGAGCAAAAGTACCGCACTCGCCAATAAGTTGTTTCTGGTCGAAAAAGACATGATTGTCGGCCGCGCTCGTGAATGCGATCTCAGTCTGGCGGTGGCTCATCTCTCGCGCCGTCATGCCCGGTTATTTTTTGAGGATGGCGCACTTTGGGTGGAGGACTTGGGATCTGCCAATGGCACTTTTCTGAATGGTCGCCAAGTGGAACGCGCTCAGGTACGCGGCGGCGATGAACTCGCGTTTGATACGCTGGTTTTTACTGTGCGGGGTGCAGCAGCTGATGAAGAATTGGAGCATGACAAAACCTCTATTCGTCCGGCTATCTCAGTGCATCCGCAGATACTATCTCCCCGGCCGGGCGGTTCGCCGAACCAGGGGGCAGCGCTTAAGGCAAAGGGTCTGCGTGAGATCAAGCAGTCAGACGCCGCTATCCCGCCGGCTCCTGATGCCAGTTTGGTTTGGTTGGGAATAGCCGCCGCCGTCGTTCTGACGGCGGCTGCTATTCTGTACTTTACCGTTTAGCATTCTCCTGCCTAATCGGCTCAAGTATGGTGGCTCCCCGCCGATAACCTGGTGTTAGCTTCGGAGGTTCATATGCTTTCACCAGTTACTGCGCAACCATTACCGCCTTCCTTTGGGCAGTCGCGAGTCAGCGCGCGGCAAGATGTTTCGGTTCAGGTGTCTGTAACGGAAACCTATTCCCGTACGCAACAGGTGGAGGTGCGTGGTCACAGCGCGGGCCCTAGTCTTAGTGGAACCGATGGGGTACAGGCCTATAGGGCTGTTGAAGCGACTGACTCCGCGAACCCCTTTGCCAAGTCCATTTTGACCTTTATCGATGCCCAACTTCGTCGGGATGTTGCCGATGGCGCATCGGCAGATGAACTCAAAAGCCGTTTGCAGGCCGGGCTGAAGGGCTTTGAGGAGGGTTACAGCGACGCTTTTTCTCAGCTCTCTGAAATGGGATTGTTGGACGATCAGATCCGTGGCGACATCGAGGGCACTCGTTCACAAGTGCTCGCCGGTATCCAGAAGTTGGCGGATGAACTTGGTATCGACTTCGATGTGCCGATGGCCGAGCAGCCGAAAGAAGTTGCTGCCGCTCCGGTAACCACACCTCCAGCTTTGCTTGCTTCCATTCCCCGGCTCGAACCTGGCAAGACATTGCTGTCAGCCGTGTTGCGGGATGTGCAGATCATTGAGCAATATCAGCAGGCGATGAAGGCTAACACTACCTATGAACATCTCGGACGCGCCCGTGGCACCTCACAAACCCAGTCCTATGCGTATGGCGTTAAGGAAGACCGGGATTTTTCACTAAAACTGCGCACAGCTGATGGTGATGCCGTCACCATTAAGATGTCGGCTGATCGCAACGGAGTATCACAGTTCGCCTACGGCGAAGGTCGCGACGGGATGAGCGCATCGCTCAGTCGCCAGGGAAGTCAGAGCACCAGTCTGCAATTTTCGGTAGAGGGTGAGCTCGACGAGGGTGAATTGCGTGCGCTGAACGATCTATTGAGCCAAGTGGGCACAATATCAGAGCAATTTTTCCAGGGAGATTTGGGCCGCGCCTTTGATTTGGCAACGGAGATGTCGTTTGATCGGAGCGAAATCGCGTCATTTGATTTGGCCTTGAGCATGAGCAAAACGGAAATGGCCCAGACCAAGATTGCGGATAACCAACCTGTTTACGCACCTGGCCGCGATGCGAATCCTGGGCTTGGCGGCTTTGTGGAAAGTGTCATGCGGGCCGGCGATCTTGCTGAGCGTATGGGGCAGCCCCGTAGTCTCGTCGCGGATTTGCTTGATTGGGTTGCGAATAATCAGCCTCATAAACCTCAATCCGTTTTACTCGCGCCCGCCGCTCGCGCACTGCTGGAATAACCACCGCCTGGACGATTTCCGATAGGCTTGGTTAAATGCCCGCCTTCCAATGAAGGCGGTTTCTATGATTTCCCTTACCTTGTATTCCACCGCTGGCTGTCACCTGTGCGAACTGGCAGAAGAACAACTGCGGGAGGCGCAAACTCGGATCAATCTGCAATGGCAGTGGACAGAAATAGTCGATTCGGAAGACTTGATGGAACGTTACGCGGTGCGGATACCGGTAGTGGTAGAGCCTATTTCGGGAGCGGAAATCGGTTGGCCATTCAATCAGGCGGATCTACAGAATTGGCTGTCGCAGTTCGTTTAGAACAGCTTTACCTCTAGAACAGCTTTCCATCTAGAACAGCTGGACGTCATCGCGCTCATCACCGACGTCAGTTTGCTCGAAGTGATGGCGATAAATCTGTAGCGCGTCGCGGACTGAGCCTCCGCGCATGATGAATTCAAACATAATGCGCTCAGCGTCCATCGTATAACTCTCCCGCACAGATTCTTGAACCCTGCGCCAAGCTTTTGGGTCGTTAATCTGCACATGATCGTCCATAAGGGCAGACACTCGCTCCAACCCACGGGCTACATGATCAAGCCTTTGGCAGACACGATCATAAAACTGAAAGGCCTGTATTGACGCACCAACGTTGGCTGACATTTCCTTTGAAGTATCGAAAATGTCCCGCTTGAAAGCGTTGAGGTCCTCCACTCGCTGAATATTCTGTAATTCCCGGGCGACGGAGTCCGAGTGTTCGGCAAGGCGGGTGAAGGATTGGGTTAGGACATCAACGGCGCTGTTGCT
Organism: Marinagarivorans sp. UBA5868; assembly: GCA_002432095.1. Taxonomy (GTDB): domain Bacteria; phylum Pseudomonadota; class Gammaproteobacteria; order Pseudomonadales; family Cellvibrionaceae; genus UBA5868. The sequence continues at coordinate 14,920 of DJFQ01000208.1, read as the reverse complement.
GTCGGTCAGTGTTGCTTCGATTTGGCAAACTGCGAGACACAACATGTTGATGGTCTCGCGTACATGTGACCAGTCGTTTGGGGTTAAACCGCTCGCCGGAGTTGGCTCCATAAGATCCTTCCCCAATTTTTTAAAGATTTATAAATATTGTTTGGCTTCCGCCTCAGACAAAAACATTGTGGGCTGTCCCAAGCGATAGCCGTAAATGACCGAAAAGCACAACACGTTCTGTACATAGTGGCGGGTTTCTTTGTACGGAATGGTTTCGATCCAAACATCCACTGGCTTTTCCTTACCCTGTTCGCTGAGCCAGCGGTTCACCCGGCTCGGTCCGGCGTTATAGGCAGCAGCCGCCAGAATGCGATTGCCGTTAAAGGTCTGCAGCAAGTGGTTAAGGTACAGGCCGCCCAGCCTCATATTGTGTTCTGCCTTGAGCAAATCGCTAGTGTTGGCGTGCTTAATGCCAGATTTCTTCGCGGTGTAAATGGCGGTCTGTGGCATCAACTGCATTAGACCCATGGCGCCCACAGGCGACCGGGCCGCTGCATCGAAGGCACTTTCCTGGCGAGCGATGGCATAAATGAAGGTAGGCTCCAACTGGGTATCCTGGGCAATTTTGGCAATTTCCTCACGATAGGCGAGGGGGAAGCGGACGGTGAGTTCATTCCACAAGTCGCCATTGATCATGGTCTGAATGCCGGTGCTGTACCAGCCCCAGTCGCGGGCTAATTGCCCTGCGGCCGCGAGTTGCTTTTCATCCATGCGCCGGGAGGCATATAACCATTCCGCGCGCGCTTCGGTGATATTGCCGGTCAACCAGAGTTCGTGGGCACGTTGCATTGCCGGCATCTGCGCCACTTGAGCGCGAAAGGAATCGTCAATCAGGGTGGATTGATCCACCAGGGCGTAGGTCTGACGAAGTTTATCCGCCGACAGAAAACCATAGAAGCTTCGGTTTTGCGCCACTTCTCGGTAGATCACCTCTGGAGCTGGGTAACCTTCAATAGGCCGATTGAGCACCTCTTGGGTACGTGCGGCCCAATAACGCCACCGCTCGTTTTCTCGGTTTTTGTCCCCCAACAACAGCAGGCCTTCTGCCAGTCGTTCCCAGTCGCCTTCGCCCAGCGTTTCCCGCAGTAATTCATCGAGAATGTCTTCCTGGCGCAAAGTGTGTGAATAGCTTAATAACGACTGCGCTTCCGCGGTCTCTCCGCTGCGAATCAATCGCTGCACGATGGCAAGTTTGGTGTCCAGCATCAGGTCTTCTGGAAAGAGCTGCTGTGCCTCATACATCTGCCATTGTTGCAGCGCGTCCTTTGGCGCGGTGCGCGACAGCTTTTTGATGCCGTACGCGATGATGTGTTGGGTGGGCAGATCCTGCTCCTGAAAACGCTGACGCTGAGTAATCAGCTTTGGGTTGGCGTGAACCTGCAGATAGAGATTGGCTTTAGGTTTCAGTGTTGTCAGCAGGTTGGACACATAACGGGCAAAACTGGTTTCGCCCTGCATCATGGCCTTATTGAAACGACTCCACACCAAGTCCTGGGTTTGATAACCGGCGTTGCGCCAAGCGATAAAGACCGGATCGCAGGGTTTGGGCTGAGACTTGCCCACGTCCCACAACGGCGTCACTTCTGCGAATGCGCTTTTATCGCCAGCTTTGATACGGGCGTTGAGGGCGTGGCAATACAATTCCAGTGACGCGTTCTCTTCGGCATTGTAGTAGCGACTAAAATCATTCCATTTCTCCCTGCTGGCAAGGAATTGCAAAAGGTTGGCGCGCATACGGCTTGCCAGAAACGAGTCAGGGTAGGCTGCGAAAAAATCGTCGATTCCCGCCAACGGTAACTCCGCAAAACTGCCGCGTAACTGCGCGAATTCCAGGTATTGACGCAGCGGGTAATCCCCCAGCTTGCTCATGTGTTCTTTGAAAGCCTTAGTATTTTTTTGCGCGAGCGCAGCTTTGGCTTTTTGATAGTGAAAACGGTGGCTGGCAAGTTCGGTATCGGTTTTATTTGGCGTGGGTTGAGCGAACCCTGGAGGCGACAGGAGGCAGGCGGCAATACCGGAGCTCAAAAAAAATCGACGCAATACAGCAACGAACGACATAAGAAACGGACTCTGGGAATGGGATTGGGGCGCGAAGCCGATAACTTAACAAACTACTTTAAGCTTGTCCCGCAAGCTAAGATACCGCACACAACAAGTCTTGTTGAGTTTTGCGAGTTTTGCCAGCGGCACAGCGCGATAATTATTGAATGTTGGGTTCTTATTCGTGCAAGATGCCGCGCACTTTCGCGGTTTACTCACCCTGCTTCCTTTTTTATTCCAATGAATCTTATCAAGCTCGACAATCTGCAATTACATCATGGTGAACAAGTCATTTTTGACGGCCTGTCGCTGTTGGTCAGAAAAGGTGATCGTCTTTGTCTCATCGGGCGCAACGGAGCGGGAAAATCGACTTTGCTCAAAACCCTGGA
>DJFQ01000208.1:0-12427 GCA_002432095.1 Marinagarivorans sp. UBA5868 | reverse complement strand
GACATTTCGGTATACGATTTTGTTTCCAATGGATTTGCCGATCTCGGCCAGCATTTAGCGCGTTTTGCTGTGTTAGCAAACCAGTCGGATACGGATAGTTTGGAGGAATTGGGCCGGGTCCAGCAAAAAATCGAGTCGGCAGATGGCTGGACGGTACAAAACCGCATACAACAAGTGCTAACGCGACTGGAGCTGGATGGCAATTTGCGCTTGGCGGATCTGTCCGGCGGTTGGCGTAGGAGAGTGGCGCTGGCCCGCGCACTGGTGATCCAGCCCGATGTGTTGTTATTGGATGAGCCGACCAACCATCTGGATATAGTTTCCATAGAATGGTTGGAAAAACAGCTGCTGGATTTTGCAGGCGCGGTGGTGTTTGTAACTCACGATCGGGCATTTTTGCGCGCGGTTGCCAATCGCATAGGCGAATTGGATCGCGGTAAATTGACGCTGTGGGATGGTGATTACCGAAGTTTTCTGGAGTTTCGCGAACAAAAGCTGGCTGAAGAAGAAAAACATAATCAGGAATTTGATAAACGCCTGGCGCAAGAAGAAGTGTGGATCCGCCAGGGAATCAAGGCGCGCCGAACCCGCAATGAGGGTCGTGTAAGAGCGCTCAAGCAATTGCGCCAGGAGCGCGCGGCACGGCTGGAGCGTCAGGGCAATGCGCGCATGTCAATCACCGCAGATCAGGCATCGGGAAAACTGGTAGCCGAATTCAAGGACGTGAGCTTCGCTTGGGCAAGCAAGCCGATTATCCAGCATTTTTCCGGCAATATTGTCCGCGGCGACAAGATAGGATTGATCGGCCCGAATGGCGTGGGAAAGAGCACTTTTTTACGTCTGTTGATGGGCGATTTGAAACCATCCTCCGGCGAAGTGCGCCTCGGCAGTAAGCTCTCCATCGCATATTTCGATCAGCTGCGTGATGAACTCGAATTGGATAAAAGCGCCATCGACAACATTGCCGAGGGTCGCGAATACATTGAGGTGGATGGCCGCAATAAACACTTGATTGGCTATTTGCAGGAATTTTTATTCACTGGTGAGCGAGCGAGAACGCCCATTCGTGCATTGTCTGGTGGTGAGCGCAATCGGGTAATGCTGGCTAAGCTTTTTAGCAAGCCTGCTAATTGTCTCATCATGGACGAACCGACGAACGATCTGGATGCAGAGACGTTAGATTTGCTGGAGGATTTACTGCTCAACTATACCGGCACATTAATTCTTGTGAGTCACGATCGAGAGTTTCTCGACAATGTGGTGACAAGCACTATTGGATTTGAGGGCAATGGCGTACTGAAAGAGTATGTTGGCGGGTACCAGGATTGGATTCGTCAAGGTGGCGTTTGGTACAAACCATCGGTGGTGCCGGAGTTACCTCCCGCCCGTGAGGTGGTGACCGAACCTGTTGCCGAACGTCGTCCTGTCGGCAAGAAGCTCTCGTACAAATTGCAGCTTGAGTTGGATACCTTGCCTCAGCGGATCGAAACACTCGAAAAAGAATTGCATCGTCTCCAAGCAGAGATGGCCGACCCAGCGTTTTACCAGCAAACCCAGGCGGAAATCGGGCGCAAAACTGCATTACTTGCTGATAAAAACACCGAGCTGCAGAAAGTTTATGAGCGGTGGGAGGAGCTTGAAACCCTGCGCGACAGTTGAAGCATCAAACCCTTATTGCCAGTACGTCGCACTTAGCCCCGTGAAGCACATCGGATGCGGTAGATCCTAACAGTAGTGCTAACCCATGCCGACCGTGGCTACCGACAACGATAAGATCTGCGCCGAGGTCGGCAGCGGTTTCGCGAAGCTCGGCCGCTGTCTGACCTATAACGACTTTACTTTGGCTGATGTTATAGCCCAGTTGCTCCGTAAACGAGGTCAGCCGTTTGTTAGCCTGTTCCTCTAATGCCAGCTGTGTCTCTGTGAGATCCATGGGAATATCACCTGCATAGGCGAAGGTGACGGGTTCAATAACGTGAATCAGGCTGAGTTTAGCGCTGAACAATTTCGCCAGTTCTGCCGCTTTTCGGGCAACTTGAAGTGATTCTTCTGGTGACAGATCGAGTCCGACTAACAAGTGGGTGTAGATGCTCATAAATCAATCCTCTATTTATTACCGCTTGGTTATTAAACAGCACCAGATTTCTGGCTTTTTGATTTACCTCTAACCAACGCTGACGCACGCCGCGCATCAGTGTACTGCAATCGCGACACTATTTTTATTGGGCCATCATTTTATTGGACCATCATTCCAGTGGGTTAGTGGACCTTTCTTTCAATGGATTATGTGATCCTCTCAATGGGAATCGACTTATGTCTTGGTTCGTTGTTTTTTTGCTGTTTTCGGTTTTTGCCATGATGGTGGGGCCAATTTTGCTGATGCAGCCCACCCAGCGGGATCGCAAAATCGCCGCCCTGCGTGCGAAGGCGGGAGATCTGGGCTTGAAAGTGACACTGCAAAGTCAGGAACGAAGGCTTATCCCTGTCTATGAACGGCGTTGGCCGAGCCTGGAAAAATCAAAAAGAGTGGGAGTGGAATGGCTATTGGAGCGGCAGACATACAGTCATGGAATTCATTTCGCGGATTGGTGGCAGTGGCGTGGCGCTGACCGTCCCCCCACGGCTGTTTTACCGATTTTAGAGGAGCGGCTGGCGGCACTGCCGGAGAGCGTGTCGGACGTTGAAGCTACTCCTCTCGGGCTGCGCTGCTATTGGTCGGAAAAAGGCGGAGAACCGGTGCTACTTCAACTAGCCGAATGGTTGCGAAGCACCGCAGAACTTATGGAGCCTTATATCCTGCGTCAATCTGCGCCAGCTGAGTGATGTCATCCTCGCTCAAATTGCTGAAATTGGGTTTGTTTTTGGGGTTAAAGCCGGTTTCAGGCATTAAATCGGTACTTAGTGCGAGGCGTTTGCCGTTGAGAATTTCACCCAGTTCACGAATCATCCGATGACGTCGTTCGTCTGGATTTTGTGCGCTCATCAATAGGTTTTGTGCACGGCGGTAGTAGCCGTATGCGACGATCGGATCGTCCCGATTCACCGCTTTGTGTCCTTGGGTGACATGGGAAATCACATCTATCATCAGATATGCCCAGGACAATTCGCGAACGTACGACTCCATTTCGTCGTTCTGTAAGCGGCCTAGCGCTTGGTGGCGACGCACCACTCTTCCGGCCTCGGTTAAATAATGTTTGTGTTTGGCGATGGCAGCGTCACTGGGCATCATTCTGTGAAAGGGTTGCGTGCGTTGCTCAGCATCAAGCTTACTCGCCAGGGCCTTGGCGTGCTCCAGCTTCACTTCAACAAAGGTCGCATTAGCGTCAAGCTGCTTAACACTGTGGATCAGATCGAGAATTTCTTCGTTGATTAGTTTGGGAATAAATACCGACTCTAAAAGCGGCTCAATGCCCGCACAGATTTCCTCCAACTCGTCGATCCGCAGACGCATCATTTGCACTCGCTGCCGAATCAGCCTGTTCCGGGTTTGAATGCGGTTCGCGAAACTCACTACTACCAGAGAAAACACAATCAAGCTAAGGAACACGATGACGCCAGTAACACTGTTCATGGAGAGTTGGCCGAAAGTCACGGAAAAATTGGCCTCTTCGTCAGAAGCCACATATCTTTAAGAATAGCAAAAGGGTATCGCCTGACAGTTATCCATAATAAGTCATTAAAAATCAATGGCTTATTATGTGGTTGGCGAGGGCGGATGTACGCGTTCTCACTGCCGTTGCTGCTGTATTGAAAAATGTCGGCGCTGTCCTGTTTGCTTGACCTTAGAAGTCTCAGGACTTATATATGCGCACCTTATATACCTCCGGGCCTCCGTTTAGGTCGATTTGAGCCGGTTATCGGGGGACAGCAGGGTTCGGCCGTGATACGCACAGCGGAGCCTGATCACATTCAAGAATTAACTAGCAGGCATCTAATGGGGAAGTCACTGGTCATAGTGGAGTCGCCGGCAAAGGCGAAAACCATTAATAAATATTTGGGTAGCAATTTCATCGTGAAGTCCAGCGTTGGCCATATTCGCGATTTACCCACCAGTGGCTCAGCAGCGCCTGTGGATACCAAAGCGCGCGCCGCCGAGGCGGCCAAAACGCGCAAAATGAGCGCAGAAGAAAAAGAAGAGCATCGACGTCGAAAATCCCGTGATCAGTTGATCAAACGCATGGGCATTGATCCCTACCACGATTGGGCCGCGCATTACGAAATCCTGCCGGGCAAAGAAAAAGTGGTTGATGAACTGAAACGTCTGGCGGCCAGCGCCGACGAAATATTCCTCGCGACGGACTTGGACCGCGAAGGGGAGGCAATCGCCTGGCACCTACGCGAATCCATTGGTGGCGACCCACAACGCTATCGACGAGTCGTTTTCAACGAGATTACCAAAACAGCGATTCAACAGGCGTTTAAACAACCGGGCCGTCTGGACCTCAATCGAGTAAACGCGCAGCAAGCGCGGCGCTTCCTTGATCGCATCGTCGGCTACATGGTATCGCCGCTGTTGTGGGAAAAAATTGCCCGAGGGCTCTCCGCGGGTCGCGTCCAGTCGGTGGCTGTGCGCCTGATTACGGAACGAGAAGCGGAAATTCGCGCTTTCATACCGGAGGAGTATTGGAATCTGGCCGCTCTACTCAACACGAGCCGCGGCGAGCAGACCAAATACGATGTTTTTAAATTTCGTGGGGAAGAATTCAATCCCAAGACGGGTGAGCAGACTCAGCATGCGGTTAATGCGCTTGAGGGGGCTCAATACAAAGTAGTCGCGCGGGAAGACAAGCCGACTCAGTCAAAACCTTCAGCGCCTTTTATCACTTCGACGTTACAGCAGGCCGCCAGCACCAGGCTCAGTTATGGCGTCAAAAAAACTATGATGCTGGCGCAACGGTTGTACGAAGCGGGTTACATCACCTATATGCGAACCGACTCGACGAACCTGAGCGCGGATGCGGTCCAGGCTTGCCGAGACTATATCGAAGAGACCTTTGGTAAACCTTATCTGCCCGAAAAGCCCAACACCTATTCCAGCAAAGAGGGCGCTCAAGAGGCGCATGAGGCGATTCGCCCTTCCGATGTCAACTTGCCGCCAAACCAGCTATCCGGAATGGATCGGGACGCGGAGCGCCTCTATAACCTCATCTGGCAACAATTTGTCGCATGTCAGATGACACCGGCGCAGTTCACCAGTACTACGGTGATCGTGGGCGCCGGTGATTATCAATTGAAGGCCAAAGGCCGAGTGATTCGTTTTGACGGTTTTCTCAAGGCCGCACCACCGGCAGCGAAAAAAGACGACGAGGGTCTTTTGCCTGATGTAAAAGTTGGAGATTCTTTGACGTTAGAGCAGCTACTGCCATCGCAGCATTTCACCAAGCCGCCAGCCCGTTACAGTGAGGCAAGCCTAGTTCGCGAACTCGAAAAGCGTGGCATAGGTCGTCCTTCCACCTACGCTTCCATCATTTCGACAATCCAGGAACGCGGTTATGTGCATGTCCAAAATCGCCGGTTTTACGCCGATAAGATGGGTGATGTGGTGACAGAGAGGCTAGTGGAAAGCTTCAGCGACCTGATGGACTATGGGTTCACCGCCAATATGGAGGAGTCTCTGGATGCGGTGGCGACGGGCCAGAAAGATTGGCATAAGCTGCTCGACGAGTTTTATGCGGATTTTTCCAACAAGCTCACCAAGGCGCAGGGTAACCAGTTTGGTATGCGCAGCAATGAGCCGACGGAAACTGATATCGCTTGTGATAAATGTGGACGCCACATGCAGATTCGCATTGGTTCCACAGGCGTGTTTCTAGGTTGTTCCGGTTACGCTTTGCCACCGAAAGAACGATGTAAAAACACCAAGAATCTGGTGCCCGGCGATGAAGCGGTGGACGCAGATAAGGATGAAGAAGCCGAATCCCGGCATTTGCGCAGTAAGCGCCGCTGCAAGCTCTGTAATGCGGCGATGGACAGTTATTTGTTGGACGATACTCGCAAATTACATATTTGCGGTAACAATCCGGATTGTGCAGGTTTCGAAGTTGAGCAGGGCAGTTTTAAGCTCAAAGGGTACGAGGGTCCGGTAATCGAGTGCGACAAGTGCGGCAGTCAAATGCAGCTTAAAACGGGCCGTTTCGGCAAATACTTTGGTTGCACCAACGACGCCTGCAGCAATACCCGTAAGTTGTTGCGAAATGGTGAAGCGGCGCCGCCGAAGATGGACGCCATCGACATGCCGGACTTGAAGTGCGATAAGGTCGACGACCATTATGTTCTGCGAGACGGGGCGTCGGGCTTGTTCTTGGCGGCCAGCCAGTTCCCTAAAAATCGCGAAACAAGGGCCCCATTGGTGCGTGAGCTGCTTCCCTACAAAGACCAGTTGGATCCGAAATACCACTTCCTCTTGAAGGCTCCACAAGTTGACCCGGAAGGAATAGCCACTGTTATTCGCTTTAGCCGGAAAACCAAGGAACATTACGTGCAGGCAGAAGTGGAAGGCAAACCGACCGGGTGGAAAGCATTTTTTGATAACGGGCGCTGGCAGGTGTCGGACGCAACCAAAAAAAGCGTTTCAAAGAACCCGAGCCCAGGAAAAGCTTGATCTATGTCCGGTTCCGCAAGAAGCAGGGTCGATTTACATATCGCCAATGCGCATGAGCTTCTTAGGTTGACGGGCGTTCACGGAGAGCACACCGCCTTAAGCACTTCTGTTTGTTTGCAGTTTGAAATGGCTATGGGTTTCTATCTGATAGAGCTGCTACAGACCGGTAGAAATCGTGTCTCGCCCTGGCCGGTTAGCGAAGAGGTCCTGGCGGCACTGACGAACCAGCACGACACCCAGGATCTTCATGAGCTGAGTGCACTCGTTCAAGAGGATGATTCCTGGCTTCATCGGATGCTCAAGCGGCTTGCAATATTGCGGCGATGCGATGCCAATCGCGCGATCAAGGCGGAGATCTTTCAATCCGATTTCGAAGAGTCCGCCGATTCCTCTCATTTGATTATTTCTTCCCGCAGCGAAAAGAGCCCTGGAATGGAAGCCAAACTCATCGCTACGGATCTTAAGGCGTTCGAATCCCTCGTCAACCGGCAACGGTTGGGGCATGAGGAATACTGAGTATTTTGCGCCGCAACCATCTCCACTTGGATGGCACCCTGAAGGTAACTATGTCGGTTTTTGAAGAGTCAGCGTTTTACGAAATTGTCGAAATGGAGAATGGAGATATTGCGCTCCTGAAATCCAGCAACAAGGACGAAGAGCCTCTGGTGAGAATTCGGTTTTCCACCGAATCCAATGAATATCTTGGCGCTGCCCGTTTCGAAGTCGCCAGGGTGATGATCGAGGCCGGCTTAGATGCGGTGGCTGATCTTGAGGAGCAGACGGAAGCAGAGGCTCCTATTGCTATCTCCAACCTGTTGCACTGAGAGGACGCTCGTTAAGAGATCGCTCGTTGCCTTAGTGTTGTTCCCGGTCCCGCAGTAAAAGGCCATTGCATCCACCTACTCGCGCAGCGTTTTCCAGCTTATTTAATTGGTGCTCTGACAGTCTTCCGGGGCTGCCCACAACCGTATGACTGTTCCCCTCCACAAGCGCTTCCCAAATAAGCCAAAAACAGTGATCTTGGTTCTTGGGGTAGATGAACCGGGTTTTGCTCAGATCAAAACCGTAATTTTGTAACGCAGCTCTGTTTAAACCTTGTGGGGCCAACCACGTCAGCCAGCGCCCATCGGCCTGGGAACTCAAAAAAGCCAATGACGGCAGATAGAGTGATGAGCTACGGCTATTGGGTAGGATAATTTCAGTAATACCCCCCGCTGTGTTTTGCGGGGATCGAAAAAATTCACTGGTGCTTGCGGTATTTCGCATAATCAGCTCCTTCGGATGACTCCGACGCTCAAGCCTTCGATGGTGAAATTTTCATCGCGCAGATCTACGGTGATGACATTGAATTCTGAATTCTCCGGCCAGAGTTCAACCACTGAGCGGTTTCGCTCGCGACGGAAGCGCTTGACTGTCACCTCATCTTCGATACGCGCGACTACAATATCGTTATTGCGTACTTGCTGGGTGCTATGGACCGCGAGCAAGTCCCCATCAAGAATGCCCACATCTTTCATGCTCATACCATGTACTCGCAATAAATAGTCGGCGCGAGGGTGGAAAAAATTCTCTGGTATTGAGCAATATTCTTCGATGTTTTCTTGCGCAAGAATCGGGTTGCCTGCGGCGACTCGACCCACCAATGGAATACCGCGTGAGCTCTCAGGCAGACGAATACCTCTGGATGCACCCTCGACAATCTCGATCACGCCCTTTCGCGCGAGAGCCTTGATGTGTTCTTCTGCGGCGTTGGCGGAGCGGAAGCCCAGGATCTGGGCGATCTCCGCACGCGTCGGTGGATAGCCGGTTTCTTCGATCTGATCCTTGATTAGCTCAAACACTTGACGCTGTCTCTGCGTGAGATCGCTCATGTCATTCTCCCCGAATGGGTCTGTTGGTATGTACAGACTGTGATTATATACAGTATTCGGAGGAAGACAATAAAGAGTTAGCGGGTACGATATTGCTCCGCCACAGCAATTCAGATGATCAAATGCCGTCAAAGTCGGTATTGTCGCTCCAGTCATACCGATCCGACTCGTCAAACAGCGGGTCGTCCGTTTGCAACTCGTCATCCCAATTCTCCTGCTGATCCATGCCGAGGGCGTTGAGCGCGTCATCCGGGGGAGGTGTGGCAATGAAGTGTCCCCTCCGCCAATCGTGCCAATCAAGTTCATCCAGATCGCCATCAATATATTGAATCTCGATTGTTCCCTGGTGCTCATCCAGAGCAACTATTTCAAAGCTAGCGTGGGTGTTTGGACTTCTGTACCAGAAGCCGATTTCGGGTGAGCGCAACATCATGGGTCAGCCACTCCAATTTCGATGAGTACAAAAAATAAGCTAACACGTTAGCTCAAAATCCGCCTGTTTCGGCGACGAACGTAGCGGCATGTCTTTTTTGGATATATAAAACGATATTCAAATAAACTGGCGAAATGACTTATTCTGTGACGGCACGTCTATTCACTCGACAAAATTTGTGCGTTTCTTGACAAATTCTCGACGGGACGCGTATTTTCGCGCTCTTTATCATCCGCAACGAGGCATGGTTATGGCCAATGGTGAAACGGTTGAACGAATTTTAAGATCAGCGACAATTTTGTTTGCTGAACGAGGGTTTGCAGAAACCTCGTTGCGCACAATAACGGGGATGGCCGATGTCAACCTCGCCGCGGTTAACTATCACTTTGGTACAAAAAAATCCCTGATCCAGGCTGTTTTCAGTCAATTCCTCACACCTTTTTGTCGCGAGCTTGAACGCCGATTGACGGAAATGGAAAACGCTCTCGCCCCCGGACAGGTGCCCAGTGTAGAGCGGCTTTTGCGTATTCTTATCGATTCGCTTACTGAGTCTGTCGGCTCCATCAGTGAAAAGCCACAGCGTTTCATGCGTCTATTGGGCCTCGCTTACACGCAGTCACAGCAACATCTTCGAACATATTTGGCGCACAGCTACGGGGCGACCTACAACCGTTATACCGGCTGGCTTAAGAAAACCCAACCCGACCTTGATCCTATCGTATTTTATTGGCGGCTCAATTTTATTCTCGGTGCGTCAATATTTACGTTGGGCAGCTTCGAGTCCATTAAGGCGATTTTGCAGGAAGACCACAAGATCGATACCGATATGAACCAGGCGCTCGTTTATCTCGTTGATGGACTTAGCGGATTATTAAGCAGTCCGAGCCAAAATTCCTATGCCTGATTATCCTCTCGGCCCCGTAGTGCTGGACATTGCAGGAATTGAACTCCTGGAGGATGAGGCGGAGGTGCTGCAGCACCCGCAGGTCGGTGGTGTGATTTTTTTTCGTCGCAATTTCGAATCACCAGACCAGTTGGCTGATCTTGTTCGGCGGATTCGCGATCAACGCGCGAATCTGGTGCTGGGAGTTGATCAAGAAGGGGGGAGGGTACAGCGTTTCAAGGAGGGATTTACCCGGCTTCCTCCTTTGCGTGCGATTGGCGATTTATATGAGCGAGATTCTGCTGGCGCGCTAGAGGCGGCTCGCGAGTTGGCGTGGCTGATGGCAATAGAAGTGCGTGCGTGCGGCGTTGATCTCAGTTTTGCACCGGTTATAGATGCTGATGACGCATTCAGCTCCGTTATTGGTGACCGGGCGTTTAGTCGCAACTTGGCGGATGTAACATCGCTCGGCCAAGCCTATGTCGAAGGCATGGCCGATGCAGGTATGAAGGCAACCCTAAAACATTTTCCCGGCCATGGCTCCGTCGAGGAGGACAGCCACCATGAACTACCGGTGGATGAGCGTGATTTTGACGAGGTCTGGCGTGACGATATGGCGCCTTTTCGCGCGCTTTTACCTCAGGCCGGGGCGGTGATGCCGGGGCATCTCCTGTTTTCCGCCATAGATCCAAACCCCGTCGGTTTCTCGGCTTTTTGGCTGCAAAAGGTTTTGCGTCAACAGCTGAATTTCGAAGGAATCATTTTCAGTGACGATTTGTCCATGGAAGGTGCAGCCGTTTTGGGCGACTACCGTGATCGTGCGTCGGCAGCGCTCAATGCTGGATGTGATGCCGTTTTAGTATGCAATCAGCCGAAGCGGGCCATAGACGTAATTGAGCACCTGAATACCATCGCTTATCCGACAAATGATCGCCTGGCGCGAATGCGGGCAACGGCCTCAATTCCCTCTCAATCCCTATCGTCGTTGCAGCGTTCCCGGCGTTGGCAAGCTGCTTATGCGCGAGCAAGTGACTTGCTACAGACCATTTAGCGACTGGGAGTTGGCGGGTGAAAGTCGTAGCGAAAGTAGGTGTGATTGGCGGATCGGGATTTTATGAATTTCCGGATCTCTATGCCCCTGCTGAATTGGACATCGAAACACCATACCAATCATCTGTCAAAGCTACGGTAGGCAAGATCAACGGCGTGTCGGTTGCATTTATACCGCGCCATGGCCCCGGTCACCGTATCCCGCCGCACCTTATCAATTACCGGGCAAATATCTGGGCATTAAAATCTCTAGGTGTCGATTTTGTTTTTGCGCTGAATGCTGTTGGTGGCATTGCGGCCGAGATGGGACCCGGCGCACTTGTCATTCCCGATCAAATCATCGACTACACCTTCGGGCGGGCGCATACCTATGCCGACATACTTTCTGATGCCCTGAATCATGTGGATTTTACGGATCCATTCTCGCAGAAGTTGCGCAGCATCCTTATGAACGCTGCGCATGGACTGAGCTTGAAGGTGATAACGCCCGCTGTGTATGGCTGTACCCAAGGGCCAAGACTGGAAACAGCAGCGGAAGTGCGTCGCTGCCGTCGCGATGGCTGTGACTTGCTGGGAATGACTGCCATGCCGGAAGCGGTGCTCGCACGAGAACTGGATATGCAATATGCCTCTCTGTGTACAGTGGTGAATTGGGCTGCGGGGCTGACTGGTGAGCCAATAACCTTAGAGGAGATTTACCAAACGCTGAGTTTAGTTCGCCCCCACTTGTGCAACTTGATTGTTGCTTCTATTAAGTCTCTCGCCTGAGGGTTGTTTTTTGATCCCGAAAATTGGCTTTCCTGAATGCCTTCTATATACTGCGCGACTCTTTTTGCCTATCTCATTCAAGTGGCCTTTGGTAGGGGTCACCACTGAAACAAGGATCACCAATGCCTCAGATCACTTTGCCCGACGGTTCACTGCGTAGCTTTGCCGATCCGATTACTGTTTTGGAACTCGCCCAGTCTATCGGGCCTGGGCTTGCAAAGGCCACGTTGGCAGGTGTTGTGGACGGCAAAACCGTCGATGCAAGCTATCGAATTGATCGCGATGCGACAGTGTCGATCATTACCGATAGGTCTATCGAAGGGCTAGATGTCATCAGACATTCCAGTGCGCACCTGCTCGCGCAGGCGGTCAAACAGCTTTTCCCGGATGCTCAGGTCACCATCGGCCCAGTTATTGATGACGGCTTTTATTACGACTTCGCCTACAAGCGNNGCCTATTTCAAGGGGCTTGGCGAGCATTACAAGGCTGACATCATTGAATCGATTCCTAGTGATGAACCCCTGTCTCTCTACCGTCAAGGTGATTTCGAAGATTTGTGCCGCGGTCCCCATGTGCCGACTACCGGCAAACTGGGGCATTTCAAGCTTATGAAAGTGGCGGGAGCTTATTGGCGCGGCGACTCCAAAAATGAAATGTTGCAGCGCATTTATGGCACTGCCTGGACAAACAAAAAAGATCTCGCCGCTTACCTGCACCGTCTAGAAGAGGCGGAGAAGCGTGATCATCGCAAGCTCGGTAAAAAGTTTGACCTGTTCCATATGCAGGAAGAGGCCCCGGGGATGGTGTTCTGGCACCCGCG
>DJFQ01000137.1 GCA_002432095.1 Marinagarivorans sp. UBA5868 | reverse complement strand
AGGAGCGAATAGGGGATTAGCATCAGCAGTAGCAACCCCAGTTTCATTCTTCCCATCAGCGCGACACAGGCGGACAGCATCAGCAGCACATTGCCGATAAAGTGCATAGTTTTGTCTGTAGAAACCGACGGAACGTATTTTCCTGGCATCAGCGCCGCAAAGGCAAAAATGGCGAGGGCGAGGGCGAACTGGCCTAGGCGTATATAAAAAAAGAAGCGGCTTTTCAGGAAGCGGTCGATAGCAAGGATCATTGGCTAGTTGGGGATTCTTATGGTGAAGCCGGCGCCGCTGAGTTTGGAGCGGAAGATGTCGATGCTTCCGCCGTAGCTACTGAGAATATCCACCGCCACGGCTAGGCCAATACCTTGTCCGGGTGTGGCGGTATCCGCGCGCGCGCCGCGGGTCAAAATGGTTTGCTGCACATCGGCCTCAACGCCGGGGCCGTCATCCTCCACCGATACGACGAGGTCACGTCCTTGCTGCTGCGCAGAAATGGCGACGGAGTGTCGCCCGTACTTGCAGGCATTGTCAATTAAGTTGCCGAGCAACTCCATTAAGTCGGCTTCGTCTCCGTGAAATACTAAATGTTCGCCAATATCCAAACGAAGCTGGACACTTTTCGATTGATAAACCTTTTGCATGGCGCGAGCCAAGCGCTCCACTAGCGGTTTCACTTGGACCGAACTTGAGCGGTTGGCTTGGGTGACTTGGGCGCTGGCGCGACGTAGTTGGTGATCGACGATTGCCGACATGCGTGAAACCTGTTCATCAATGGCATGTGCAAGGCTTTCGGCCGAAATATGCTGCTTGTTTTCCAGTTGCCCGCGGATAACGGCGAGGGGTGTTTTTAAGCTGTGTGCGAGGTCTGACAAGGTATTGCGGTAGCGCTCACGCTGTGCGCGTTCGCTGCGTAAAACTCGGTTGAGGTTGTCGGTTACCGGCTGGATTTCCGCAGGGTAGGCGCCGGGTAATTGTTGTAACCCTTCTTCCACTTTTTCCAGATCNNGTCGCTAATTTGCGTAGTGGCGACAGGCCCCATTTTGCTACCAGCGTTTGCACCACAATCAACAAAAATGCGAGGCCGCCAAGCCATTTCCATAAGCGCTTTTGATAGGCCTCCAATTCGTTGAGCATGGGCTGCCGGCTGTGCATGGCGATAAAGCGATAGCCGCGCTCTTTATCGTTGATGTCCCAGATGGTGTCGTAGCTGATGGCGTAATATTCGCGGTCTTCAATCCATGCGCTGAAGAACTGCACCCGCCCCGGGCTGAACGCCGTGGTCACCGTTGGCATATCGCCTGGGTGGACCAGTTCGCTGGAGCGCGAGCGCCACTGCAAGGCGCCTTTGGTGTTGATCACCCATGCCATAAGCCCGGAATTAACGGAGCTGTAGCGAGGTTCGCTGAGCACAGGTGGCAGTTGAAGCCCACTTTCACTCGGCTCTGCAGCGCCGAGCAAAATGTAGATCTGCCCGTGAAGGGCGTCGCGTTCAGCGGTACGTAAGCTGCGTTGGTAGGCGTGATTCAGCATGGTCGCGCTGAAGCCCAACAGCAGGGGCAACAGCACGGCGGAGGCGAGAAAGAGGCGAGTAGTAAGAGATGTGGTACGGGCAAACAGAAATCAATTTCCTTGTGCCTTGGCCATCGCTTGGAAGTCCGGATTAAAGCGGTAGCCTCGGCCGCGCATGGTGGTGATCAGTTGCAGGCTGCCGTCGGGATCCAGCTTTTTGCGCAATCGACCGATGAATACTTCAATAACGTTGCTATCGCGCTCGAAATCCTGCTGGTACAAATGTTCCGTCAAAACGGTTTTGGATATCGCCTCTCCGGCGTGTACTGCCAAATATTCGAGAGTGTTGTATTCGTAGCTCGTCAGTTCAACCAGTTCGCTATTGCGGCTGACGGTTTTCGCAGCGGTGTCGATGACGATGGGGCCAAACTCCAGACGGGGTGAGGCATGACCGGAGGCGCGACGGATCAATGCATTGACCCGGGCGCGCAACTCTTCGTTGTGAAAAGGTTTGACCAGATAATCGTCCGCACCAGCTTCCAGTCCTTCTACTTTGTCCTGCCAATTACCACGGGCGGTGAGAATCAGCACCGGGTATTGCTTGCCCGCAGCGCGGGCTTTTTTGATCAGCTCTATGCCGTTAAGGATTGGCAGGCCGATATCCACGATCGCCAGGTCATAATCGTATTCTTGGGCAAAATACAGGCCTTCCCGCCCGTCCGCCGCCTGATCCACGGCGAAGCCTTGTTGTCCGAGAAATTCCACCAGTTGCCTGCGAATCGCTTCTTCATCTTCTACCACTAGCAAACGCATACACTGCTCCAGTCGGATATTGGTTAGATAACTCTGCCGCTGTTTCCGTCCACTGTGACGATTTTGATGCGGCCTCCATCCAGCAACAGTTTCACCCGGAATACCACCTGACCATTGCTGTTTACTTCATCAACTTTAAGAACCTTGCCGCCGTGCGCGGCACGGGCTATGTCTGCAGCGCGGGATTTGTCAGTCCGGCTTTCGCCCTGTGCATACTGGATCGGACTGCGCGCCTGCTTGGGCAGCGCCCAGGTCACCGCTGGCAGCATGGCCAGGGATACCAACAGAGAGGTTAAACGCCTTTTTGTCTTGCTGATCATCATGTTAAACCGAGTCAGGATCTCATCATTGATTACAAAATGTCATGAAGCTTTCATGTCGCCATGGACCTTATCCCGGTCATCCCGTTCGCGTAAAGATGCTAAAAACGGGCTGTTTTGTTTGGTGAAAGTCTAGGCGGCTTAACCTGAATATAGGCTGAAGTGGCGCCGTGTGACAGTTGTGTCGACTTATTTCAGGATTGCTTGATCAGGCGCGGCTCCAGCCAGTTGCGCATGGTGATGTAGCAGCCGAAGCGGTAATCGTCCGGCGTGGCGGCGAAAGGGTGATAACGCAGGCAATGGATGCCTGCGGCGCGGGCTGCGCGCTCGCCGTTGTCGCTGTCCTCAATAGCAACGCAGTACTCTTCCTTCACGCCCAAGTGGCCGGCTGCAAGTTGATAAACGTCCGGTGCAGGTTTGTTATGGCGAACATCCTCTTTGCTGACCACCGCGCGGAAGAAGGCCGATAGTTCATGATGTTTTAAGCTTGCGGTTACCTCTTCGCGACTTGCGCCTGTGGCAACAGCCAGAGGTATGTTCCGTTCAGCTAGGTATGCCAGTAAGGATTTCACTTCCGGCATCAGCGGAAAACAGCTTGTTGTCAAGAAGTCGCGCAAATGTTTTTGTTTTTCACGCAGTAGTGCGTCCGCTGGTATATCGAGGTTAAACTTGCCGGCTAACCAAGCGGCCGAATAGATCGACGGCATGCCAGATAGGTTCTGGTTGTAATCTTCTTTGGATAAAGTGGCGTTGTGAGGTGCTAAAACCTTGCGCCAACAGGCAAGATGCACGGGTTCAGAATCGACCAGGGTGCCATCGTGATCGAAGATGACCGCATGAATAGGGGTGTGCATAGATCCTCATTTGCTTTGACAGGCAGGCCGACGACTGATCGGTGGGACTGACGATATTACACGGAGGCCCAGCCATCTCCAACCGGATGCAGGCCGCACACCGCAGTGAAATGATGAACCGATGTTTCGGACAAAACGCTCTAGAAAAATAACCATGAAATTATCTCAATGCCTCACCACGCTCATTTTTTCCGCGCTTCTGAGCGCCTGTTCGACAACACCGCATACCGAATTAGGTTCGCTTGAGTCCGCGCAGCAGGAGACGCGACGTCTGCTGGCTTACCAGGCGGAAGAGATACAGGTTCAGCGGCAGCAGTTGATGCAATTACAAACCCGAAATAGCGAACTGACCGAAGTTTTGTACGATTTGCGCCAGGAAATGGAAACCCTGAAACAAGGGAGTCAAAAAAATGCGCTTTCCGCTACCGACTCCCGGTCGCGAAAAAAGACGAGACCCTCCGGGGCGAAATCGACCTCCAAGTCCTCACCGCTGGTTGATGAGTCCGGTAAAGTGATTCTGGGTACGGCGGAGTGGGTTTGGTTTGATGTATTGGGGCGCAGTGTTCAAGCGAAAGTCGATGATGAAGCGAAATCTTCCTCCATCCGTGCTTACGAAATTCAGTTGTTTGAGCGCGACGGTGATGAATGGGTCCGGTTTTCACTGGCCGCAGCCGCACCTAATGGCGCCGAGGAAAAACCCGCCGTTTATGAAGCGCCGCTGTTGCGCAAAGTGCGCGTGCGTGTTGCCGGTGGCGAGGAAACGGAAAGCCGTCCGGTGGTTCGTTTAAAAATTAAATTGGGCGAATTAATCGACAATACAGAATTTACCCTGGTCAGCCGCGATGTGGCGGCGTTTCCAGTGGTTTTAGGCCGTTCATTTTTGCGCGACATCGCTGTGGTCGATGAAAAACGTCAATACACCCAACCGACTCACTCTGAGAACTCTCCACTATGAGTAAATCTGTCTCCTCAAATCGGGTTCCACTTTACATTTTGGTGCTCGGCTTGTTGACCGCGGGTTTGTTTTTGACGTTTTACCGCCACTATGTTTTCGATGTGCCCTGGTTGCCGGACGCCAAGCGTCAGATTTGGTCGATCGAAGCGAAGATTGAATTTGAAGCGCTGGGCCAGCCGGTGAAGCTCTCTCTTGCGGTGCCCGATAGTCAGCCGGGTTTCGAACGAGTTTCTGAACACACCGCGAGCCCCGGTTATGGGCTGGCATTTGTCGACGAGGGTGCCAAGCGCCGAGCAGAATGGTCGGTGCGCGAAGCCAGCGGTCGGCAGACGCTCTACTACCAAGTGGATATGCTGTTCGATCAGGAAAATTTTGACGACATGGTCGCTGATCCGCCGCAGATTGAAACAGTGACTTACGCTGGCCCCGAAGAAACCGCCGTAACGCAATTACTGCAGCGTGCCCGTTCCCGCTCAGCGGACGCGTTTACCATGACTCGGGAGTTGATTGCAGAATTCAATAATGAATCGCAGCTGGCACAATTGTTGGTGCAGCAAAAATCCCGCGAGCGCCGCTTGGTGGAAATGTTAAATCTCGCGGGTATACCTGCGCGGGTGGTGCAGACTTTGTATCTGGAAGATGGTCGTCGGCGCCAATCTTTGGTGAGCTATCTGCAGGTATTTTCTGGTGAGGAATATGCGCTCTTCAATCCTCAGACCGGACAGCAGGGACAACTCGCCAACCAATTGTTGTGGGAGCAGAATTCCGGTTCGCTGTTGGACTTGGTGGGTGGGCGCGATTCGCGAGTGAGCTTTTCCATCATCGCCCAGGAAGTACCGGCATCTCGCATTTATCAAGAGAAGGTTGCGCACCTGAAAAATGCGATGGATTTTTCAATTCACAGTCTACCGCTTGAAGAGCAAACCATGTTTAAGGGAATTTTGCTGATTCCCGTTGGCGTGCTTGTGGTGGTGATGATGCGTATTCTGGTTGGTATCCGCACTTCCGGCACATTTATGCCTGTGTTGATTGCGCTCGCGTTTATTCAAACAACGCTGATCACAGGTTTGGTGGGCTTTTTCTTAATCGTCGGCATCGGCTTGGTTATCCGCTCCTATTTATCCCGCCATAATTTATTGCTGGTGGCGCGAATATCGGCGGTCATTATTTCCGTGATTATTATCATCGCCGTCTTTTCTATTCTCGCTTATGGCCTGGGACTTGCCGAAGGTCTCAAGGTGACATTCTTCCCAATGATTATTTTGTCCTGGACCATCGAACGCATGTCGATATTGTGGGAGGAAGAGGGAGCAAAAGAAGTATTTGCCCAGGGTGGTGGGTCACTTCTGGTGGCGGTGCTTGCTTATTTGGTCATGATCAATCCGATTATTCGTCATCTCATGTTCAATTTTATCGGCCTGCAACTGGTGTTTATGGCGCTGGTGCTGATGTGTGGCAATTACACAGGTTATCGCCTGAGTGAGTTGCGGCGCTTCAAACCTCTGGTGCAAGGAAATTAGCATGAACCTGCTGCAGTACTGGCGTGAGAACACTCGCTATGGGCGTTTGGCGACCAAAGGCATTCTTGGGATGAACTGCCGCAATATTCGCTATATTTCCCGCCACAATCCGCGCTCACTTTATCCGTTGGTGGACGACAAGCTGAAAACCAAGAATCTGGCGATTGAGCATGGGGTCAATGTGCCGGACTTGATCGGGGTGATCGACAGTCAACACGATGTGCCAAAAATCGCGCGGATCACCGATGCGGTGCCGGGCTTTTGCATCAAGCCCGCCAAAGGTTCCGGCGGTAAAGGCATTTTGGTCATTGATCGTGTGGTCGATGGGGTTTACTACAAAACCAATGGTCAAGCGATCTCCCTGCCGGATATTGAACGCCATATTTCCAACATATTGGCGGGCTTGTTTTCTCTCGGCGGCAAAACCGACTTTGCCGTGGTGGAATCGCTGATCAAGGTGGATGACGCCTTTTTGCAATTTACCCATGAGGGCGTTCCTGACCTGCGGGTGATCGTGTTTCGCGGATTTCCGGTTATGTCGATGATGCGGCTCTCCTGTGCATCTTCCAAAGGCAAAGCGAATCTGCACCAAGGGGCGGTGGGTGTGGGTATTTCCATGGACTCCGGTAAAGCGGTACGCGCCGTGCAAAGCGGCCGGCCGGTAAGTCATCACCCGGATACCAAACAGTCCCTCGGCGATCTGGTGGTGCCTCAGTGGATTGCGATGCTGGAACTGGCCTGTGCCTGTTACGACATGACGGGGTTGGGTTATCTCGGTGTCGATCTAGTGCTGGACAAAAATCGCGGGCCTTTACTGCTTGAACTGAACGCGCGGCCGGGTCTCTCCATCCAGGTGGCGAACGATGCCGGTCTGTTGCCGCGTTTGCGCCGGGTGGAAACCATCAAAAAACCGGAAAAATATCCCATCGTGGAGCGGGTTGCGTACTCCCGCGCCCATTTCGCTGCTCAGTCGCAGCTTTAAAGTTGTGTGATTTTTGAGCTAACACGCCCAGGACGCGCCTGATATAATGCGCGGCTTCTCTTCTAGCCCTACGGTACTTTTCGTTTCTCATGAACGTGCAGGATTACATGACCCGGCTCGGCCAGCAGGCCCGCGCCGCCGCGCGGCAACTGGCTGTTGCCAATACCGCTAGCAAAAACGCTGCGCTGCTCGCCATTGCCGAGCAACTGCTTCAATCCCGTCAACAGCTGGTTGAGGCCAATCAGGTCGATATGAGCAATGGCCGCGAGCGCGGACTCGACCCGGCGCTTCTCGATCGCCTGGAGCTAACACCTGCAAGGATTGACGCAATGATCGATGGTATCCGCGAGGTTGCATCCTTGGCGGACCCTTGTGGGGAAATAACCGATCTGAAATATCGTCCCAGCGGCATCCAAGTTGGCAAAATGCGGGTTCCTCTCGGTGTTGTCGGTATCATTTACGAGTCCCGTCCAAACGTCACTGTGGATGCGGCAAGCCTGTGTTTGAAGTCGGGCAACGCGGCAATTTTGCGTGGCGGCAGCGAGTCCATCGCATCCAATCGCGCCATCGCCCAGTGTATTGCCGCCGGCTTGCGCAAA
>DJFQ01000114.1:1217-3468 GCA_002432095.1 Marinagarivorans sp. UBA5868 | reverse complement strand
CGCCGGCGTTGGCAAGTTCGGTCAAGGAGGTTTCCAAATCACCGGTAATGGTTCCGGGGCAAGGAGTCAGCAGAAGTTGTGCGCGGGTTCCGTCAACCGGCAAAGCGAAATAGGGGTGGGAAGCAGAAGGAGTTCCAGATGTTTTCCGTGGGTCCATGAGGTTCACCGCAGTTCGGATACGTGGGTGCGCGAATATACGCCATTCCGTGCATTACGAAAAGCCGGCCATTCCACCATTTATCGACTTCAGCAGATTATGACAGCGCGATGACAACACATAGAAGAAACGCTACTCTTGCGCGGTCACTGCTGTCATTTCACACTGCTTTGCTCTCGATTTGCGGCAGAAATCGAACCCGTTAACCCTATAAGGTTGAATAAAATGGTCATTGCTCGTCATCATCGGTTTGTCGCTTTTGCGTTAATACTTTTTGGAATGAGCAGCGTGGGCTGCTCCACTCCCGTGAAAAATCTGCCAGAAGATCAAGCCGTGACATCCACAAAACCAGTAACAATCGCGCCCAACGATCCCAGCATCCGTTACACCGGCCGCGTCGCTATTTCCTCTGAGCAGGCCCAATATGACTGGGCGAATATTCAAATTGAATTCCATGCGCAGGCATCCCAGGTTGAGTTGCTTTTGGAGGACGGCAAAAATGATTACAACGTGTTTCTCAACGATACATTTGCACGAACAATTTCCACCACCGCAGACAATCAAATTTATGTGCTTGAGTTGGGGGAGGGGTCTAATCGGGTAAAAATCACCAAACGCACCGGACCAAATTTCGGCTCCGGGGCTTTTCTGGGATTGCGTTTTCCGAGCGGAGGCAAATTGTTGGATCTTCCCCCGCGTCCCGCACGCAAAATTGAATTTATCGGCGATTCCTACACCGTTGGTTATGGCAACGAAGGCCCCGATCTTGATTGCGGTGGTGTTTACCGGCCACACGAAAATAGCGCACGCACATTTGCCACAATAGCGGCGCAAGAGCTCAACGCAGAGAGCCATTTAATTGCTATATCCGGATATGGCGCAGTGCGCAACTATGGTGACGCTAACACTACAAGCCCTAATCCAGTGCCAATCTACTATGGTCGAACGCTGATGGAACGCGAAGACTTACCATGGGATTTTAATGCTTGGTCGCCGGATGCGGTTGTGGTGAAACTGGGGACCAACGATCACAGCACCCAACCTCAACCACCGGCTGACGTATTTATTAAAGGCATTCACGGCCTGCTGAAGCAGGTCCACGCAGCTTATGATGATGTGCCGGTGTTTTTGCTTGCTGACGCTTCGCTTCCGGAATTAGTGGATCGTATGGAAATTGCGGCGCAGCAACAACGAAAAATGGGAAACCAAAAAACCTATTTCGTAAAATTGTCGCAGCCGGCAAGAGATCAATTGGGTTGTGACTGGCATCCTTTGGTCAGCGCGCATAAAACAATGGCGGCTGAATTGATTGCCGCCATAAAACCCGTAATGAATTGGTAATACACGGTACGTTTTCTAGAGACGTTTCAGGGCGTCGATCAGCTCGGTTTTGGACATCTGACTACGTCCTGAAATGTCCCACTTAGTTGCGAGCTTGTATAAATCCTCCTTGCTCGCATCCTTTTTAACGGCGACCTTTTTGGCTTTAACAGCAGCCTGCTTTTTTTTATCGGAATCTTGCTTTGTTGAGACAGGCTTGGTTTTGGCGGCTTTTTTGGCAGGATTAGGTTCCTTTTTTGCGGTATTTTTTTTGCTGCTTTTATCTTTTACCGACCGGGTTTTAGGCTTAGAGTCCGGCTTTTGCTGTTGAGACTCTGGCTTTTGCTCAAGACTGCGCTTCAGCACTTGCATCAAATCAATCACTTGCGCACCTTCCTGCTGTGGCAAGTTGGGCGGATGTTTAACGTCTTCGCCTTCCGCCAGTTTGGTTTCCACGAGATGTTGCAATCCGCGACGGTTGTCATCCACCAATTCATCTTCATCCACTGTTTCCACCGCCAAATTGGCAATCGCCTTTTTTATATGGTCCACCTGCTTTTTATCGACCTTTGGTAAACGCGGCAAACCTATGTCCGTTGGTGTTCGTATCTCGTCCTGAAAACGTAAAGTCTCCGCGCGCAAAATACCTCGTTCGGAAATAATCGCTACCAGATATTCTTTGCCGCGCATTACAAAAGTAGCAATGCCGGCACGCCCGGTATCCCGCATTGACGCCGCCAGTAAGCGATAAGCCTTCTGCGAGCCTTCTTCCGG
>DJFQ01000114.1:0-1208 GCA_002432095.1 Marinagarivorans sp. UBA5868 | reverse complement strand
GGCCTCCAACTCATCGTCTTCAATTTCGATAAAGGTATCTTCTTTTACTTCGATACCGCGCACCAATTCATCGGAATCCAATGGCTCGTCGTCCTTGGAGCAAACATAACGCCGTGAGAGTGGAGTGCCGTCTTCATCCAACATGCGCAGCGCCACCCGGTTGTGCCGGCTCGCAACATATAAATTAACCGGTAAACTGAGTAGCCCAAATGCAACAGTGCCCGACCAAAACGGGCGGAGCTCGCCAGACTCTTCATCATCTTCTTGCATGACGCTTCTCCTGGTTGAGACTTGCTGCTAATACATCCGCGAGGTCTTCAGGTGGTTTAGCTGGGCGGCGTTGACGGAGGCGCGTGACTTTTTTTCCGCCGGCTTTTTTGGTTTCAATTAATTCCAAAACCCGCTCCCGATATTCGTCGTGATACTGCTCGGGTTCAAAATCCGCGGCCAACATTTCAATAAGCTGCTGGGACATTAGCACCTCGCGCTCATTGGGCTCGGCGCCTTTTGGTGTGCGGATCGTGTTGATGGAAACAACCTCGTCGGCGTTTCTCAATGCGATTAACAGCAAATATCCTTGATGAACCCGTAATGCGCCTACGTAAGATTTGTTGCGCATCACCCACTGCACCAATCCTTCCCGCCCACTTTGCTCAAGCGCCTCAGCGAGCGCGGCGTATTGGCCGTCGGATCCATCGGGACCAAGATAGTAGGGCCTTCGATAAAAACGCCGATCAATCGCGCCGACGGGAACATAATGCAATACCCTGATTTCTCGGGAGGCTTCCGGCTCCAATGCGGTCAATTCTTCCTCATCCAGCAATACAACATCTCCCTCCGTAGAGATAACACCACGCTTAATATTTTCTTTAGCAACTTGTTCTTCCGTTTCGGGATTCACCATCACTTGTTTAACCGGCGCGTCGTCTTTGGCGTCCAACAAACGAAAGTGAACATTTCGGTCTTGTAGCGCGGAGAATAATTTGACAGGGATTTTTTCCTTACCAAAAACCACCACCGCTTTCCACATCGCTCTTGCTGCCATAAGGGTTACCTCATCGGCCTTATATCTTGATCTGAATTAAATCTTGGCGCCAACGGCAGCCATCATTTTGGCTGTCAAGGGTCGGCGCGCTTTATCAAACTCTTTCCATGGGTCGTCGGAAAGCGCGCCTAAACGACGGTTGAGATTTTCCATGGTGTAGCGA
>DJFQ01000183.1:982-6276 GCA_002432095.1 Marinagarivorans sp. UBA5868 | reverse complement strand
GCGCTTCACGGACGAAGAGGTCTACACCCACGGCGCCGTGGAGGCGATCACCGCAATTTATCGCCAGCAGGGCGTGGCCATGTTGCCAACTCGCGTCACCACCGATCTGCTGAAAGACCATTCCTACACCGGCGCCTTGATTATTGCGCCGCCGTCCGCCCACCGCTCGGTCTGGATGAAACGCTTTAAAAATGTTTCGACTGGATTTGCGTCCGGCTGGATGCGCGTGCGTGGGCATAGACGGCGGCGCGGTTATCAGCGCGGCTTTGTTTTGTCCGATCACGCTGACTGGCCGGGGTTGCTGCGCACCGTGCAGGAAACCGGCGCGAATCAGATTTATGTCACCCACGGCTATAAGGATTTATTGGCCCGTTATCTGAGTCATGAGGGCTATGCCGCTCAATCCCTGGACACGCTATTTACTGGCGACGATAGCGAGGCGCTCAGCAGGGAAGGAGCCGACGAGCCGGGTGCAAAAGAGGGAAGCGCGGCATGAGACGTTTTGTCGAGTTGTTTCAAGCGCTGGACACCACCACCTCCACCAATGCCAAAGTGGAAGCGATGGTGGATTATTTTCAAAACGTTCCCGCCGCCGATGCGGCCTGGGCGACCTATTTTCTCACCGGCGAGCGCATCAAGCGGTTTATTACCTCCCGCGATTTGCAAAATTGGGCGATGGAAATGACCGGCATGCCCGAATGGCTTTTCAAGGACGCTTATCACACCGTTGGGGATACCGCCGAAACCGTGGCGCTTTTAGTCGGGCAGGCTCCATCACAGATAAAAGATCAGCCGAAAATGAAGGATGTGTCATTGCAGGAATGGGTGGAACGGAAAATTCTGCCGCTGATGCCATTGAGCAAACAAGAGCAGGGAGAACGCGTTAAACAATGGTGGCGCGAGTTGGATACCGCTGAATGTTTTGTGCTGAATAAAATCATGACCGGGGCATTTCGTGTTGGCGTGTCCAAAACGTTGGTATTGCGCGCGCTTGCACAAGTCGCGCAGCTGGAGCCCGCGGTTGTCGCACATCGATTTGTCGGCGCCTGGCAGCCGACGGCGGAATTTTTTCAGTCAGCGTTAAGTGCAGAGGGGCACTCCTCCGAGGCGCCGCGCCCATATCCGTTTTACCTCGCTTATCCATTGGAGCAATCGTTGGAATCCATTGGTGCGCCGGAGGCATGGTTGGCAGAGTGGAAGTGGGACGGCATACGCGGTCAGATAATGCATCAGGGTGATGAAGTGCTGATCTGGTCGCGCGGGGAAGAGCTGGTGACAGCGCAATTTCCCGAACTTGAAGATCTTGCGCGGCGTTTGCCCAAAGGTGCGGTTCTCGACGGCGAAATTCTTGCCTGGACAAACGATGCACCTCTGGATTTTTCCGCTTTGCAAAAACGCCTCGGCCGCAAAAAGCCCGGTGCTACAGTGATGCGCGATAGCCCCGTAATTTTTATGACCTACGATTTATTGCAATGGCAAGGTGAAGACTGGCGCGAGCGACCGCTGCAGGAAAGAAAAAAGCAGCTTGAGCAGTTGACGACAACAATGAGCGATGCACGTTTAAAATTTTCCCCAGTGCTGGAATTCGATAATTGGGAAGAACTGGGCGCATTGCGCGAGCAGGCACGTGCACAAAGTGTGGAAGGTGTAATGTTAAAGCGGCGCGACTCCGCTTATCAGGTGGGGCGCAAAAAAGGCGATTGGTGGAAATGGAAAATCGAGCCTTACACCATCGACGCGGTGCTGCTCTACGCGCAACCGGGTTCTGGGCGGCGTGCGAATTTATATACGGATTACACCTTCGCATTGTGGCAGGGCGAAGAGCTGGTGCCGGTGGCCAAAGCCTATTCCGGCTTGACTGACAGCGAAATTAATCGCGTGGATAATTGGGTCCGCCGCAACACTGTGGAGCGATTTGGTCCTGTGCGCTCGGTAAAACCAGAACTGGTGTTTGAGCTTGCCTTTGAAAATATCGCCGTGTCGAAGCGCCATAAATCCGGTGTGGCGGTGCGGTTTCCTCGCATTAAACGCTGGCGCGAAGATAAGCCCTACCGCCAGGCGGATACGTTGGACAATCTAAAATCGATGATTCACAGCAACTCCCCTTCATCAACGGCATAAATGTAAATGCCGCGCACGTCAGCAAAAAAATCTCCCGCCAATATTCAACCCTCCGAGCCAATCGGTGCGGAAGCCGTTTGGGCCAAAATCGGCGCTTGGTTTGCGCAGCAGGGTTGGCAGCCCACGGAATTTCAACGCGCCGCCTGGCTGGCGTATCAGAAGAAAAAAAGCGGCCTGATTTATGTTCCCACCGGCTCAGGCAAAACCTATGCAGCGGTTTTCGCAGCGATTGCCGAGCTATTACAAAATCCGCCGCACCCCAAAGACGATGGTCTGCATCTGCTCTACATCACACCTTTGCGCGCCCTCAGTCGCGACGTGGAAAAATCCATTCGCAAACCCTGCGACGATCTCGGCTTGAATATCCGCATTGAAACCCGCACCGGCGACACCAAAGCATCGCTGCGGCGCAAACAGCAACAGCGCCTGCCGCATATTCTGATCACCACGCCGGAATCCTTTGCACTGTTGCTTTCCTATCCGGGCGCACAGGAACAATTTCGTCAAACGCGTTGTGTGGTGATGGATGAATGGCATGAGCTCGCTGGAGGCAAACGCGGAATTTTGCTTGAGCTGGGTCTCGCACGCCTGCGCAAGATGGCACCGGCGGTACGCACCTGGGCGCTGTCGGCGACACTGGCAGACCCGCAGACGGCAGCGCGTCTCGCGGTAGGGGAGGGAAATAAAGCGACCATTGTGAAAGCGGATATTGCTCGCCCGGTATTTTTACGCTCGCTGCTGCCCGAAAGAGTTGATGCATTTCCCTGGGCCGGCCATCTGGGTTTGTCCATGCGGGATAAATTGGTGGCGGATCTGGATATCGAGCGCAGCACGCTTATCTTCACCAATACGCGCTATCAGGCAGAAAAATGGTTTCAGGAAATTCTCGATGCGCGCCCGGAATGGGCGGGTTTGATTGCGCTTCACCACGGCTCTTTGGATATGCGCGTGCGGGAATTTGTGGAAGCAGGGATTAAATCCGGCGCATTGAAACTGGTGGTGTGTACCTCGTCCCTGGATTTAGGCGTGGATTTTCCCCAGGTGGAACGTGTTTATCAAATCGGCTCGCCCAAAGGTATTGCGCGCACCGTGCAGCGCGCCGGCCGCGCGCGTCACCGCCTTGGGGAGCCTTGTGAAATTGCCTGCGTGCCGACCCATGCGCTGGAGTTATTGGAATTTGCCGCCACCCGCAGTGCCGTGGAAAAAGGCGAAGTGGAAAAACGTCCATTTCTGCAAAAGCCGTTTGATGTACTCGCGCAACATTTGGTGTCCTGCGCGACCGGTGATGGTTTTATTCCGGAGGATTTATTTGCCGAAGTCAAAACAGCGCATTCATTTTGTAATTTGACCTGGCAGGAATTTGTTTGGGTACTCGCACTGGTGGAGCACGGCGGCGAAAATCTGCACGCCTATGGCGAATACCACAAAATCGCCCGCGATGAAGCGGGAACATTTCGTATCGCCAGTCCGCGTCTTGGCCATGTTCATCGTATGAATATCGGAACGATCCAATCGGATGCACAGCTGGAAGTAAAATTTTTGCGCGGCAAAACCTTGGGTATGATCGAAGAGGGATTTATCAGCCGCTTACAAAAAGGGGATCGTTTTGTTTTTGCCGGCCGAACGCTTGAATTATTCCGTATGGAGGAAGCCCGCGTTCTGGTGCGCCTGAGCGAAAAAACCAGTCGCGCCATCACCAAATGGCCGGGCAGTCGTATGCCCATTTCCGAATCTCTCAGTGCGGAAATCCGCGCATTGCTCAGCGACCGCAAACGATGGCATGAATCTGCGGAGCTATCGGCTATAGAGGTGATTCTGCAGCGCCAAGCGGAAGTGTCCGCCGTTCCCGCTGCGCATCAGCTGCTCGCGGAAATCTGTCGTACCCGCGAAGGTCATCATTTATTTCTCTATCCGTTTGAAGGCCGTTTGGTACATGAAGGTTTGGCGCCGCTGTTGGCCTATCGTTTTGCACGGCTGCAAAAAGCCAGCTTTTCTTTGACGGTAAATGACTACGGCATGGAATTTCTCTGTCGCGAGGCTTTTCCGTTTCAGGAAGTTTTAACGGCGGCGTTTTTTTCACCGGAAAATCTTGCCGAGGATACACTCGCCAGCTTGAATATCAGCAATATGGCCAAGCGACAATTTCGTGATATTGCGCGGATTACTGGCCTCGTCAATCAGAATTACCCTGGCCGGCGCAACCTTACCCGGCAGCTGCAGGCAAGCGCTTCATTGTTATTTGATGTGTTCCAGCGCTACGAGCCCGACAATTTATTGTTGCGCCAAGCAGAGCGCGAAGCACTGGACCAATTTTTTGAGGCTTCACGTCTGCAGCGCACTTTACAGCGATTGAGCAGCGCCGAAATTCTGCTGCGACAACTACCGCATCCGACGCCCTTTGGCTTCCCGCTGCTGACGGAACGGGTTTCCTCGCACCTGACCAACGAATCCATTGCAGATCGGGTAGCAAAACTCATCAAACAATGGTCCGATCCATAATGCTGCCCGGCGCCCATACGCTCGTTCTGCGCGAACAAAACCTGAGCCTGCTGTCGCAGCGCGCAATTTTCTGGCACGAGGAAAAAACCCTGATCGTCGCCGACGTCCATCTCGGCAAAGCGCAGACATTCCAGCGCGCCGGCATAGCGGTTCCTGCTCACTCGTTTCAGCATGATTTGGCGCGCTTGACGGAATTGGTTGTTATGACTGAGGCCGAGCGGCTTTTAGTACTTGGGGATTTTGTGCATCACCGCAGCGGTTTAACGGCGGGGGTGATGGGCGATATTCAGAACTGGTGCGAAAGTCTTGGAACAGAATTAATCGTCGTCTTAGGCAATCACGACAAACCCAATCGCGAATTATTAGCGAGATTGCCATTAACCTTATGCGAACCCGCTTGGCAGCGCGGCCCGTTTATTTTTGTCCATGATGACCTGCCTGGCGCAGAACTTTTCCGCTTTCTTGGTCATGTTCACCCGGTGGTGAATCTGCCGCACATGCGCCTGCCCGTGTTTGCGCTTTACCGCGATTATTGTGTATTACCAGCCTTCAGCTTTTTCACCGGCGGGGCGCCGGTGAAACGCGAGCACGCACAAATTTTTGTTGCTTTGGATGAAGCGGGAATCATCATGCCGCTGCCCGGCATTTCCCGCTGATGGCTCCAAACTACTGAT
>DJFQ01000183.1:237-928 GCA_002432095.1 Marinagarivorans sp. UBA5868 | reverse complement strand
TTTTATGGGCTGTTTCAAGAAATTCCGTAACATCCCGCGCAAAATCTTCGACGCGTTTTTCCTTCGCTGTGGTTCTCGGCACTTTGGCGCCATTTTGATAACGCCCCGGCGCGTCACTTACCAGTTCTTGTTCAGGCAATACAGCATCGGGTTGCAGGAAAGTTTTGATTTCCTGCATTTGTTTACTGTGTGGCGTTGTAGCCTCAAATAGACGTGCTTTATGAGCGTCAGCGGAAAGAACCCAGACATGTTGTTTCATGGTGCCTCCTTATCAAGGAAAAAACGCAGTGATTTTTATCGGTCTGAATTATTGACTAGGACTTTTTTTAACCAGAATCGTTGCATATATTTGGTATGCGTTTTGCGCTTCGTTTGGTAATCCGTGCCTTTCCCCACTCTCCACAGCTAAACTCTTATTAAATGAGTCTGGACGCATTGCTATGGAAAAACATCGTATACATCGAATTGGCTGGCTGCGTGCTGCGGTACTCGGCGCCAACGATGGCATCGTTTCCACCGCCAGTCTGGTGATGGGGGTGGCTGCTGCCGGGTCGGATAAACCCAGCATTCTGCTTGCCGGTGCGGCAGGCTTGGTCGCGGGGGCGATGTCCATGGCAGCGGGAGAATACGTTTCAGTGAGCTCCCAATCGGATACAGAAAAAGCGGATTTGGATATCGAGCGCCGCGAGCT
>DJFQ01000183.1:0-175 GCA_002432095.1 Marinagarivorans sp. UBA5868 | reverse complement strand
GTTAACTCCCAAGCGCGTCCCGTCCAGGCGGCTATAACATCCGCCTTAACTTTTTCCGTTGGTGCTTCTCTGCCTCTGCTGGTGGCGGTGCTGGTACCGCTCGCTGCATTGCAATGGAGTGTGGCGGGCGCCTGTCTGTTTTTTCTCGCGCTCCTCGGCGGCACCGCCGCCCGAG
>DJFQ01000077.1:8661-9098 GCA_002432095.1 Marinagarivorans sp. UBA5868 | reverse complement strand
CCGAAGAAGTCGCGCTGGGCCTGCAGCAAATTCGCCGGCAGACGAGCGCTGCGGTAACCATCGAAATAGGTTAATGCGGAAGTCAACGCGGGAGCAGAAACACCGTTGACGATAGCTGCTGAAATTACCCGGCGCCAACCAGCTTGCGCATTGGTAACTTTATCTACGAAATAGGGATCGACCAGCAAGTTATTCAACTCGGGATTGCGATCAAACGCTTCTTTGATTTTGCCGAGAAAGGCTGAGCGGATAATGCAGCCGCCGCGCCACATCAGCGCGATGCCGCCGTAATTTAATTCCCAGTTGTATTCTTTGGCCGCTTCGCGCATCAGCACGTAACCCTGGGCGTAGGACACGATTTTCGCCGCGAGAAGTGCTCCGCGGAGGTCTTCAATAAACGCTTGTTTATCGCCGGAGAATTGTGGCTGAGGACCTTT
>DJFQ01000077.1:0-8591 GCA_002432095.1 Marinagarivorans sp. UBA5868 | reverse complement strand
TGCATGTCATCGGCGGACATGCCCAGCAGATCCTTCATGATTTGATAAGCCTCGCAGATCAACTGCATATCGCCGTACTCAATGCCGTTGTGCACCATTTTCACAAAGTGGCCAGCGCCGTCGTCGCCCACCCAATCGCAGCAGGGTGTGCCACCGTCAACTTTAGCGGCGATGGCTTGAAAAATCGGCTTTACTGCCGGCCAGGCCTCTTTAGCACCGCCGGGCATAATCGACGGGCCGGTCAATGCGCCCTCTTCGCCACCGGAAACGCCGGTGCCTATATATAAGAGACCTTTGGAGCGCAGATAGGCAGTGCGGCGATTGGAATCAGGGAAGTGCGTATTGCCACCGTCGATGATGATGTCGCCTTTTTCCAAATGTGGAATCAATTGTTCGATTACTTCATCCACGGCCTTGCCGGCTTTCACCATCAACATGATTTTGCGCGGCTTCGCCAAGGACGCAACCAAATCCTCAATGGAGGTAGCACCGCGGATACTTT
Organism: Marinagarivorans sp. UBA5868; assembly: GCA_002432095.1. Classification (GTDB taxonomy): domain Bacteria; phylum Pseudomonadota; class Gammaproteobacteria; order Pseudomonadales; family Cellvibrionaceae; genus UBA5868. Next base: position 8,089 of record DJFQ01000077.1, on the reverse strand, counting down.
TGCCGGAAGCGCGACCGGCGAGAAATTTTTCCACCTTTTCAACGGAGCGGTTAAAGGCAGTGACCGTAAAGCCATTGTTGGCCATGTTGAGTACGAGATTTTCGCCCATGACGGCCAAGCCAATCAGGCCGATATCGGATTGTGGTTTCATAGTGAGATCGAATCTGCTGTTGAGGAGTGAATGGAGGCGGCGCCCGGTAAAAATGGGGGCCTAACATACCATCAAACCCCCTGTGATGGAATTGGTCAGCCAAGTGGAACGCCAGTTCGCGCCACATTAAGACAGCATAGAGTTGCAATAAAGAAAGCCCAGAGATGCAATCATTGAATCTGGCGCACCGTTCGTCTTCCTCACAAGCAGACACGAGTCATAGAAACGCGTCCCAAGCAGGCAGTGCGCTGGATTTCCCCGGACAGGCTGTTTATCCTACGCGCCCGCAAATATAAATAAGATCAAGCCTGGGGAGTAAAAAGTGTTAACTAGCGATCAAGGTTCCGGTGGCCGAGCCGCTTTGGACAGAACAGCAAAACTCAGCCGGTGGGAGAAAATTGGTTTCGGCCTAGGTGACGCAGGTTTCAACTTCTATTGGGCAATTATTGGCTCTTACCTAGTCTTCTTCTATACCGATGTTTTCGGCATCAGCGCGGCCGCAGCCGCCACTATGGTGACCCTCACAAAAGTCATCGACGCCGTTACCGACCCGCTCATGGGTGGCATCGCCGACCGTACCAATACCCGCTGGGGTAAATTTCGTCCTTACCTGATTTGGGGCGCATTGCCGATGATGGGTGCGGGTATTCTCACCATGAGCACGCCCGATCTAAGCGATACCGGCAAGCTAATTTGGGCCTACGCCACCTATAGCTTGTTGATGCTGTGTTATACCGTGCTCAACATGCCGTATAACTCACTGTCCGCCGTCCTCACCGCAAACACCCACGAACGCAGCAGCCTTAACAGTACCCGATTCTTCTTTGCCTATCTGAGCAGCATCATTGTTGGCGCCGCCACGCCGGAACTCGCGGAATATTTTGGCGACGGTGACCGGTACAGCGCTAAAGGCTGGCAAATGACCATGGTGATTTATGCGGTCATTGCCTCCTGTTTATTTCTTGTGACTTTCCTTTCCACCAAAGAACGGGTGCAACCGCCAGCGAATCAGGAAAGTGGCAATCCGCTGCGGGACCTCAAAGATCTCTTCGTCTGCAGGCCGTGGTTGGTGCTGTTCATTCTTGCACTGGTCTTCATGGTCTCGATGACCTTGCGTGGCAGTTCAGCGGCTTACTATTTCCGCTATTTCGTCGAGCGTCCCGATCTGCTGGGCAATTACATTGGCCTGCAAATGGCAGGACTAATGGTCGGCGCCCTGGTCGCCTCCACCTTCACCCGCTATATCGATAAACGCAAATTGATGATGGTGTTGATGTGCGTGGTCGCCGTTTTGTCCGTGGCGTTTACATTCGTTCCCAAACCCTCCCACTTGGGCGTGGTGGACACACTCTACGCCGATGCTGAGCAATTGCAGGCGCAGGATCTTCTCGGTACCGAATACCGCGAGGGCGACGCTTATCAATGGCTACGACATGACAAGATTTTCTGGATCATCAAAAAGCGTGTACCCCTGGATGAAACGGGTCCGACACTGGAGTTGGATGACGCAAAAGGCTCTGTGATCAGCGTGATCCTTACTCGCGCCGATGGCACCGCGCATGACAGCTCTGATCTTCCCCGCGAAATCATCTGGATGTTTGCCCTCAACATTCTCATCAGCATCGCCCTCGGTTTTAAACCACCGATCACTTGGGCGATGTACGCGGATGTGGCGGACTACAACGAATGGAAGAACGGTCGCCGTGCAACCGGCATGACGTTCGCCGCCACGACATTTTCCCAAAAGCTGGGGAGCGCTGGCGGTTCAGCATTGATGCTCTCAATACTCGCGGCCATGGGGTACCAGGCTGGACAAATGCAGGCCGGCGCATCACTGGACTCCATCGTCTACACGCAAACGTTAATACCCGGTTTGTTTGCATTGCTCACTGGCTTATCTTTGATTTTTTACAATCTCAGCGATGCCAAAGTGGAGACGATTCAGCGCGAATTAAAAGAGCGGCAAGCAAAAAACCAAGCGACCTGATCCGCTTGAGCGGCTGGATTTAATCATCGAACATTTTTACCATCGAACATTTAACCATTGAGCATAGTGAGTCACTGCGAAGGCGCTTCTTGAAAGCGCCTTTTTTCTGACCCTGGAGTACCTTTATGTTGTTGCAAGGCCAAAATAACGGCGAACGCTTTGAACTCAGCAGTCCAGATGCCATGCCGCGAGCGGCAGGATTTTTGTGGAATCGTCAGATGATGATTCAAGTAAATTGCCGCGGTTTCACCGTCGCGCAATTTATGCAACCGGAACCGGCGAAATACACCTACGCACCCAACCTCGAAGCCAAAACCTTTATGCAGCCGGAGCAGCCTTATTACGCGCACCATCCAGGCCGCTTTTGTTACATCAAAGATGAAGAAACCGGTGAGATTTTTTCGGCGCCCTACGAACCAGTGCGCACATCGCTCGATCACTATGCGTTTTCCGTCGGTAAAAGCGACATCCGCTGGACCGTGGAACATCTGGAAATCCGCGTCGAGATGGAACTGAGTCTCCCGGTGGACGCCGTGGTCGAACTTTGGCAGATCAAAGTGACGAATCTTTCCGGTCGCGCGCGCAAGCTCAGTGTGTATCCTTACATCCCCGTCGGCTATATGAGCTGGATGAACCAATCCGCCTGTTACCGCAAAGATATGGGTGGCGTGGTGGCCTCTTGTGTAACGCCCTACCAAAAAGTCGCCGATTATTTCAAAAACAAGAACTTCAAGGACAAAACCTTTGTCCTCCACGACCGTGAACCGGACGCCGTCGAGTGCGCCCGTGAAGCCTTTGAAGGCGAAGGCGGCCTGCACAACCCTACTGGAATTCAGCAAGAAACGTTAAACAACGGCGACGCGCTCTACGAAACACCCGCAGCAGTGCTCCAGTATCGTCTCCAACTCGCAGCGGGAAAAAGCGAAGACTACCGTTTCCTCATCGGACCCGCTTTTGATGATGCCGAAATTGAGGAGGTGCGCGACCGTTTCTTCGGTGATACCGGCTTCGGCAAAACCAAAGCGGAATATGCGGCTTACATTGATGCCGGACGCGGCGTGCTGCAGATCGACACCCCAGATAAACATCTGGACCAATTCGTTAATCACTGGCTGCCACGGCAGGTTTATTACCACGGCGACGTCAACCGCCTCACCACGGACCCGCAAACCCGTAATTACCTGCAAGACAATATGGGCATGACATTCATCAAGCCCGAAGTTGCGCGCGCGGCCTTTTTGCATGCTCTCAGCCAGCAGGAGCATAACGGGGCCATTCCGGATGGCATTCTGCTGATCGAAGGCGCAGAACTGAAATACATCAACCAGATTCCCCACACCGACCATTGCGTCTGGCTGCCGGTGTGCATGCTCGCTTATCTGGACGAAACCAACGATTACGCCATCTTCGACGAGCAGGTTAAAGCCTGGGAGGGCGACGAGACTAAAACCGCCTTTGAGCGCATCAGCAACGCCATGCGCTGGTTGCTCTCCGCCCGTGATGAGCGCGGTCTCAGCTATATCGCCCAGGGCGACTGGTGCGACCCGATGAACATGGTGGGCTACAAAGGTAAAGGTGTTTCCGGCTGGCTGTCGGTCGCCACCGCTTATGCGCTCAATATCTGGGCGGACATTTGTGAACACCTGCAGCACGCAGACCTGGCGGCGGAATTCCGCGCCGGCTCACGCGAAGTCAATAAAGCGGTAAATACGCATATGTGGGACGGCGAGTGGTACGGTCGCGGCATCACTGACGACGGCGTGATCTTCGGCGTGGCCAAAGACAAAGAAGGCCGCATATTCCTCAACCCGCAAAGCTGGGCAATTCTTGGCGGCACAGCGGATGCGGACAAGCGCGAGGCCATGATCAAGGCGGTGGAAGATCAGTTGGAAACACCCTACGGCGTCATGATGCTGGCACCCGCCTACACGGCTATGCGCGATGACGTGGGCCGCGTAACCCAAAAATTCCCTGGTTCCGCGGAAAACGGTTCGGTCTACAACCACGCCGCCGTTTTCTACATCTACAGCCTATATACCATTCAGGATTCCGACCGCGCCTACCGCCTGCTGCGGCAGATGCTCTCCGGCCCAGACGAGGCCGACTACCGTCAGCGCGGTCAAATGCCGGTGTACATTCCCAACTATTATCGCGGCGCTTATTACCAACACCCGCGCACCGCTGGACGTTCCAGTCAGCTGTTCAACACCGGTACTGTTTCCTGGGTATACCGCTGTATGATTGAGGGACTTTTTGGCCTGAAAGGCTGCCCCTCCGGTTTGCTGATAGAACCTCAGTTGCCGAAGCACTGGAAAAACGCGCGTGCGGTTCGCCAATTCCGTGAAGCGGAGTTCGAAGTGGTCTACTCGCGTAAAGCCGGTCTGACGGCACCAAGCATCCGCGTCGATGGTACTGAGATCCAAGGCAGTCGGATCGAGGGTATCGAAGCCGGTCGCAGTTACAAAGTGGATGTGATACTGCCGGAGTAAAATAAATGGCCCCGCAAGGGGCTACTTAAAATATGTTTTTATCAGATTTGTAGCTCAAACTTCGACTCACTCAAACTCAAACCGCAAGAGATTCCCCATGAGCGCCTCGCCCTTATCAAAACCCGTTCTGGTGATCAGCATGGGCGTCAGTGGCTGCGGAAAATCCACCCTGGCAAAACATCTGGCCAAAAAATTTGGCTTGGCATTTCTCGAAGCCGACGATTTTCACTCCGATGAAAATAAAGCGCATATGGCCAGCGGCAAACCGCTGACTGACGCCATGCGCGAACCGTGGATCGCCAGCATGTGCGATAACCTGCGTGAACACCGCGAACGGGGGGAGAGCTGCGTACTGGCCTACTCCGGCCTGCGCCGCGCCCACCGCGCCCGCTTCCGCGAATTGGGATACCCGGTGATGTTCGTTCACCTAGCAGGACCACTAGAAGTCATCCGCCGCCGCATGGAAGGCCGCGTCAACCACTTTATGCCCGCCGACCTGCTCACCAGCCAATACGCCGCCCTGGAACCCGCGCTCAATGAGCCGGACATCATCACCGTAGATGTGGCTCAAAGCATCGGGAAAATTCAGCGGCAGGCGGAGGAATTGGTGGGAGGATTTATTAAAAAACACGGAAGCGTTTCCGCTCCCCGCCCCACCGGTTTATAGTAAGCCCCGCGCCGCAATAGCTCAGTCGGTAGAGCAATTGATTCGTAATCAATAGGTCGGAGGTTCGATTCCTCTTTGCGGCACCAATAAATCAAAGACTTACGAAAACCCCGGCCAAGCTGAATCCCTCTCCTGGGTAGCTGGTTTTCCCATAGTGAACTCTATGAACCCCAGAGCTCCCTCAGCAGACGATTTTGGAACCGATATCTTTACAATGTGACGAAGCATTTCCCCTCTGTCTGTCTCGCTCGACATCAGAAATACCGGCAAAACGCGTGGGTCATAAAAGCGAAAAAAATATTGCTTTCCTTCCGGCCCTTGTGCGATTGAAAAGCGTTTTAAGTGGAGTCGCAGGTCGGACACATGATGTATCTTGGACGTAAAAAAAATCATCCAATTGCGATGTACACCTTCTTGAACGCACCATCTCATAAACTCATCCATCTGTTTAATTTTAACGAGAAAGGGTGCTACAGCCTTAATCGATTCTGATATTTTCTCTTCGGTGAACAAGCAGCATTTCGCATTGAGCGTCTGCAAAATCGCCGGGTAAATGCGTGGGTCATGTGCGCAGTCAATAATCATATACAGCGATTCACTGGTGGTATTGGTCGGCTTTAACTCGGCAATCATGGCATCCACTTCGACCGATTTAAGCTGTACGCCGTTATAGCGTGGTATTTTCAAATGCTGCACAGTTGTACATCCTTCTTCACAGATTTATTCCAACAACATTGTTTTGCGGTGCTTTAATTTTTGCAAAGCTCGCACAACGGTGCACCTTGTTCAGCGGCAGCAATTAAAACGGCGATTTGGGCATGTTCATCAACCATTTCCGTTTTTGCAGATGAGGAGGGCCTGAATGGTCTCTCTTGGTAACTCTGTAGATCCACGGACGAGCGCATTTTTCGAGGATCAACTTCATCGTAAACAACACTGGGCTTGCTCACCGACGAAGCCGATCTTGCATGAGGCGCCGAAACATGAGCGGAAATCTCGAAAAGACTCAGCGTGCCTTCCGTTACCAGTGCGGCGATTCGCATTCGAATCGCTGCGTCATCGCGTGAATTCAGATGACGATCTCCAGGCGCCAATAATTCTTTAAGTTCAGCAATTCTGACGGGCTGAATTAATTGGAGGAAGTAGATCAATCCATGGGTGACTGACGGCCGTATTGGCTGCATCGCACCAGGCGATTGCGACTTCTTGTGGAAATTTTGTGCTTTCGTGAGGCTATATTTGCGCCCCGCATTCACGAAGCTCAAACCGTCCACGCCTTGATCGTAACTCACATTAATTCCTCGCAAACAGTTGTTCGATTTATAGAGGCTTCACCAATTGCGGCAAAGAAAACTGAAACGCAATTAAAAATGAATGGGTTATACGAAATGGCTTTGCGCCACGGACTGTGGGGCTGGTGGCTCGGTAAACAATATTTTTTAGAGTATTACACACTGCGTTTGAACCTGATATAGTCCCCGCACTTTCCTAGCGTTTTCCATTTTTTTCTCGACGTGCATTTGGCAAAAATTATTTGCCGAATCCATGAGGTGTGGCTGTTTTTTCTTATTTCCAATTGCTTAATGCAGGTCGTTACTGTCATGGGAACCGAAGGAGTGCGCACAGCAGTTGCGGATGCTACGGCATCGTTGTCGGAAGAGCAGGATAATAAAAATTCGTTATTGCAAACCGGAATATACTCCGCCTTCGCAGACTCCCCGCTCTGGAGCTTGCAGAGAAAATATTATGAAGACCAGGGCATAGCCGCCTGGGCGCAGGGGCAGGTTCCACATTACGTCTCCACTAACCCCACCATTGCAAAAGCCTATGCTGAAATGGTGTTGGGTTTTTGGCGGGATCTTAAGGCGCAAAACTCTACCGCTCAGACGTTATACATCATCGAGTTGGGTGCCGGTTGTGGCCGCTTTGCCTATCATTTTCTCTTGGAATTTTTTGCGACTTTCGATGCAATTCGCCGCCCACAGGACAAAGCCTGTTATGTAATGACGGATTTTTCGTCACGCACGGTTGCGCAATGGCGGGAACCTCTATCTGCCAAGCTCAAACCTTTTGTCGAGCAAGGCAAGCTGGATTTTGCTGTTTTTGATGCAGAAGTCGACACCCACATACACCTGCAACAACAGAATATTATTCTGGCACCCGGAAGTTTGAAATTGCCGCCGGTGGTGATTGCCAATTATGTCTTTAGCGGCCTGCGACAGGATTTGTTTTTTCTCGACAACGAACGCATCTATGAGGGCTGGCTGGCGCTAACACCTGGCAATCCGGAACCGGAAAAGGCCCGCAACAATCCATTCCAGGGATTGCAACTCGACTACCAAAAACGCCGCATTACCGAACTGCCCTACGCCAACTCCCAATGGAACAGTTTGATTGAGAATTTTGCCGCGCGCCTGCCGCCCTGCGCTTTGCTCTTTCCTGCCTATGCGCTTGATGCCATTGCGCGCCTTGCCAATTTACACGCAGACGGTTTACACGGCGGAAATCCATATGGATGCAACTTATTATTACTCAGTGCCGACCGCAGCACCCACGACCTCAAGGACCTGGCTCGCCAACAGGAACCGCATATCGCTCGCCACGGCAGCTTCTCATTACCGGTCAATTACCATGCTATAGCCTCAGTAGTACGGAGCCTGGGTGGCAAACATTGGACCAGTCCCCAAGATAATGGCCTGGCCATATTCGCCGCCTGCTGGCCGCCATCAGAACTCGGCACTCAACCGGCACTATCAGCGAACCCATGGCGGGAAACGGCATTAGCGGCCAAGCAA
>DJFQ01000097.1:5421-16544 GCA_002432095.1 Marinagarivorans sp. UBA5868 | reverse complement strand
AAATCCCGCTCAATAGCATTAATGACCGGATCGACCAAAACCGCTTTTCCAGTTTCTTCGCAACCAAGCAGATAGGTGTAGGTACTCGATATAGGTTCAAATAACTGACGAAATATCATTTGTCGTGCCTTATTTTTAGGGTTATCGCGTTATAAGCAAATACTCTTACGGAACTGGCTCATAATACAAGTCGGCGGCAAACATATGCCACCAATGCGGCTACGCTGAGGTTGGCTTGCGTTTTGGATTTGGCCACCGCTTATATACGCACCTTTGCTAATTCAAAAAAAGTCCAACCGTTTCGTTACGACCGCCCACAATTAAAGAAACAAACTTGAGGAGCTTGATCGCACGGAAGTTAGAAAAGCCTTCGCTACAAAGCATAAAGGCGTCCACCGCTTTGAGGAGACATTTATGGGCAGCACTTATTCCGCCAGAGATCAAAATTATTCGAAAAATCAAAATTACGTGCATCACCCCGACAACCAGACAAAGGGGCGAGGCACCGCAAGTTATCCCACCAAATCAAAAGATCTTTCCGATGACTTAAAAAAGTCTTTGGAGAGCGCACAAACTCAATATTTTCGTACTACAGAATCGCTGCTGAAAAGCAACCCGACCGCAGCCGCTCTTCATGCTCATCTGGCTTTTCTTCGACGATCTCGCGACAGTTACCATTACCAAATAAAGAAAATAAAAAGCGACAAAGAGAAACAGGAAAGCCTAGAGGCGGTCATCAAATCGATTGATGATGCGATTGCTGGCGTTTCTCATTACATAGTCGAGCAGCTTGCTCAAATGGGAATAACAGGTGGGGCAGCTTATGCCTATGGCCCACGGGAGGGTGTGCATTACGATGTTCACACGCCCGGGCGGGATCATTTCCAGCTGGCATTACCGTTGGTCCATGGGCGTTTGGTACGCCAAATGGGTGATTTGATGTGCAAATCATCGCGGGATTTTTGGGGTCTGCGAGTCACCGACGATGCCAAACGGATAAGCTGCTGGGCCTGCTTGAAGTGGATGCTGAAAGTACTCGATTCCACGGATGAGGAAAAGAACCGCAATTGATATAGGCGGTTCTCTTATCCAATGCGCTGAACACTTCCCGGTCGTCAAACACCCGCCCATGGCGGTAATGCGATAGCGATAAATTCGTCACTGCGGAAGATTAGGAGGTTCCCTTGCCCGCCAGCAGAATTTCCTGGCGGCGTTGCACGTATTCCAATGCGCTGGGATGCACAGATCCGCTCTTGCCGGTTTCCAACCAGCGGCGCACGCGTCCGGCGTCGCCAATATGCGAGCGCTTGCCGAACGAATCCAACAGCACTATAGCCACATGGCGATTCTGAATTTCTGCCTGCAGAACCAGACAGCGCCCTGCTTGATTGATATAGCCAGTCTTACTGGCATCAATACTCCAGTGGTCATTGCGCACCAGCGGATTGGTGTTATAAAACGCCCGCAGGTGGCGGGGAGCGCGGAACACCATATCTTTTTTTGGTGTGGTGCTCAGCTCGGCAATCAAAGGGTCGCGAGCGGAGGCCTGGATTAGTCGAGCAAGATCCCGCGGAGTGGATACATTTTCTGGCGATAAGCCGGTGGGTTCTACAAAACGGCTATTGCTCATACCCAGAGCCGCCGCCTTGGCATTCATGGCTTTAATAAACGCTGGATAGCCGCCGCTGTAATGGTGCGCCAGGGTTGCTGCGGCGCGGTTTTCCGAGGCCATGAGCGCCAATAGCAGCATGTCGCGGCGCTGCAGTTGGCTGCCGATGCGTACATGGGAAAATACCTTGGCCATTTCCTTGGTCTGCGAAATATCAACCGTTATCCACTCATCCAGCGGCGCATTTTTTACATCATCCAGCACCACCATAGCCGTCATCATTTTGGTTACTGAGGCAATGGGGACTATTGCATCTGGATTGCGCTCGTAGAGCACTTCGTTCGTATTTAAATCCATAATCAATGCGTGCACGGATGCTAATTGCAGCTGCGAGGGATCAAGTGTGAGGGTTTGAGCGTGGACAAGACCGGAAATGAACAACGACAGTGCTATCAACAAACAACGTCCCAACAAGCAACGTCCTAACAAACAGTGCATCGACACAAAAAATCTCGCAAAAAGGTGGAATGAAAGAGGGGAGCTGACTACTTTTGTGTATGAAGTCTAGTGTGCTTTTTTCTGTGTAGCACGATAAATATGCGACATTTCCTGTATCAATACGCCGAAACGCCGAATAGCGCACCTGGTTTCGAGGATGAGTACTGTTTTTTGTCCAACAGTGAACTCTCTCCAACGAAAAAAATGGGGCTTCGCTGGCGTTGGTTGCTGGTAACCGCCGCGGCATTTCTCGGACTTTTGTGCCTGATTTGGTACGAGGCGCGCACCTCATGGTTGCAGGCGCGCTGGCTACCGGGTTATGCGCGCTCATTGCCTTTCACCGTGGCAGAAGGGCCCAGTGATCACATTCGTTTCCCGCAGCAGGGGCCGTTCGATCAGCGTCTTGGGTACGTGCGACTGCCAACGCTGCTCACCAAACTGCAGGCCAACGGCTTTTACATCGAGCGCCAAGCGGAATTCTCGCCACCATTGCTTGCGTATGTGGATGCGGGGTTTTATCCACCGTACCGGGAGAAAGCCCAGGCGGGGTTGACCATTCGCGACGCGGAATGGCAGACGATGTTTGACTTCGGCTATCCCCGGCGGGTATTCCAGACCTTCGATGATGTGCCATCACTGATGGTGGATTCCCTGCTGTTTATCGAAGATCGCCGGCTGCTTTCCGATAACCGACCGCAGATGAATCCGACGGTGAATTGGGGACGCTTTCTCAAAGCCGCCATCTTTAAAGTGGGGGAGGCAATCAACTTGGAAACACCCTCCATGGGTGGCAGCACTCTCGCCACCCAGATCGAAAAATTCCGCCATTCCCAGCACGGCGTGACAGGCTCCGTGGAGGAAAAGCTACGCCAAATGGTGTCCGCCAGTGTGAGGGTGTATCAGGACGGAATGGACACCATGCCGGCGCGCCGACAACTCGTTCTGGATTATCTGAATACCGTACCTTTGGCGGCAGCCCCCGGTTATGGCGAGGTGAACGGCATAGGTGACGGCTTAAATGTGTGGTTCGCAGCGGATACAGTGGAGGTGAATCGCCTGCTGGAGTTGCAGGAGCCGGATTCTGAGGAATTAAAAGCCCAAGGCATGGCATTGCGCCAAGTCCTGGCGTTGATGATCGCTCACCGCAGACCTTCGTACTACCTCCTGCAAAATCGCCGGGAATTAGGTGAATTGGTTGACGCACATTTACGCCTGCTGCACTCGCAGGGCCGAATAAGCACCGAACTGGCCGAATCCGGTCTGGCACAAAGCCTCGAGTTTCGCCATTTTCGCCTTCAGCCAGCGGTGGTCCCGGCCATTACCAACAAAGGCGTAAATGTGGTGCGCAACCGGTTGGCCAATCTGCTGGGCGTTTCTCTGTACGAGCTGGATCGAATGGATCTTGAAGTGGCAACTTCCCTTAACCGGGATTTGCAGGAACAGATCACCGCGCACTTGCGCAGCCTGCGGGATCCCGCAGTAGCGGAAGCTCATGGGTTGGTAGGCGACTTCCTCCTGCGTCCAGGGCAGGCGGAAAACCTTCGCTACAGTTTTACCCTGTTTGAGCGCAGCGCCGAGGGTAATCAGGTAAGGGTGCAAACCGATAACACGGATATTCCCTTTGATTTAAATGAAGGCAGCAAACTGGAACTAGGATCCACAGCGAAATTGAGGGTGCTGGCATCGTACCTGGAAATTATTGCGGAGCTTCACCAAAGTTACGTCACCGCAACGGCGGAAGAGGCGGCGGGCATGAACGAGGACCCGGAACGCGACCCACTGACTCGCTGGGTACTAGGCCAATTCAGTGCACAGCCGGGGATGTCGCTGGAGCAGATGCTGGCAGCAGCGATGGAACACCGCTATTCCGCGCACCCAGGCGAATCTTTTTTCACCGGCGGCGGGCTGCACACCTTCAGTAACTTTCGCCGCGAAGACAACAACCGTAATCCCACCGTGCGCGAAGCGCTTAACGAATCCATCAATCTGCCTTTTGTACGCATGCTGCGCGATGTGATCAGCCATATTACGCATCAGCAGTGGCAGGACCTGCAGGCGGTCATGCAAGACGACGCGGACCCCCGCAGGAAAGATGTTTTGGCACGTTTTGCCGATCGCGAGGGCACTCAGTTTTTGTCTCGCTTTTGGAGCAAGTATGCCAATAAAGGCGCCGAGGAACGTGTTGATACCTTTCTGACGGGGCTGCGTCTGACACCGGTGCGCGCAGCTGTCATTCACCGCTATCTGTACCCAACGGCCGATCTGGAAACCTTCAGCCATTTTATGGATACGCAGCTGGACGAAACCTCCGATCCCGACACACTGGAGCGCCTTTACAATCAATACGAGCCAGGCCGCTACAACTTGCAGGACTTGGGTTATCTCGCCCGCGTGCATCCGTTAGAGCTATGGCTTGTCGGTTATTTATTACAAAACGACCGCCCAAATTTTGCTGACGCTATCAACGCCAGCGCGAGCCAGCGGCAGGAGATTTACCGTTGGCTCAACCGTACCCGCGCGCGCAATGCCAGAGACAGCCGAGTGCGCAGTATGTTGGAGGTAGAAGCCTTTGCCGAGCTGCACCGAAGATGGCACCGCCTGGGCTTCCCTTTTGAGCACCTAGTGCCATCCCTTGCCACCGCCCTGGGCAGCTCGGGTGATCGCCCGGCAGCGTTGGCGGAATTCATGGGCATTATCATGAACGGCGGAGAGCGTATTGCGCCACGGCGCATTCGCCGTTTGGTGTTTGCTGCTAACACGCCGTACGAAACACACGTGACCAATATGCCGTCACCCGCCGAGACGGTCATGCACAGGGAAGTGGCGCAAGCGCTTAAATCGGCACTTGCTGATGTGGTAACCCGCGGCACCGGCCGGCGACTACGCGGCGCGTACCGCATGGCAAACGGCAGCGAGCTGAACCTAGGTGGCAAAACCGGTACCGGAGACAACCGTTTGGTATCCACTGCCGGCGGTCAACGTATCACCGGTCGCGCCTTAAGCCGAACCGCAACTTTTGTGTTCTATCTCGGCGACAATCATTTCGGCACGCTCACCGCGTTTGTCGTCGGCGATAAAGCGGAACAGTACCGCTTCACCTCCGCGCTGCCGACGCAAGTGCTGCGCGGTATGGCACCAATACTTGAGCCCTATATTCAACAAGCGACCGCCGTGGACGACCCGTTTCCCGTTCCCTATTGGCTGGAGGACGTGATGCCGGAGCAGATGCTCTGTGAGGAATGTTTACCGCAGGAATAAGCCGGCTGCAAAGCGATTGCGCTCCACCACCGAGTTAAACTCCTAGCAGTCACCGACTGCTAACGCCGACTTGGCTTAAAGATCTTCTCTACTTCGCGATCGAATATTTCTTCCTGGGCTTTGATAAGCGTTCGGTAGTGATCAAACTCGTGATTACGTTCTGCAAATTGATCAAAGCAACCGCGGATTTTGTCCGCAATTTTCGGAATATTTGCAACGGTGTCGCGAAATTTATAATCCTCTTTTATGGGCACATCCTCCTGAAACCGCGCCGAGCCTTTTTTACTGGTAATTACGCAACAACCTAGTATGCAAGCCTCACGAGGGATTCTGTCTTTGCCTGGATGGTGACCAAAATCGATATACACTTTTGCCTTCTGCAACAGCGCAATCACTTCGTTACGATTCATATTGACGATTGGTACAAATTCGATGCCAGACGATTTTTTAATAATTTTTTTAGTGAAGCGACGACCTTTTTTAGGGTTGAATGCAACGATATTCTGCTTTTTAGCAAGATCTGTTTCGATTTGCAGAAATTCCTGGCTCAGATAATCCGAAAGGGATGCCAGATTTTCGATGCCCAACCTCAACAATGCATGCTTGGCGTATTCCGATTGATAAAAGTGGTAATCGACAGATTTCAATTGGCGATCAAATCCGACGTAGTGTTGAATACCCAACTTACCCAACAACCAACGATTGATCCTACCGTACCGCGTCTCCTGCTCGACAAAGTAGTTGTCGATACTCAGCCACCACACCGCTTTTCGAATATTGTTATAGTTGCTTAAAAAGTCAGTCACCGTTTCAGGGACAATCAGTAAATTTTCCTGTTTATCCTCAATCGTCCGCACATAATCAATTCCATAACGACGGTAATTGTTGTGTACCGGATTCGGATGGTCAGTTGGAAGATAATGCATGCTAACAGCAATGTTGCGCTGCTTAAGCTTGTACGCCAACTGATGCAGCAACTCCGGCCCACCCGTCGCCAGATCTGCCGGCGCGACGATATAAACCTGGCTTTGATCAGTTAGCGGCACAAACATTAGCAATTCTCGTATCAAAAACTTCCAGCGCACGCGCCACCATATCGTCCATGTCGTAATATTTGTATTCCGCTAAGCGACCCACCAGCAGCAATCCCGAAACCTTTTCTGCGCGCTCCAGATACTTGGCATAGCTAGCCCTACACTCATCCGTAAAAACGGGGTAATAGGGTATGTTGACGCCCGGTTTATATTCCGCGGGATACTCTTTCAAAATCGTAGTTCTAGGTGAACGGCATGGGTGCAGATATTTAAACTCAGTTATTCTCAAGTAATCGTAATTAAACGGGTAATTAATAGTGGCGGCTTCTTGATAGCGTTCAGTATCAACCGTCTCAAACACCATGTTAATGGTCCGATAGGGCAGAGGCCCGAATTCATAACCAAAGAGCTCATCAACACAACCGGTAAAAATAACGGTTCCTTTGAACTCGTGGCCCATCAGCAAGAACCTATTGTCTTTGAGCGCGCAAACGTCTTTAAAATCAGTATTGAGCATCAACTTAATATTGGGATGATCAAGCATCCGCTCAAACATTCTGGTAAAACCCGCTCTTGGCAGTGCCTGATATTTGTCGTTGAAATAGCGATTGTCCCGACCTATAAACACTGGGACACGGGCGGTGACTTCCTGGTCGATCTCCTCCGGCTTCATACCCCACTGTTTAGCGGTGTAATGCGCGAAAACTTTTTCATAGATGAAATCCGCCAGCATTTTCAGCTCAGGATCATCCGCCTTCTTTAACTCCAGAATCGGAACCTTAGTGTTGTACTCGTACTTCGCCAAAAGCTTGACTTCGATTTTCTTCGCTAACGTTTTGGGAAACACCTCATACAAAGTATTGAGGTTAAACGGTATC
This sequence comes from Marinagarivorans sp. UBA5868, assembly GCA_002432095.1. Taxonomy (GTDB): domain Bacteria; phylum Pseudomonadota; class Gammaproteobacteria; order Pseudomonadales; family Cellvibrionaceae; genus UBA5868. Next base: position 9,267 of record DJFQ01000097.1, on the reverse strand, counting down.
GGTACCTTCTTTCCGTCCACCATCGCCAGAACCTCGTGGTGATAATTATCCCACTGAGTAAAAAGCGACAGGTAATCCCATACTTTTTTATTGTCCGTGTGAAAGATATGAGGGCCATATTTATGAACCAGAATGTTGTTGTCATCTTTCACATCATGGCAATTGCCACCGATATGATTTCGCCGCTCGATCAACAACACCTTTTTACCCATTTGAGAGGCAATCCGCTCAGCCAAAACTGATCCGGCATATCCGGCGCCAATAATCACATACTCAAAAGTCATCGTTTTACCTTCTATTTCGGAGGTCGGATTGGCTTTATGGCCATACAAAAAGGGGGCGAATGCTACACGGAGAGCTCGGCTTTTCCCACTGCTGCCACCGTGAAGCGGGCTGGTCCGGCGTTATGCGGCCTTCAAACACCCGTTTCAGAAGCATATGACACCAGAGGGTGTCGAGAGCGAGACTTAACCCGCTAGATGGCTTGATGGACTGCCACCTGCCAAGCAATATTCTGTCCTCGTAAACCAAGCTGGTACCACTTGCTTTGTCTAAGTGCTAGACTTCCCGTCGTTACACCATATGTTATAACGACAAGCCCCTGGAGATTCTATGAAACTTAAAATCACATCTATCGGCAATTCTGCGGGTGTCATTCTGCCCAAAGAGGTTTTGTCACGTCTTCGCTTGGAAAAGGGCGACGAACTCTACCTGCTGGAGACTCCAGACGGTATCAAGCTCACAGCTTTTGATCCCACGCTCGCGGAGCAGATGGCTGTGGCGGAGAAGGTGATGCAAAAACGCCGCAATTTGCTGCACAAATTGGCTCAGTAGGTGGGGAATAGACCATGATTATCTGGATCAGTAAAACCCTCGCGCTGGCAATACATGACCGGCAGCTCAGTGAACACGGCGGTAGCAGTGGCACACGGGATGAAGGCCTGCTGGATTCCGCCCTTGCCAGAGCCCAACAGCTTTATGCTTACGGTAATCCACCGCCGGATCTTGCGGACTTGGCGGCCAGCCTGGCCTACGGCGTGGCGCGCAACCATCCTTTTATCGATGGCAACAAACGCACCGCCGCTGTTGTGTGCGAAGTATTTATTGAGCTCAATGGCGGTAGCCTGGCCGCCGACGATATTGAGCTTTATCCGCGATATATCGGCCTGGCCGAAGGCTCCCTTGCCGAAGCTGAATTTGCGCAGTGGCTGCGCGAGCGCATAGTCATCGAAAAAAACGGCGAGGTGCAGGAGGCGAAGGCGCAGTATCGGTGATTACACGTAGCGCTTTCATCTCACAAAGCCGCCAATGTCGCTTTTCCATAAACATCAAAAAATTGATCATGACGCTCGCCCCGGGTGAATCCCGCCTGTATTTCATTGAAATGACCCTGCCGGGTTTCGATCTCAAAATCGCCCGGTCTTAACCGCCCCATTGCCAATTTCCTTCTAAGCTTTCCAGATTTTCTTCGTTCTGCAATGTCCTTTCCGTTGGTAGATTGGCAACCATTCCAAGCCAATTTCCAACGGAGATGCAGACATGACCATCAAGGCAATCAACGCCCGCAATCAATTTCAAGGCACGGTCAAACGCATAAAACGCGGCGACGTAGTTTCGGAAGTTGAGGTGGATATTGGCCACCAGGCAATAATTACATCAATCGTATCGACCACCTCCGTGGACGAACTCGGATTAAAACCGGGTAGCAGTGTTATCGCGTTATTTAAATCCACCGAAGTCGCCCTTGCCAGTTTCGCACCGGCTTAAACATCCTTTGCGAGATTGATATGGCCATCTCATTAATATTTCCTCGTCTTTAATGAACACATTTAAATAGAGAGAGAAAATGAAACGCACACTACCTTTTTATATTGCTCTTGGGGTTGTTTTTTCTGGCGCTCAACCTGTGCTGGCTAATACCGCAGGTCTGAATTTTTACGGGCGCGCCCATGCCTCTGCAGACTTTTTGGATAATGGTGAAGACAGCGATCTGAATGTTTCCAGCAACTCCAGCCGTATCGGCGTGCGCGCCAGTACGGATCTGGCAGAGGGCTTGAAAGGCATATTGCAGGTGGAAACCCAGATCAACTATGACAATGGCAGCGGCAGTCTGGCCGCCCGCGATACTTTCGTCGGTTTGGAAGGCGGTTTCGGCCGAATCCGTTTTGGTCAGATCGACACGCCACTCAAACAAATCCGTTCTGCTGTCGATGTATTCGGTGATCAGATCGGTGACTTGCGCAACTTGACGCGTCTCAATAGCAGCACCGGCGCACCCTTCACTGGACAGGATTTTGATGCGCGCTTTAAAAACGGCATTTTCTATAACACGCCTTCTTTCAGTGGTTTTGTTTTCAATTTGCATTACACACCTGAAGTGAAAGAAGCCACCGACCTGGAAGATGAGTCCGCCGCGTATAGCACGTCGCTCGCCTATGAAGCCGGCAATCTTTATCTTGCGGTTGCTCACGAGCAGTGGGAGAGCGTTGAAGATTCCAATGCGATCCGCCTCGGTGTTCGCTACAAAATCAATAATCTGACCTTAAACGGACTGTTTCAACAGGCCACCATTAAAAATCTAACGGCGGATGAAGATGTGCAGGTGCTCGGCGCAGGTGCCAGTTACAAATTCTCCGCCAAATGGATCGGTAAAACCCAGATATACAGTTTAGACGCAAAAGATCGAGAAGATAGTGGTGCCACGCTTCTGGCAGTTGGTGCCGACTATGTTCTCAGCAACCAGTTCCGCGTTCTGTTTGCCTATGCGCAGACGGTTAACGAGGAAGCCGCAGCTTACCGGATCACCGGCGGTGGTGGTTACGGCGATGCCATTGCAACCGTGGCAGGTGAAACCGCCACAGGCTTGTCAGTGGGCTTTCGCTACGACTTTTAATTAATCACCCGGCCTGCCGTTAAGAATATAAGCCTAAACATCACACGTTATTTCACGCTATTTGGTAGCGGTCTTCAATAAAGGAAAGCTTCAATGTTAATTAAGAATTTAAAAAAGTCCTTACTGGTACTTACGCTCGGCCTCTCCGTCAGCACGGCAGCTCTGGCGCAGTCGGAAGTCAAATTGCTCAACGTGTCATATGATCCGACACGGGAGCTTTATGCTGAATTCAATAAAGCCTTCGCCGATTATTGGCAGAAAACGGAAAAACAGAAAGTCACTATCAGCCAGTCTCACGGTGGCTCGGGCAAACAAGCGCGTTCCGTTATTGACGGCTTGGCGGCAGACGTTGTTACTTTGGCCCTGGCATACGATATAGACGCGTTGCATGCCGAAGCTGGTTTGATTCCGGAAAACTGGCAATCCCGCCTGCCCAACAACAGCGCTCCCTACACATCCACCATTGTATTTCTGGTGCGCAAAGGCAACCCGAAAAATATCAAAGACTGGGATGATCTGGTCAAGCCCGGTGTTCAGGTGATCACCCCGAATCCCAAAACCTCTGGTGGTGCACGGTGGAATTATCTGGCGGCTTGGGCATTTGCCAAAAAGAAATATGGATCGAATGAGAAAGCGCGCGAATTCGTTGCTCAGTTGTACAAAAATGTTCCCGTTCTGGACTCAGGTGCAAGAGGCAGTCTGACTACTTTTGCCCAGCGGGAAATTGGCGACGTATTCCTTTCCTGGGAAAACGAGGCTCTCCTGGCCGCTAAAGAATTTGGCGAAGGAAAATTCGAAACCATCGTACCTTCTCTATCCATCCTCGCGGAACCTCCGGTGACAGTCGTTGATAAGGTCGCTGATAAAAACGGTACCCGTAAAGTTGCGGAAGCTTATCTGAAGTTTCTCTACAGCAAAGAAGGACAGGAGATTGCCGGTAAGAATTTCTACCG
>DJFQ01000097.1:0-5325 GCA_002432095.1 Marinagarivorans sp. UBA5868 | reverse complement strand
ACCTGTGCGGATTTTCCAACAACATAAAAGCTGACAATTCATGCGCTCGTTAAGAAAACCCTCCGTTATACCTGGCTTCGGATTATCGTTGGGCTTTGCCGCATTCTACGCAAGCTTAATCGTGTTCATTCCGTTGGCAGCACTATTTGCCAAAGCCTTTACCTTAACCTGGTCGCAATTCTGGGACACCGTTCTGGACCCGCAGGCCGTAGCGAGTTATCGCCTGAGTCTTGGTGCTGCATTCATTGGTGCCAGCATCAATCTCGTTTTTGGCTTTATCGTCGCCTGGGTGCTGGTGCGCTATCACTTTTTTGGCAAAAAAGTTGTGGATGCGCTGGTGGATCTTCCTTTTGCGCTACCCACTGCTGTGGCTGGGATTGCGTTGACAACCCTCTATGCGCCGCAAGGATGGATCGGCCAATGGTTAACGCCGTTTAACATTAAAGTCGCCTATGCCCCTCTGGGTGTTGTGGTGGCGCTGACGTTTATCGGTTTACCCTTCGTGGTACGCACCGTTCAGCCTGTGCTCGAAGAACTTGAAAAAGAAATCGAAGAAGCCGCCGCCAGTCTTGGTGCCAGCCGTTGGCATACTTTCCGCAGAATTCTGCTGCCGGCTCTGCTACCCGCATTATTGACTGGCTTTGCCCTGTCTTTTGCACGGGCAGTGGGCGAATACGGATCAGTCGTTTTTATCAGTGGCAATATGCCTTTTAAAACCGAAATCACACCGCTGCTGATTGTTACCAAACTCGAACAATACAACTATGCCGGCGCTGCCGCTCTGGCGGTGGTATTGCTGACATTCTCATTCGTCCTCCTGTTGCTGATCAACATGTTGCAGCATTGGAGCAGCAAGCGGGCAGGAGGTTGATATGGTGGGGACTGTTTCTTCTTTGGGGCGTCGCGCAACGCGCATTAATCATGCGGTGAGCGAACCTTTCTGGGTCCAATTTATATTGATTACCATCGCTTTGGTTTTCCTGGCGCTGTTTTTGGTGATGCCTTTGGTGGCGGTATTTAAGGAAGCTTTTTCCAAGGGCATCGAGGTTTATTTTGCGTCGCTCAGCGAACCGGACGCCTGGCATGCAGTGAAGCTCACACTGCTCGCCGCCGCAATCAGCGTACCGTTAAATGTTATTTTCGGCGTATCCGCTGCATGGGCCATCACCAAATTCCGCTTTCATGGCAAACACGCGCTAATCACGTTGATCGACTTGCCGTTCGCCGTATCGCCAGTTGTCGCCGGCCTCATTTATGTTCTGCTGTTTGGCGCCCAGGGTTGGTTTGGTCCGTGGCTGGCAGACCATGATCTGAAAATCATTTTCGCCGTGCCCGGTATTGTGCTGGCCACCATATTTGTGACATTTCCTTTTGTTGCGCGGGAATTGATTCCTCTGATGGAAGAGCAGGGCACATCTTATGAGGAAGCTTCACTTACCCTCGGTGCCGGCGGTTGGCAGACGTTCTGGCGGGTGACAGTACCCTCAATCAAATGGGGGCTGTTGTACGGCATTATTTTGTGTAATGCCCGAGCAATGGGTGAGTTCGGCGCAGTATCGGTGGTGTCAGGACATATTCGCGGTCAGACCAATACCTTGCCGTTGCATATCGAAATCCTCTACAACGAATATCAATTCGCGGCGTCCTTTGCTGCCGCGTCCATACTTGCCGGCCTGGCGTTGGTAACACTGGTGGTGAAATCGTTCCTGGAATGGCAGCACACTCGTGATCGAGAAAGGGCTGCGCGTGCAGCATTGCAGGAAATTTAACAGACGGATTTTATCGAGAGAGATTATGAGCATCGAAGTTAAAAATATTCAAAAACAATTCGGCGAGTTTACCGCTTTGGATAATGTGTCGCTGAGTTTTCCCACCGGTGAACTGGTGGCGCTTCTCGGTCCGTCCGGCTGCGGCAAAACAACATTGTTGCGAATTATTGCCGGCCTGGAAAATCCCGATGGCGGAGTGGTGCATTTCCATGGCGAGGATGCTACTCATGTGCATGTGCGTCAGCGTCAGGTAGGCTTCGTTTTCCAACATTACGCGCTCTTCCGCCATATGACTGTATTTGACAATGTCGCGTTCGGCCTCTCCGTGCGCCCACGTGGAAAGCGGCCCGACAAAAAGGAGATCGCTGAACGTGTACATGACCTATTAAAACTGGTCCAATTGGATTGGTTGGCGGATCGTTATCCTGATCAACTTTCCGGCGGTCAGCGTCAACGTATAGCACTGGCACGTGCCCTGGCAGTGGAGCCAAAAGTTTTATTGCTGGATGAACCTTTTGGTGCCCTCGATGCAAAAGTGCGTAAAGATCTACGCCGCTGGTTGCGCCGTTTGCACGACGAATTGCATATCACCTCGATTTTTGTCACCCACGATCAGGAAGAAGCGATGGAAGTGGCGGACCGGATCGTGGTTTTGAATAAAGGCAAAATTGAGCAGATTGGTACTCCCGATGAGGTTTATAACAATCCTGCCACACCTTTTGTTTACGACTTTATCGGTCAGGTGAATTTATTTCACAGCCGCGTCAATGAGGGCTGGGCACACATAGGTGAAATCAAATTGCCGGCGCCGGAACATCCCCAGGTTCGCGATCATGCAGCGGTCGCCTATGTACGGCCGCACGATATAGAGCTGCAGGCACTTCCGGGAGAGGGATTTATTTCCGCAGTAATTGACAACATTAGTACGGCCGGCGCAGTTCTGCGCATCGAGTTGCGCCATGCGCTGGCGGACGATGTGATCCATGTGGAACTGCCAAGATCTCAGGAGCGTTTGCTCAACTTGCATCCCGGTTCACAAGTTTATGCGCGGCCCACCAACTCTAAAATATTTCTTCAAAATAGATAAATGCCTGGGCATAAGCTTAGTGCAACATATTATGAGCTGCGCGTTGTCGCTAATGCTAATCTGCCGGGCCAAGGACAGCCAAATAATTTTTTTTGCGGCTGAATGATTTGAACAGCAATGACAGGTGACCGGTGAATTTTCAACAATTGCGCATAGTCCGGGAAACGGTTCGGCAAAACTTTAATTTAACGGAGGTCGCCAATGTGCTGCACACCTCACAATCCGGGGTTTCGAAACACATCAAGGATCTGGAGGATGAGCTGGGTGTGGAGCTTTATGTACGAAAGGGCAAGCGCCTGCTGGGTCTGACGGATCCGGGACGAGAAATGTTGAAGTTAGTGGAACGCATGTTGCTGGACGCCAACAATATTAAAAATCTGGCAGACCAATACAGCCAGCAGGACGCAGGCCAACTCACCATCGCCGCGACCCACACCCAAGCGCGTTATATTCTGCCCCGAGTAATTACGGCTTTTAAAAAACAATATCCCAAGGTTCACCTGCGGTTACATCAAGGCAGCCCTAAAGAAATCGCCCAGCTGTTATTGGAGGGGGAGGCGGATATAGGCCTTGCGACGGAGTCTCTGGGGGAAATGGAAGAGCTGGCGGCATTTCCACTCTACACGTGGCGTCATGCGGTGGTGGTTCCCAAAAACCATGCGCTGGCCTCATTGAAGAAATTAACTTTGGAGGCCATAGCCGAATATCCGATTATCACTTACCACGAGGGTTTTACTGGTCGGGCACGAGTGGAAAAGGTTTTTCAGGAGGCGGGGCTCACGCCCGATATTATTATGTCCGCCCTGGATGCGGATGTGATTAAGTCCTATGTAGAGCTGGATTTGGGCATAGGCATTATTGCCGCTGTCGCATTTTCCCCAGAGCGCGATACAGCGCTGCAATTATTGGACGGCAGTCATTTGTTTCTGGAAAATCAAACCAAACTGGCAGTGCGCAAGGGGCATTTGCTGCGGCGCTTTGCTTACAGGTTTATTGAAATATGCTCACCCGAATTGACCGAAGCGAGGGTGGTGGGTCAGGTGAGCGACGTTTGAGGCAGACAATCCACTAGGAGCCGGCGCGAGCTTCGTGATCGGGTGGGTCAATTCTTTCTATATTCCCCAACACCAACGCCCGCCCGGCAAACAGACCACCCGATGTTTCCAGAGTAAAACGCTCGGCATCGCGCTTGCGCACCTGATCGATCACCGCATCCGTTTCGAGCTCGGAGGCTCCTAGCGACAATACGGCCTGACGCCCGAGGAGCAGGGCGGATTCGAAGGTTTCCCGAACTATGTAATCGGCATCGTGTTTGACGAGTTCCAGCGCGTGTTCGCGGTCGAAAGCGCGCACCAACACTTTTACCTGCGGACAGTTGTGTCTCACGCTTTCGACTATACGGGTTGCGGCTTTTTTATCGTCCACACAGATAATAATGGCGCGCGCATGGTGGGCACCGGCGGCATGCAATATGTCCGAGCGGGCGCCATCACCGTAATACACTTTAAATCCATAGGGCTCCACGGCGCGGATCACTTCCGGATCTATATCTATGATGGAAAGTTTTGCACCCTGCGCAAGCGGCGCCTGGCTGGCAATCTGCCCCACGCGACCGAAGCCGATAATCAGAACATTGCCCTGCAGATCATGGGCCGCTTCGATACCGTCCATGGAAACCGTCTGCGTGCGGGCAAAGCGTTTGTAGAGCAGTAGAGCGAGCGGAGTAAGTGCCATGGACAACACCACTATGGCGGTCATATTAGCGTTAACCTCGGCGTTGATAACGTTCAATTTGAGCGCCTCGGTAAACAGTACAAAAGCAAATTCTCCACCCTGCGCCATCAGCACCGCCCGGTCCATGGCATCTGTGTGACTACTTTTGGCCAGACGCGCGACCGCATAAATGCACAGCGCTTTCACACCCATCAGCGCCACTACGCTGGATGCAATCAGCACCCAGTTTTTTGCCACCACATCCAGGTTCAGCGCCATGCCCACACCGAGGAAAAACAGACCCAGCAACAGACCGCGGAAAGGCTCTATATCGGCTTCCAGTTGATGGCGAAAGGTGGATTCCGACAATAAAACACCGGCCACAAAAGCGCCCATGGCCATGGACAACCCACCTAATTCCATCAGCAATGCTGCACCCAGGACCACAAGAAGGGCGGCGGCGGTCATCACCTCCCGAGCTTTCGCCTGTGCCAATACACGGAATAAAGGGTTGAGCAGCCAAAGGCCGATGGCCACCAAAGCGCCGAACGACAGGGCAGCGATGCCCAGGCGCTGCCATAACGGCGAGGAGGGCGCGTGGGCGATATCGGTGGGAGCGAGGAATGCCACCACGGCCAGCAACGGCACAATCAAAAGATCTTCAAACAGCAGAATGGAGACGATGCGCTGACCTCGCGGCTCGGCAATATCACCGCGCTCGGCCAGCACCTGCATGACGATGGCGGTGGAGGTGAG
>DJFQ01000233.1:6241-11661 GCA_002432095.1 Marinagarivorans sp. UBA5868 | reverse complement strand
TTTCCCGCCGAAGACCCCAAATTACTGGACAACCTGGTGAAATCCGCTTTTCAGCAGCGTCGTAAAACTCTGCGCAACGCGCTGAAACAATGGCTGCCCGATGCGGACATGTGGCAGCAGGTTCACATCGATCCACAGCAACGCCCAGAAAACCTGAGCGTGCGGGATTACGTGACCCTGGCAAACCATTTACAATCCCTCCGCTCCAGCGGAGCTACTTCCCTATGAACCACCCCATCGACATCACGGTGAAAACCCAATATCTGGTCGAGCAATCCGTGCCAGATGAGGATCGTTTTGTCTTCAGCTATACCATCACCTTGACCAACCGCGGCGCCGAGGAAGCACAATTGATCAGCCGTCACTGGGTGATCACCGATGGCAATAACGCGGTGCAGGAAGTCAAAGGTATGGGCGTCGTCGGCCAGCAACCCACCCTGGAACCAGGCGCCAGCTACACCTATAGCAGTGGTGTGGTGTTGCCCACCGAAACCGGCACCATGACCGGCACCTACCAGATGCGCACCACCTCCGGCACCTCATTTGAGGCGCCGATTCCCGTGTTCGCGCTGGTGCCGCCGCACCTGCTGCATTAATGATGTTGGCTCACACTCATTCAATCGTTAGCGTCTGCTCTATCCACTTTGCGGTGGGTAGTTTTGCGATGGATGGTTTTGCGTTGGATAGTCACTGATCATGGCGACTTACGTTATCGGCGACATACAAGGATGCTACGACGCATTCCGTCGGCTTTTGGACAAGGCGGCATTCGATCCCGCTCACGACCAACTTTGGCTGGCCGGCGACCTAGTGAATCGCGGCCCGGACAACCTCAGCACTCTGCGCTTTATCAAAAACCTTGGCGATCGCGCTCTAACCGTTCTCGGCAATCACGACTTGCACTTGCTGGGGGTGGACGCCCAAGCGCGTAAGCCGGGGAAAAAGGACACCCTACGCGACGTTCTTGATGCCCCAGACCGAGACGAACTACTCGACTGGTTGCGCCGCCAACCATTGATTCACCGGCACGGTCCCTACGTGCTGTGTCACGCCGGCATCCCACATATATGGACTGCGGCGGAGGCAGCGGGCTACGCGGCGGAAGTCACTGCGCGCTTGCGCCAACCAGACTACCGGGAGTTTCTTCAGCAGATGTACGGCAACGAGCCGGCGCGCTGGGAGCCGGGCCTCACTGGCAACGAGCGACTGCGGGTGATCGTCAACTACTGCACGCGAATGCGCTTTGTCGCGCCCGATGGCACTCTCGACTTCGCTGCCAAAAAGGGCAGCGACCAAGCACCACCAGGCATGCGACCCTGGTATGACTATCCGCGATTGGATGCCGATCGCCACACCGTATTTCTCTTCGGCCATTGGGCCGCGCTGGAGGGTCGCACCGGTAAACCGCGTTTTATCGCCCTCGATACGGGGTGTGTCTGGGGCGGTAAGCTCACAATGTTACGTCTGGATGACGGCGCGCGGGTCGACGTGGACGCAGCTTGAACGGCTGAAATGATCCGCATATGGTCAAATCAGTCACAAGCTTTCATTCAACCAACTGCCTCACCAATTCCTCTATTCGCGCTTTTAATGCCCCGGGCTAATCAATAGAATGCCCGGTTACCACTGAATGCCGGGAACCCGCGCCAGCATGTTTGATGAAATTCCCCTGCAACGGCCCCAGACGCCACTGCTCGACACCGTGAATAGCGGTGCCGATCTGCGCGTGCTCAGCGAGAAACAACTGCCACAACTGGCGGAGGAACTGCGGGAATTTTTGCTTTATACCGTCGGCCAGACCGGCGGCCATTTTGGTGCCGGCTTGGGCGTGGTGGAGCTGACCATCGCCCTGCACTATGTATTCAACACCCCCGAAGACCGAATCGTGTGGGACGTGGGTCATCAAACCTATCCCCACAAAATTCTCACCGGCCGGCGCGAACAGATGGCCACTATCCGCCAAGCGGAAGGTCTCGCCGGATTTCCCAAGCGCAGCGAAAGTCCCTATGACACTTTTGGCGTGGGCCATTCGAGCACGTCTATCAGCGCAGCACTCGGCATGGCCCTGGCTAACCGCGATCTCGAACAGCGCCACAAAACGGTAGCGGTGATTGGTGACGGTGCCATGACGGCAGGTATGGCATTTGAAGCGCTCAACCATGCCGCCCATACCAAAGCCGACCTGCTGGTAGTGCTCAACGACAACAACATGTCGATCTCGCCGAACGTCGGCGGCTTGGCAACCTATTTCTCGCGCATCTGGGCCAGTAAGTTCTACACAAGCCTGCGCGAGAGCGGCAAAAAGGTCCTCGGCGGACTGCCGCAGGCGCGCGAGCTGGCGCGCAAAGCGGAAGAACATATGAAAGGCATGGTGTCGCCAAGCACCTTGTTTGAAGAACTCGGTTTTTATTATGTCGGTCCCATCGACGGCCACGACATACCCCGGCTGACGCATGACCTGCGCAACCTCAGCGATATTCCGGGCGCTAAGCTGCTGCATGTGATCACGCAAAAGGGCAAAGGCTTTGCGCCTGCAGAGCGCGATCCGGTTGGTTATCACGCGCTCAACAAAATCGAACCGAAAAGCCGCGGCAAAGCCCAGGCTTCCGGCACCAGCAAGATCAAATATCAGGACATTTTCGGCAACTGGCTGTGTCACACCGCCGGCCGCGACCGCAAATTGATCGCCATCACCCCCGCCATGTGCGAAGGCTCTGGCATGGTGGAATTCAGCCGCAAATTTCCCGAGCGTTTTTACGATGTCGCCATCGCCGAGCAACACGCGGTGACTCTTGCGGCGGGATTGGCATGTGAGGGGTTCAAGCCGGTAGTGGCTATTTACTCCACCTTTTTGCAGCGCGCTTACGACCAACTGGTCCACGATGTGGCGCTGCAGAATTTGGACGTGACTTTCGCCATTGACCGCGCGGGCCTGGTGGGGGAAGACGGACCGACGCACTCCGGCTGTTTTGATATCAGCTTTTTGCGTTGCGTACCCAACTTGATCCTAGCGGCACCGAGCGATGAAAACGAGTGCCACCAACTACTCGCCACCGCCTACCAATACGCAGGTCCCGCCGCCGTTCGCTATCCCCGCGGCACCGGCCCCGGCGAAGCCATTCAGCAGGAGTGGCAACGTCTGCCGATTGGCCAAGGCAGGCAGATTCTTCGCGGCAGGCAGGTTGCCATCCTTAATTTCGGCGCGCTTTTGGCCGATGCCAAGGAAGTGGCGGAGCAATATGGCTACAGCCTTTACGACATGCGCTGGATTAAGCCTTTGGACACGCAAATGGTCCTCCAGGCCGCGACTCAGTGCGACTTGATCGTTACGATGGAGGAAGGCAGTACCGCGGGCGGCGCGGGTGCGGCGGTGGCGGAATTTTTGGCTGCCCAGGGCTTGGTTAAACCACTGCTTATTCTCGGCATCCCAGATCACTTCATTGAACACGCCAGCCGGCCAAAACAGTTAGCTGAGGCGGGGCTGGATAAAACCGGCATGGAGAAAGCTATTACCGCCCGCCTGCACACCATCAATCAGCCCAACGCCGCGCGAATCGGTGCGCTGTAGACCTCAAATCAGTTCTTCATAAACTCTGCGTGCACTTCGATTTCTATTTCATCGCCGATTAATGGGATGTGGTTATCGAGACCGAAGTCGGAACGCTTGAATAAGCTACTGGCGGCAAAGCCGATGGTGTATTTGTAAGTCAGCAGATTGGTGGCGCCGCCGTTAAAGTGAACGCTGAGGGTAACTGGGCGAGTGGTCCCAAGAAAAGTCAGTTCACCAGCGAAATCCACATTATTTCCAGAAATATTCACAACCTGCACCGTTTTAAAAACGGCCTGCGGAAATTGCGCGGTATTGAACCATTGAGACCCGCGCAGGGTGGCAGCAAAGCTTTCGTTATTCACATCGACACTGGCCATATTAATCACCGCTTCCAGGCGAGAAGCGCCGATATTTTTCGCATCAAAATCCAAGGTCGCATCAACCTCGTTAAAGCGCCCTACGAATTTCGAAAAGCCCATATGATCGACTTAAACAATACCGTCACATGTTTACGGTCGAGCTGATAGGATCCGCTGCGCAATGACACCAGTTCTGTTTGCAAATTTGGCTTTAGGAAATTCGCACAACCGCTCAGCAAGCTCGTTATAACCGCCAGATAAATCCATAGCCCTCGTAAACAGGCGATTACAATTCCGAACTGGTAAACCTTGTACCGGACAACTCTCGGCATAGTGCCCCCCTTTTGCGGTGGATCTCACCCAAAAATTATAATGGGCGCTCGTTTCCCCAAAGGCGATTGTAAATTTTCATACCCAATATCGGCATCGCCAACATCAACGTTAGCCCATTGGCCATTACGATAATCCAATCGGCTTTTAAGGCGCCATAAACCAACCATATGGCAACACCTGTGACGAACATACTGTACATACCGAGGGATAACGCACTGGTATCCCGCGTGCGCAAAGTCAAGAAAGCCTGGGGAGCGAATGAGAAAGTGGTGAAAAACGCGGCGATATAACCGACGACTTCGGAAGACAACATACGTGGCACCGGCAAATGGCGGCCATTGTAGGGACCATTCGCGCCGGTAGCCAGTGGCCAGATGGGTAAGAACCGCCCTACCCTCGGCAAGATTTTATAAAAGGATGTAGCCTTTGTTCTGTGTCGGCAGGCCGAACTCGTTGAGACTAAGACCCGCGATGTTGCCTATGTCACGCAATAAATCCGCATTAGTGCGCGACCCAACCCGCATGGCTCTTTTGTTACCGAAATTAATTTGCGGCTGGGCAATGCCTTTTGCATCCTCGCGCATTAATTTATCGATATTTGCCTGACCCTCAACGACATCCAACTTCATATAGCGACCGGTCTGAATTCGGCTGCCCCCACCCACCAGAATATGACCTTTGCGCAATACATCGTGGCGTCCATCGCCGACTTCGCCAGTCAAAACGATCAACGTGTTATCCAATAATGAACGGCCGTCCACATCGGTTATTGCGGCGAGACTGCGAGCGAAATTGGCGATGCTGGACGCAAAATCAATGCGTGTATCCCACCAGACGTCCGTGTCCGCGTGGGCGTGCTCGTGGTGGAACTGGGAAATGCTGTGAATATCACCGATACCCAGCACCGCTGTGGTGGTGAGATTATTGGCAAACGCCACCTTGATCATATCCAGATAGTGCTCGACATCCGCCAGTCGGTTTTGTCCTTTTACGGGAATATCCGAAAGTGTATAACCGCCGTTAAATGCAACCACCGGTTTGCGCTTGTCCTCAACACTGTTGATCGCCTGCAGATAGCGGCGGATTTTTTCCTGTTCGCTACCTGCCAGCGCCGCCATTTGTCTTTGTGCGGGATTGCGTATGGTGCTGAAAATACTGTTGACCAACATCGCTTCCGC
>DJFQ01000233.1:0-6101 GCA_002432095.1 Marinagarivorans sp. UBA5868 | reverse complement strand
GGCATATGGCTGTCGTAGGAGGAAGCTGTTTCACCCATGGGAACACCACCGGTGAAAATATCTGCATAAGAGAGATCGTGATTATTTCCCCAGTGACCCAAAGTCAGCAGACCGTCGATCACCACGCATTGATCTTTAATATTATCCAGCGGCGCCAGACCTGGTGGAAAACTGAAATTGGTCGCATCGCCTTCCATCACTTGATTGCTGCCACCCGAAATTCCCCAACCGTGCTGCAATGCCACCAATAAAACCCGGTAAGGCGCAGTGCCGTTCTGGGCGAGTAACTCCTCTGCGCGCAGCGTGGAAACAAGGCCGATTCCAGTCAGAGCTCTGATCAGATCGCGGCGCGAAATATTTGCGTTGATATTACTCATAAACCACCTATTGCAAAGACTTGCGCTTGGTAAAACTTTCCAGCCGGATCAACGAATCCAATAAGCTCTTGACCGTGTGCCCGCGGCTATCCAACTGCTCTTGATATTTCTGCAATTCACAAGCATTCGCCGGTAGTTCCTGACTGAGATAATGCTCGAGAAAACGTCGCGATACACAGCTGCGCATCTGCTCCGAGCTGGTCAATTGCTCCGCGTATTCGGCGCTGTCGGAATAAACCAATCGCGTACCGCCAGCGGTTTCCAATATCCCTGATGCGTCGATGGGGACAATAGTTTTTTCGTGTGTACGGTAACGGCCAACAGCATCAAAATTTTCAAAACCGAATCCCGCGGGATCGATAAATTTGTGGCAACCAATACAGCCCGGTTGGGAGCTGTGAACAATCTGGAGTAACTCGCGCTCGGATGTCGTTGCCGGGTCCAGGTGCGCAGGAGGTTCTTGACTTTCCACTTCCGTGGGCGGAGCGCCCAGGGGTTCACACATCATTTGCTCCAGGGCAAATACCCCGCGCTTAATAATGCCCGAATGAGTCAACGTGGAGTGTGCAGCGAGAAAGATCGGATGGTTCAACACACCGTGACGCTGGGACGAATCCATCGCCGTAACCTGCAACTGGTCGCTGGCCGCCGTGGTATTAAAAAAGCTTTGCACGGTGCGGCTGACATAAAAGCGATTACCGGAAAACACGTCCATATAACCTGCGTCCGCGGAGATCAAATCTGTCAGCATCATCTCCGCACTGCGCATCAATTCTCCGCGCACTGTATCGGTAAAACCAAATTCTTCATCCTTTTCATTGGTCAGCGCCATTTCCAATTTCAAATAGTCTTTGTAGATTTCTACAAGTGCGGCGTCAGCCTTGGGGCTGGCGAACATGCGGTCGACCTGCGTCTGCAACTCTGTTGCGGTGAGGGGCGAACTCTTTTGCGCAAGCGTCAGCAAGGTTGCGTCCGGAGTGGAGTTCCAAATTGTGTAGGCGAGCAAGGTGACAATTTCATAATTGTCGAGAATACGCACACCATTTTGCTCATCGCCGATTTCACTACGGAAAAGAAAATTGGAACTCAGAATCAAACTATTGAGAGTAAATTCCAATGCACTTTCATTGGAGGTGAACTGCGCAAGCAGGCCGGCCAACTCACTGCGCTCTTGCGTGGTTAAGGGGCGGCGCCACAGCTGCGTACCAAACTCACTCAGCAAAGTCGTCACACATGCGGAAGAAACGTTCTTGGCACACCCACTGACTGTACTGTTGCGCTCCAGAATCACCTTCACTAAATCGCGAGAGGAATCGTAAAGGCGTTCGAGGTTAATGGTATTAATGTTCAGCCGGTCTGCCAGGGTATTCATGCCGATCAGCTTGGTGCCATCTTCCATATTAGGGCGTACGTCATTGGAGAAAATATCGCCGAAAATATCGCGCAGTGAATTCATGATCTGCTGCTCCGAGAGGCGACGCAATTTAGGCTCAAGCAACCCATCGCGCAATTCGCAGCTGGCATTTGTCGACCAAGTTTTGCCAGCTGTTTGTTCCATCAAGAATTCATCACCGCTGCTGAACACCACCAATTTTAATTGGGAAAAAGCGCGCAAAAGCGAATCGGGAATCTGCAGGGAAACTGGAGTCGAACCACAGGCCATTTGTGTTTCATAAATGGCACCCGAGGAACTCGCGGGACGATGGGAATTGACCACCGACACATTAGCGAGAATGGCCGGCGCATCGTGCGAGCTCGCGACAATAAATATGCGCTTGGGCACAAAATTTACGCTGCGCGCAGCTGCCTGCATGGTGGGTGAGGCGCAGCCGTAACAGCCGCCAACTTTTAAAGCGCCCGCCTCGTAGGCCACACGCAGCGTTGTGGGTGTGGGCGTAAAGTCAGCCGCCTCAGGTTTGGAGAGAAGCAAACTGTAACCCGTTAAAGCGCCATTTCCACTGTCCTCCGCCAAACCGCTGCGACCGGACCAGTGCAAGAACAACAATTGCCCAGACAGATCATTCGTACTCGACACCAATATTCCGACCTTGGCATAGTCGTGCTCAACATTGGCAACACTGTCGATATTCAGCGTTACATCCAATTTGCCATCCGCAATACTTTCGGAGAGAGAGTTAAACCAAATTTCGCTTCCCCAAATATTGCTTCCCTCACCAACCAAAGCAATTTCACCGCGCTCTCCGAGTGTCGCGATACTGTTCAACTCAACCGTTTTTAAACCGTCTGCACGCGAGCTTAGCGCCGTAAATTCAAAGTCCGTGACATCCGGCAGGGCCTGTGGATCCAACACTTTGAACAGGACATTTTGGGACCCTTGGGTACAACTCAAATCAAGCTTGAGACCTGACTCGTCAAAAGAGAGATTGCTGATATTAATTTTTTCACCGGGGTCGGCGCGGTAGGACCAAAAATAGGCTGCAATATTCTGTGCGCAACTCGTGTTGCATCCGCCAAATTTATTCATCTCGGAGGCGATAAATTCAGCCAGTCCTTCCACAGAAGATGCCGAATAACCTTCGCCGGCGTAATCCTGATCGCTGGGATAGGTGAAACTTTCGACGTTGAAAGAGTGAACTCCAGTGAACTGTCCGTTCATCTGATCGGTGTGGCATGCACTGCAGTTGGTTCCGAACTGAGTTTTACCCTGGACTGCATCTCCTGGAAATGCATTACCCGAAGATGAGCTGCTTGATGACGAACTGCTCGACGAAGACGAACTGGCGCCGCCAGACGAGGAGCTACTTGAAGATGAACTGCTACTGCTGGACGAACTGCTACTAGAGGAAGAACTGGCACTAGAAGAAGAACTACTAGGCGTCACCACAAGGCCAGATGAAGAACTGCTAGAAGCGGCACTGCTACTGGATGAGCTGCTGCTCGATGAACTGCTCGACGACGATGAGCTGGATGAACTGGATGAAGATGAACTCGATACTGAGGCTACGCCGCTAGAACTGCTGGACGAATTGGTGGCTGGAGGAGTCTCGGCTTTTGGCGGCTCTTCCGGCGGTGAGTTGCTACACGCAATCAGCAACGAAATAAGAACCGATACAGCAATCAGCTTTGCGTTGAGCCACATAACAGCCTCACATCCGTGGCACCTTTGCAGGGCCGCATATTCTGAGTTTCGAGTGATGACACATGATCAAGAAACAACCATGTGCTCGGGGGAAGGGATACGGCGCATAACACCACATGCCAGTGCGTAAGCTTGGCTTACCAAACTCAGTCCGGCAAGTTCGGGTGCCAGTCGTTTACAATTTATTGTGTGACCCACCGCACAAACGAAACGATCTTCATACAAACGTGTGAGCCCTCTCTCTTACCTGGAAGAAAGTGCGTCAAATATGCGCACTTACCGATCAAATGTGGTGCATTCGGATATAAGCCATTCCTGCAACATTTATTGCTGTATTAAGGGCGGCCGCATTACTGGGAATAATCCAACCCGTGAGAATGCCTAAGAAAATCAAACTGCCAATAATAAAAAATCGAATTTTTGACTTCATGTCCCGCCTCCGTTGTAAAGCAAGCCACCTTCTACAGCAAACGGCAGACGCGCACTTTGTAAAAAACGCATTTTTTGGAAATTAATCACAAGCCATCTAGAGAAATGGCCGGTCGGCTTAGGCTTATCTGAACGTTTGGTGACGATTATTTTCTGCGGGCTAGTCCATATGGCTGGAGGTGTAAACAATGTGTCATATATTTGCCATGTCAGGTCGATACGGCAGAAAAATTGCGTTGGAAAACATCCGCCGGGTTCTGGGGGAACTCATTTGGCAAATATCTTCACCAACGATTCACTCTCACCAATATTTCGAAGCGAAACCCTGGAGAAAACATGAAGAAAACGATTGCAACATTACTTTTATGCTCCGTCGCGTCCACTGCGGTCGCGGAAATAATGGTTCCGATGCATCTTGTCACCGACCAAGGCGTGGGAGAAAAAATCGGTTTTATCACCGTGAGCCAGACCACGCATGGCATTCAGCTCAAACCTGACCTGCGGGAGTTGCCGCCGGGGATGCGTGGATTTCATCTACACGAAAAAGGCAGCTGCGACACTGCAAAAAAAGACGGCAAGGTGACACCCGCCGGCGCGGCAGGGGGACATTATGACCCGCATAAAAGTGGCAAACACGGAGCGCCATGGGGAGACGGCCATAAAGGGGATCTGCCAGGTTTATACGTCAATACATCCGGCACAAGTACCCAACCTCTGGCTGCGCCTCGGCTAACATTGGAAGATTTTTATGGTCGGGCGCTGGTGATTCATGCGGGCGACGATAATTATTCGGACTATCCAGAGCCCTTGGGCGGAGGTGGCGCACGTATCGCTTGCGGTGTTGTACCTGAACCAGCATCCGAACCAGCACCTGGGTCTGACAAAGAGGCTGCTACCAAAGCAGAAAAAGCGCAGCCCGACATGGAATAAATGCACTATCCGTAAAGATAAATGACCATAATTTTCGTCATTATGGTCATTCTGTATCACTGATTATTTTATGGCTCTCTATTAACGCATGTGAGTATTAACGCATATGAGCTGAAAAGAAATTATTTAATTAGCGCGGGTAATTACGCATTGGTCATATGACAAGTCGTATCGTATACACAGAGGCTTGAGAAAATGTGACATGCCAGCTTTATTTTGCATCCGTATTCTTCGAGAACGCAGTTTTCAACCGATCACTTTACAAGTGAACTGTTGGTAGCCGAACAGATAGGCAAACCCGCATGCCCCACCCTGTCGGCTCCCAACTTTCCCCTTGAGGTGCGGCACATGAGTGGCAATAAATTCAAAGATGTAAAAGGTGCGGGATCGATTCTTAGCACGGTGTCTGGCCCTTCCGCCGCACCACCTGACAGCATCGCAGCACAAAACGATACCGGCGAACGCTTGCTGTCCAAAAAAAGCGGTGAGCAGCAACTGTCCGGCGCCTTCTCCCATAATGCCACCAAAGCCAGCGAATATGGCGACTCTGCCAGACTGCCAACGATGGGTGCTACAAGTAATCCACCAGGCACCGACGTCACTGGCTCCACATCGTCAGAAATTCAGGCATCCGAAAAAGTAGGCGGCGGCACACCAGTAATCAGTGACAACGCCACCGTCACATCGTTGGACCGCGCGCGCGTTGACAGTAACAATCAAACGCTCACCACCAATCAAGGCGTTCCCGTCGCGGACAATCAGCATTCTTTAAAAGTCGGTCTACGCGGACCGAGTGCATTGGAAGATTTTATTCTGCGGGAAAAGCTCACCCATTTTGACCACGAAAGAATACCCGAGCGCGTTGTCCACGCCCGCGGGTCTGCGGCGCATGGTTATTTCGAGTCTTATGAGGCTTTCGACCAATACACCATGGCCGCGCCATTTGCCGAAGCCGGAAAACGCACACCGGTTTTTGTGCGATTTTCCACTGTAGCCGGAGAGCGTGGCTCTATGGACACCGCGCGCGATGTGCGCGGTTTTGCTGTGAAGTTTTATACCGATCAAGGCAACTGGGATTTGGTTGGCAATAATATTCCGGTATTTTTTATTCAGGATGCGATGAAATTTCCCGATTTGGTTCACGCGGTAAAACCGGAGCCGCACAATGGCATGCCCCAAGCGGCAAGTGCCCACGACACCTTTTGGGATTTTGTTTCGTTATCTCCCGAATCCGCCCATATGTTGATGTGGGTGATGTCCGACCG
>DJFQ01000253.1 GCA_002432095.1 Marinagarivorans sp. UBA5868 | reverse complement strand
GTTGGATTCGATCAAGCTGCTTTCCACAATTTCAATGCCCAAATATTCTGCGGGAATCGCGTGGGCGTTAAGCGCGGCCAGAATCTGGTCGACCAATTGTGGGCTGTTTAAAAGGGTGGCAGGTAAGTTGAAGGATACCCGCAGAGAAAAATCGGCAAATTCCTTTCGCCATAGGGCAATTTGTTGGCAGCAGCTTTTCAGCACCCAATCGCTAAACAAATCCATTAAGCCGCAGGCTTCCAGCGGGCCAATAAAATGTGCCGGGCTTAGCAGGCCGCGCTTGGGGTGATTCCAGCGGGCGAGAGCTTCCGCGCCGACGATTCGCTGGTTGGTTAAATTAATCAGTGGCTGGTAATAAAGCGTAAATTCATGTTGATGAATGGCTTGCAATAATTCCTGTTCTAATTCCCGGCGGCCTTTGGTTTTTTTATCCAAGACTTGCACTTGGTTGCCGCCCTGCTGCTTGGCGTGACGCAGGGCGTTTTCGGCACTGATGAGCACTTCATCAGCACGGGTTTCCCCTTGCTGTAGGTGTTTAATACCGATGCTGTAGGACATTTCAACGTCGCGTTGTCCGCTTGGAATCGGCGTGTTAAGCACATTTTTAATGCGCTCGAGGGCAACCTGCGCTTGCTGTTCTCCATCAATATCCAGTAGTAACAGTGCAAATTCATCATT
Source organism: Marinagarivorans sp. UBA5868 (assembly GCA_002432095.1). GTDB lineage: Bacteria > Pseudomonadota > Gammaproteobacteria > Pseudomonadales > Cellvibrionaceae > UBA5868. The sequence continues at coordinate 2,094 of DJFQ01000253.1, read as the reverse complement.
GCCCAGACGCGCCAAGGTATCGGTTTGACGCAGGGAGCTGAGAATGCGGCGAGCCACTTCACGCAGTATGTCATCGCCCGTAGCGTGGCCATATTGTTCGTTAAGCGCTTTGAAGCCGTCGATATCCAAGAGCACCACTGTCACTTGGGATTCCTGGTGGCGTTGCTTTAACAGAGCCTGGTCCAGGCGATCCAAAAACAACGCTCGATTGGGCAGTTCGGTAAGCGGGTCGCGGGTGAGGCTGTCACGCAGCGCGTCCTCGGTTAGCTTGCGCTGGGTAATATCGGTTTGGGATCCCGCCGCCCGCAGGGCTACGCCGGAGGTCTCATCGCGGATCACCACGCCCCGGCACAGCACCCAAATCTGACGGCCATCCTTGTGTTTCATGCGGTATTCCTGGCGGATATTCGGATGGGTATCGGAAAAAATCAGCAGGTCGCGCACCAGGTCCAGGTCTTCTGGATGTACGGCGGCAAGCCAGGCGTCGATAGTGGCGGGAAACTCGTGATCCTTGTAGCCGAGGATGGCTTTCCAGCGGGGCGACAGGTACAGAGTATGTTGGCCGAGATCCCAATCCCAAATGCCATCTTCCGCGCCCTGCACCGCCAGGGCGAAGCGCTCTTCGCTCTTGTGCACGGCCATCTTGGCAAATTCCAGCTCCACGGTGCGCTCTTGTACCCGTTCCTCAAGGTTTTGCGCCAAGTCCAAAGCTTTGGATTCGGCAAGTTTGCGATCTATGACCTCTTGGTGCAGTTCGGCGGTGCGCTCCTGCACTGTCGTGCGCAGGTAGGCCTCCAATTGTTTCGCGTGGTGGATGCGCCAACGGAAATACCCCGCTACTAGCAGTAGAACCAGCAGGACTGCCAGGCTTTTCACCCAGGTGCGCTCGTAAAAATAGGGTGGCACCTCAATGGTGACTGTGGCGGTTTCGGTCAGCCAAGGTTGCCCCTGACGGCGCACGGCAACCTCAAATTTATGCGTACCAGGTGCCAGGCTGGACAGGCGGACGGATCGGGCACTTGTAGGCGGGCTCCAGGGGGAGCGCTCGTCGCCGACACGGGTGCGAAATTCCAAGCGATGTGCGTCGACCAGGTTCACCGCACCGTAGCTGATCTCGATGACGTTGTTGCGATCACTCAACACCAGATTGTCGCCGCCGTGGACCTGTTCGCCCACTTCTATTCTGTTGATCGTGACCGGAGCCTTAAAAAGTGGCGCTCGGTAGCCAGCGGGGTCGATCAGTGACAAGCCGCGCTCCGTGAGCAGATGCAACGTACCATCCGGGCTTGCCGCTATGCCGCCGCGCCGCCAGGAAAAGGCCAGGCTGCGCAGGCCGTCGCGAAGGGTGAGCCGCTCCGTAGGCACCTCGGCAGCGTTGTTTGCCACGGCTTCTACCAGGGCGTCCCCTGATATGACGTGTACACCAACCCCAGACTCCGTTACCCATAGGCGATCTTTGGGATCGACAAAGACATGCACTGTGGCGTTTTGTGGTGCGCCTTTGATGTGGTCAAAGCGTAACGCGCGGTTGCGCTCAATCAGGCCTATGCCGCCCCGGGTCGCGAGCCAAATGCGACCTGCGCTGTCTTCGGCAATGCCGTATACCGTGTCGCTGGGCAGTCCTTCGGTACGGCCAAAGTGCTGAATCTCACTTCCGTTGATGCGCAAAACACCTGAGCCGCTGGAGGTAATCCACACCTGTCCGGCGCGGTCTTGAAAGATGCGCTGGATATGCCGCATAGGCCGCCTTAAATCCATGGGCTCCAACTGACCGCCACGTAAACGGCTTAGGGTACTGGTGCCATCGGCTGCGGTTTGTACAATCCAAAGTTCATCCCCCATCGACTGCACTAGGGTCGGGCCTTCGCCGGGAATCTCTATCGTGACTAGCGCTCCGTCCGCGAGGCGGTACAGCTCATTACCGGCAATCCACAAGTTGCCATCGGCATCCTCTGTCATGCCCATCAGAGTGCCACCTTTGATGGCGCCAGCGGATGTTACCTGTTCGTATCGGCCGGAGTCGAAATAGCCCAGGGTGCCGGTGGCGTCCAGCAGCCAGATACCACCTGCTCGGCGCGATGCAGCGCTTTTAAG
>DJFQ01000055.1:15642-19315 GCA_002432095.1 Marinagarivorans sp. UBA5868 | reverse complement strand
GCGGAAGCACAAGCCGGAGACGTGATTTTGATCGCCGGCAAAGGACACGAAACCTATCAGATCATCGGTACAGAAAAACGGGATTTCAGCGATGTTGCGGAAGCGGTGCAAGCGCTGCGCCGGCGTCCCTCGGTAGCAGGAGGAATTGCCTGATGCGCCTGACCGATCTTATCGAACCCCTGCATGCGCGACTGGTTGGGGTAGATGCCGAATTTAATTCTTTAAGCACAGATTCTCGCCAATTACGCAGTGGTGAATTGTTTGTTGCACTGCGCGGTGACCATTTTGATGGGCACGACTTCGCCCGCGCCGCAGTAGACCGCGGCGCTTGCGCCATGGTGGTGGAACGGGAAATTGAAACCGCGAACGTGCCTCAGTTAATTGTTGCCGATTCCACCAAAGCACTTGGAATCATAGGCGCGCTGAAGCGCCGTCAGTTCCATGGAACTTTGGTCACGGTGACTGGCAGTAGCGGCAAAACCAGTGTGAAAGGATTACTGCGAGAAATATTCGCGGTTGCGGGGACGGTGGTCGCCACACCGGGTAATTTTAATAACCACATTGGCGTGCCGATCAGTTTGATGAATCTGGTCGATCAACAGTACGCCGTTATTGAAATTGGAACCAACCACCCCGGAGAAATTGCCAGCTTAGTTAAGCTTGCGCAACCCAATATCGCATTGGTTAACAACGTTAGCGCCGCGCATATTGCGGGCTTTGGTTCTCTTGCGGCGATTGCGCGGGAAAAAGGTGATATCTACAGCACCCTGACCGAGCGCGATACGGCGGTAATTAATCTCGATGATCAGTTTGCACCGCAATTTATAGAGTCAACTAATCATTGTCGCCAGATCGGGTTTTCCTTGAAGGGCCAGGGTGGTTCCATCCCGACTGTGAACGCGCAACAAATTGATTTTGACTCGGCCGGGCGCGCATCTTTTGAGTTGCATTACGGAAATGATAGCGCCCGAGTGCGATTGCTTTTGCCCGGCTTACATAATGTCGCAAACGCGCTTGCTGCATCGGCTTGTGCCGTTGCTGCGAGCGTAGCGCTGCAGGATATTGCACGAGGTCTGGAAAATTTTACAGGCGAAAAAGGTCGGATGCAGATTTTTTCCGGGCCGCGCAATTGTACGTTGATCGACGATACCTATAACGCCAATCCCGGCTCCGTCCGCGCCGCTATCGATTACCTAAGTGGTCGCCCCGGCACACGTATTCTGGCGCTTGGAGATTTGGGAGAGCTTGGTGAAGCTGGCCCGCAGATACACCGCGATATCGGCGTTTATGCCGTAGAAAAAAATGTTTCAGCGCTATGGACACATGGCCCGCTATCGGCGCATGCGAGTGAGGCTTTTGGTGTCGATGGCGTAAATTTTCCGAGTAAAGCAGCGCTGGTTGAGGCGCTGCTTACAAGACTCGACGCCAACAGCGTCATTTTGATTAAAGGGTCCCGCAGTACCCGAATGGAAGAAGTGGTGCAACGGGTTTTGGATGCGAAGGAAATTTCCGAATGTTAGTTTGGCTGGCCGAATATCTTGAGCAGTTTTTTCGTCCACTGGCTGTTTTCCAGTATCTGACTTTGCGCGGCATTCTGGGAATTATGACTGCGCTTTTTGTTTCTCTGCTGCTCGGCCCATGGTTTATTCGCAAAATGGTGCAAAAGCAGATTGGCCAAGCGGTGCGCAATGACGGCCCCAAAAGCCATTTGAGTAAATCGGGCACACCCACCATGGGTGGGGCATTGCTGTTGTTTGCCATCACCATCAGCGTACTTTTGTGGGCGGATCTGAATAACCGGTTTGTCTGGGCCGTATTGTTCATCACCGCAACCTACGGCGTGGTGGGCTGGGTGGATGACTACCGCAAAGTCATCGAAAAAAATTCTCGTGGGCTGCCAGCGCGTTGGAAATATTTTTGGCAGTCCCTCGCTGGCATTGCCGTCGCAGTGTTTTTGTATAACACGGCGCAGAGTCCCGCGGAAACTCAGTTATATGTGCCTTTTTTCAAGAATGTGACGCTTGATCTGGGTTGGGGTTACATCCTGTTGGTGTATTTCGTGGTGGTAGGCGCGAGCAACGCGGTGAATCTAACCGACGGGTTGGACGGTTTGGCCATCATGCCTACTGTCATGGTGGGATCTGCTCTCGGCATCATCGCCTATTTGGTGGGTAATGCTAAGTTCGCCGGTTATCTCCACATTCCTTATATCGCCGGCACGGGCGAATTGGTTGTTTTTTGCGGTGCGCTGGCGGGTGCAGGGTTGGGATTTTTGTGGTTTAACACTTACCCCGCTCAGGTTTTTATGGGGGATGTCGGCGCACTGGCGCTGGGTGGTGCGCTTGGTGTAATCGCAGTCATGGTCCGTCATGAAATTGTATTTTTTATCATGTCCGGCATTTTTGTTATGGAAACCGTGTCGGTGATCCTTCAAGTAGCTTCGTTCAAGCTGACCGGGCGACGCATTTTTCGCATGGCGCCACTACATCACCATTTTGAACTAAAAGGGTGGCCAGAACCGCGCGTCATAGTGCGCTTTTGGATCATTACCGTAATGCTGGTTTTGGTGGGTCTTGCGACCCTGAAATTGAGATAACACCATGGCTGCGCTGATCGCCACAAATCGTTTTGCGCTAATCGTCGGGTTGGGAGCGACGGGTTTTTCTGTCGCCCGTTACCTGGCGCGCCAAGGTCGTGCATTTGCGGTGGCGGATAAAGCGCCTAAATTGGAGAGCGTCGAACGTTTTCACACTGAATTCCCCGATGTGCGGCTCATGGTGGGTGAGCTGGATTATCAGCAGTGGCAAGGCATTACAGAAATCATTTTGAGCCCCGGCGTGCCACGCAAGCATTCTGCAATTGTTGCCGCGCTTGCCGACGGAGTGGAAGTGATCGGCGACATCGAATTATTTGTACGCCAGGCGCGAGCTCCGATTGTTGCGATTACCGGGTCAAATGGCAAAACAACCGTCACGACCTTGGTCGGAGAAATGGCCAAAGCGGCGGGTGTTGTGGTGAAAGTCGGTGGGAATCTAGGGACACCAGCATTGGATCTGCTCGACGAAGCGGCGGAGTTGTACGTGTTGGAGCTTTCCAGTTTTCAGCTGGAAAGTACCTTTAGTCTCAAAGCCGCTGCGGCCACGGTTTTGAATGTATCGCCGGATCACATGGATCGTTATGACAGCCTCGCCGAGTATCATCGGACGAAACAACGAATTTATATGCACGCGACACATCTGGTCATCAATCGCGATGATGCCTTGACGCATCCGCCGATGGCCCAGGGCGCGCAGATCACTCGGTTTACGACGGGCGAGCCGGATTTAAAGGATTTTGGTTTGCACCAGCAAGATGATCAAAAGTTTCTTGCGCATGGGCTTCGGATGTTGATTGGCGGACATGAATTAAAAATTCGCGGCTTGCATAATTTTGCCAATGCTTTAGCGGCGCTGGCGTTAGGACGGGCCGTGGGACTTGCGGAAGAGGCTATGTTGGCAGCTCTCCGAGCGTTTTCTGGCTTGCCTCATCGCTGTCAGTGGGTGGCACAGAAAAATGGAATTGATTTCGTCAATGACTCCAAGGCAACCAATATCGGAGCAACCGAAGCTGCGCTCAAAGGTTTGGCGACCGGACGAGCCAATATTGTGTTGATCGCCGGAGGCGACGGTAAAGG
>DJFQ01000055.1:0-15567 GCA_002432095.1 Marinagarivorans sp. UBA5868 | reverse complement strand
ATCGTTCTTTTATCTCCAGCGTGCGCCAGTCTCGACATGTTTAAAAATTATGAAGATCGCGGCGAGCAGTTCCGTATTATCGCGGAGCGTTTATGTCGACCCTGAATATCACTGTGCGTCCGTGGTTGGTGCCGCGCAAGCCATCGCTGGACTGGACTTTGTTGCTGGTCGCTTTGGGATTGGCGTCTTTTGGGGTGATCATGGTTGCGTCTGCATCTATTGATTTTGCCGCGCAAGTTTATGGCGACCCCTGGTACTTCGTTAAGCGCCATCTGATTTTTCTGTTGTTGGCTATGGTGTGCGGTTTTCTGGTGTACAGCTTGCCGGTAGATGTTTGGAATCGTTCGGCGATTTTATTATTGCTGGTCGGTATGGGTTTGCTTGTCGCGGTGCTGATTCCCGGCGTGGGCAAAAGTGTTAACGGCGCGCAGCGCTGGTTTTCATTGGGTCCTATTTCCGTACAGGCATCAGAAGTGGCCAAATTCTGTTTCATTATTTTTTTCGCTAGTTTTCTCGCCCGGCGCATCGGTGAATTCCAAACCCGATGGAGTGCATTTTTCAAGTTGATCGGAATTCTTGGTGCCTTCGTTCTGTTACTACTTTTAGAGCCGGATTTTGGGAGTGCGGTTGTCTTATGCATCACTGCAGGTGCCATGATGTTTATGGCCGGCGTTCCAATTATTCGTTTTATTTTATTGACGTTGTCGGGCGTCGTTGGGCTCGCCATCCTCGCCGTGCTGTCGCCTTACCGATGGCAGCGGTTGGTGACATTTCTCGATCCCTGGGCAGATCAGTTCTCCAGTGGTTACCAGCTTGTGCAATCGTTGATTGCGTTTGGGCGAGGTGAATGGCTGGGGCTGGGATTGGGTAATAGCTTGCAAAAACTGTTTTTCCTTCCGGAAGCGCACACGGATTTTATTTTCGCCATTATTGCGGAAGAGTTCGGCTTGCTGGGGGCGGTGAGTATCGTCGCGGCATTTTGTGTTCTTGTTTGGCGGATTTTTCTTATTGCGCGTGCAGGCAGCGACAACCAGCGGCCGTTTATTGCATTTTCCGCGGTAGGCATAGGTGTAATGCTCGCCGCACAAGCGTTTATCAACATGGGCGTCGCCTCTGGATTGCTGCCGACAAAAGGACTGACATTACCGTTTGTAAGTGCCGGTGGTAGTAGCCTGATCATATGTTGCTGTTTTATCGCACTGTTGTTGCGCATGCAGGTGGAATGCCGGACATCAAATGCGGAGGTGGAGGCATGAACGACTCTACCAGTATGCGAGTGATGGTGATGGCTGGCGGTACCGGAGGCCATGTTTTTCCTGCGTTGGCAGTAGCGGAAGAATTGCGTGTTCGGGGTTGTCGCGTCGACTGGCTTGGTACCGCGCGCGGTATCGAGGCCAAAATTGTCCCCGCGGCAAATATTACATTGCACTTACTGCCAATTTCCGGTGTTCGAGGAAAAGGTTTGGCAACGCTGGTTCGCGCACCCTGGAAAATTGCGAAGTCGGTTATGGCGGCGCGGAAACTTTTTCGTCAAACGAAACCACAAGTGGTTTTGGGAATGGGTGGTTATGTTGCCGGCCCCGGTGGAATTGCAGCCCGCATGATGGGCATTCCACTGGTCATTCATGAACAAAATGCGAAAGCTGGCACTACCAATAAATGGTTGTCCAAAATTGCTACGTGTGTGCTAACCGCATTTCCTCAGGTATTTCCCGGCGCGACCTGCATCGGCAATCCCGTGCGCAAAGAGATAGCCTCGCTGCCTGTACCGTCGTTGCGTGGGGTAGGCGCGCACGTACCGGTGCGAGTGCTTGTTCTTGGTGGCAGCCTCGGCGCCCAGGCGCTGAACGAAATGGTGCCCGAAGCCGCCGCAGAGTTTATACAGCAAAATAAAATCCAGGTGCGTCATCAGACCGGCGAAAAACATTATTCCGCTACCGAGACGCAGTATCGCCAGCGCGGTGTGAATGTTGAAGTATCGGCTTTTATTGGCGACATGGCAGAGGCTTTAGCGTGGGCCGATCTGGTGGTTTGCCGTGCCGGCGCTTTAACCGTTGCTGAATTAAGTGCGGCAGGGGTGGCGTCAATTCTGGTGCCTTTTCCATTTGCTATCGATGACCATCAAACCGCCAACGCTCAATGGCTGGTCAATATAGGCGCAGCAGAACTGCACCAGCAAAAAATGCTGACTGCGGATTTCCTGAAAAAACGGTTTATGAATTTTATTGAACAACCCGATTTACTTATCGAAATGGCGGAAGCAGCACGAAGCGCCGCCAAACCCGATGCCACCCGACAATGTGCTGATATTTGCCAGGAGGTTGCCCGTGGCGAGCGTTAAAGTCCATGGCGTGCCGGAAATGCGGCGAATTCGCAGAATTCATTTTGTCGGTATCGGCGGCGCGGGTATGTGTGGTATCGCGGAGGTTTTATTGAATCAGGGGTATGAAATATCCGGCTCCGATCTCAAAACATCTGACACAACGGAACGCCTTGCCACCATGGGTGCAAAAATCTGCATCGGCCACCGGGCGGATAATATCAACGGTGTAGATGTGCTCGTAAGTTCCAGCGCCGTGAACCCTCAAAATCCAGAGATTGCGGCAGCGCGCGATGCGCGCATACCCGTCGTGCGTCGCGCGGAAATGCTGGGTGAACTTATGCGTTACCGACATGGCATTGCCATTGCCGGAACACATGGTAAAACCACGACTACCAGTCTTATTGCTTCGATACTGGCGGCGGGAGATCTCGATCCGACATTTGTTATCGGTGGATTGCTCAACAGTGCGGGCACGAACGCAAGGCTGGGAGAAAGCCGCTATCTGGTCGCGGAAGCAGATGAAAGTGACGCGTCATTTTTGCATTTGCAACCGATGGTCACGGTGGTAACCAATATCGATGCCGATCACATGGATACCTATGGCGGTGACTTCAATAAATTGAAACAGACTTTTATTGAATTTCTGCACAATTTGCCTTTCTACGGCCTTGCCGTTATGTGCGGCGATGATCCTGTTATTCGCGATGTTTTGCCTTATGTTGGTCGCGCAACAGTCACTTACGGTTTTCATGAGAAGAATGATTACCGGGCGATGGATGTGGTGCAGCAGGGAAAAACTCAACGTTTTCGTGCGTTGCGCCCCAACCACTCAGAACCATTGTCAATATTTTTAAATTTACCGGGCCGTCACAATGTTTTGAATGCACTGGCGGCGATTGCCGTAGCGACGGAGGAAGGTGTGGCCGACAGTGCAATTCAGGCCGGCCTCGCGGAATTTTTGGGAGTGGGTCGCCGTTTCCAGGTTTATGGCGAATTTCCGCTGGGTGTTGGTGAACCGGTGATGTTGGTGGACGATTATGGCCACCATCCTCGCGAAGTTGCGGCAACGATCGCCGCGGTGCGTGCAGGCTGGCCGGAAAGAAGATTGGTAATGATTTATCAGCCGCATCGCTACACGCGTACTCGTGATCTGTTCGAGGATTTTACCGAAGTGCTGTCGTCGGTCGACCAATTAATCTTATTGGATGTTTATGCCGCGGGGGAAGAAGCGATTCCGGGAGCGGATGGACGCACTCTCAGCCGGAGTATTCGTACGCGCGGTTCAGTGGATCCTATTTTTGTCGAGACAGTTGATGCGGTGCCGCAGGCCTTGATTAACATCATACAGCCGGGCGATATCGTCATAACCCAAGGCGCGGGTAATGTCGGCACGCTGGCTGCCGAACTCGCACGTAATCATTTGCAAGTGGCAGCAGAGTCATGAAACAGAATTTCATCGACCAAGAGATGATCAACCGATTTGGTCAAGTAGCCGTGTTGTACGGTGGAACCTCAGAGGAGCGGGAAATTTCACTGCGCAGCGGAACCGCTGTCATTAATGCTCTACGCGAGGCCGGTGTGGCCACCATACCGGTTGATATTGGTAGCGATCCTCTGCAGCAGTTGCGGCAGCTTCGCGTCGATCGTGCGTTTATCGCTTTGCATGGCGCCGGTGGTGAAGATGGCAAGATTCAAGCGCTGCTGGAATGGTTAAAACTCCCGTATACCGGAAGCGGTATTGCAGCCTCGGCCTTGTGCATGGACAAGCTGAGAACGAAACAATTGTGGCGAGGCGTGGGACTTTCCACGCCGGATTATTGCGTGCTTAGTGAGAGCACCAATTGGGCGATGGCGATTGATGCACTCTCTGGCATCGCGATGGTGAAGCCGTGTCACGAGGGATCGAGTATCGGCATGGCAAAGGTAAATAATGCTGCTGATCTCGAAAAGGCATTTGCAATTGCTGCAAAGTATGACCGCGTCGTGTTAGCGGAGCGTTATATCCAGGGCGCGGAATACACAGTTGCAATTTTGGATCAGCGTGCGCTGCCGCCCATAAAACTGGAGACGAATCATCAGTTCTATGATTTTTCGGCAAAATATCAGGCTGATGACACAAGGTATATCTGCCCTTGTGGCTTGCAGGAAGAGCAGGAACTTAAGCTGAAAGAATTAGCTCTCGCAGCATTTAATGCTGTTGGTGCTCGCGGTTGGGGAAGGGTGGATATTATGGCAGATGCCCAAGGCGATTTTTATTTGTTGGAGTTAAACACAGTCCCAGGTATGACGGACCATAGCCTAGTTCCCATGGCTGCAAAAGCTGCGGGATATTCATTTAACGACTTGGTTCTGGCCATTTTAGGCCAAACATTGGAATAAATTATGGTGGGAGCAACGCGCCGAAAACAGACCGCACAACCGGCCCGAGTGGCTCGGTCAACGGGCCGTGCTGCGCGTTCGGGTGCCACGCGAGCTCGCGGCAAAATCGGTTTTGGACGATGCCGATATTTGGGTTCAGTGATGCTGAAAACGCTGCTTATAGCCGGTCTATTTGGCGGCATCATCACTGCTGTTTGGTATTTCAATCCGCAGGAAAAGCTCCAGCAATTTGCCCATCGACCCATCAAACAAGTGCAGGTTGAAGGTGCTTTTCAGTTTATATCGTCCGAAGTATTGCAGCGGCAAATTGAACTGTACGTCAAAGATTCTTTTTTGGAGCTGGAACTTGGCGATCTGAAGCAAAAGCTAGAGCAAAACCCCTGGATTGATTCAGTGGCGATCGCTCGCGTGTGGCCCGACAGATTGATCGTGCGAGTAGTGGAACAGCAACCCATCGCGCAATGGGGTAAAAAAGGCTTTCTAAATATGCGCGGTGATATCGTGGAAGTGGAAAAAACGACTAAAATACAAGCATTACCATTATTGCAAGGTGATGATCGTTACGCGCAGGAAATCATGGGGCAATACCTGCGCGTCGGCAAGTTACTCGCCCAGCAGGATTTAGTGCTCGCAGCCGTAGAATTAGATGATACCCGTGCTTGGACTTTGAGATTGCAGTCGGGCATAACAATAAAATTGGGCCGCGAGAGACTGTGGGAAAAACTTCAATATTTGCTGACGGCTAAGAGCGGTGAATTGGGCAAGGATTTTCACAAAATTCAGTTGGTGGATATGCGCTATCCGAGCGGCTTTGCTGTGACGTGGAAAAGCGCTGAAGCAAACCACTACGTCGCAGGCGGTTGAGCCGCAGACTGAAGCGAAAATACATCATGATTAAAGAGTGAAGCAAAGGCAATGGCGCAATCGAGTGGGGGGAAAATGATCGTTGGCTTGGACATAGGAACGTCCAAGGTTGTCGCGATTGTCGGCGAAATCTCGGCAGAGGGCGACCTCTCGGTCGTCGGTCTGGGATCGCATAAATCCAATGGCCTTAAAAAAGGCGTTGTGGTGAATATTGACTCCACGGTGCAGTCGATTCAGCGCGCGGTTGAAGAGGCGGAGCTGATGGCGGGATGCCAGATTCATTCCGTATACGCAGGCATCGCGGGAAATCATATTCGCAGTCTCAATTCCCACGGCATAGTGGCCATTAAAGATCGGGAGGTATACCCGCAGGATATCGAACGGGTTATCGACGCTGCGCAAGCGGTGGCGATACCGGCGGATCAAAAAATCCTCCACATCTTGCCGCAAGAATATGTAATTGATGAGCAGGAGGGAGTGAAGGAACCTCTCGGCATGTCGGGAGTTCGCCTTGAGGCGAAAGTGCATTTGGTGACCTGTGCGCTGAACGCCGCGCACAATGTGGAAAAATGCATCAAGCGCTGCGGTTTGGAGGTAGAAGACATAATTCTCGAACAGCTTGCTTCAAGCTATGCAGTGTTAACGGATGATGAAAAAGAACTAGGCGTGTGCATGGTCGATATCGGCGGTGGTACGACTGACATCGCAGTTTTTTATGACGGCGCGATTCGGCATACAGCAGTTATTCCGATTGCGGGTGATCAGGTGACTAACGACATCGCAATGGCGTTACGCACCCCAACGCAATACGCCGAAGAAATTAAAATCAAATACGCTTGCGCATTGGCGAAGTTGACCGGAGCGGAAGAAACAATAAAGGTCCCCAGTGTTGGTGATCGCCCTCCGCGGGAATTATCCCGCCAAGCACTGGCGGAAGTTGTCGAGCCCCGCTACGAGGAGCTTTTTACGCTTATTCAGGCAGAGCTTAGGCGGAGCGGGTTCGAAGATATGATTCCTGCGGGAATCGTGTTAACCGGTGGCACATCAAAAATGGAAGGAGTGGTGGAGCTTGCCGAAGAAATATTCCATATGCCGGTTCGTCTTGGAGCGCCGCAAAATGTCCGTGGACTGAAGGACATCGTCAACAATCCAATTTATTCCACCGGCGTCGGGCTTTTAATCTATGGAATGAAACAGCAGGGAGGGAGCAAAGTTTTTCAGAATAATGAAGAAGGTTTATGGGGCCGCCTTAAGGGCTGGGTACAAAAGAATTTTTAACGCAGTATTTTCAGGGGAACGAGGGGATATTTATGTTTGAATTAGTTGATAGCTTGCCGCAAAACGCGGTAATTAAAGTGGTTGGAGTTGGTGGNNGCACAAGCTTTAAAAGATATTGATACGCGCACCGTGCTGCAGTTGGGTAGCGGTATGACCAAGGGGCTGGGCGCTGGCGCCAATCCAGAAGTGGGTCGGCAAGCGGCGATGGAAGATCGCGAGCGCATCGCCGAAGTGCTCAGCGGCGCTGACATGGTATTTATCACGGCCGGCATGGGTGGCGGCACAGGTACAGGTGGCGCTCCGGTGGTCGCGGAAATCGCCCGTGAACTCGGCATTTTGACCGTCGCCGTGGTGACACGTCCTTTCGCATTTGAAGGACGCAAGCGCATGGCAATTGCTGAAGCGGGGATCAAACAATTGAAGGATCGAGTTGATTCGCTGATTACCATCCCTAACGAAAAGCTCCTTGCTGTTCTGGGAAAAACCACCAGTTTGCTGGATGCTTTTAAAGCGGCCAACGATGTACTCCTCGGTGCAGTTCAGGGAATCGCCGACCTGATTATTCGCCCAGGCATGATTAACGTGGATTTCGCGGATGTGCGCACAGTGATGTCTGAAATGGGTATGGCAATGATGGGGACAGGGATTGCTCGCGGCGATAATCGTGCGCGTGAAGCAGCAGAAGCTGCAATTCGCAGCCCTTTGCTCGAAGATGTCAATTTGGCGGGCGCTCGGGGAATTTTAGTTAACATCACCGCCGGAATGGACCTGACTTTAGGTGAGTTCACAGAAGTGGGGAATACCATTGAGGAGTTCGCCTCGGCGGAAGCCACGGTGGTTGTGGGAACTGTGATCGATCCAGAAATGACGGATGAACTCAGAGTGACTGTGGTTGCCACCGGCTTGGGTCATCCAGAGGTGACGAAAACCAGTGTTGCTCCGGCCAAGGTTGTGGACAACACGCGTACATCTGATGGCACACCTAACTATGCGGTTTTGGATAAGCCGACCGTAATGAGAGCCAATAACACGGCGAATCGCGGCGCAGGTAATACGGCCAGAGCACTCGATACCCGCGAGCGCGATATGGAATATCTCGATATCCCGGCATTTCTCCGCCGCCAGGCAGATTGATGTCTGCGCCTGCCCCGCATCCGTTCCCCTGCGGATGCGGGATTGTTCAGGCTGAGTTCAGATTGATTGCGGCAAGCTTGCATCACACTGAGGTATTGCATTCGTCATTGGAAACTTTCGATGATGAGTGCGACGGCCGAAGCTCGCGCAGTTGCGGGCACTTTCTTCGTAACCCTCTCTTTTTAATTTGTTAAGATGCGCGCCCTTTTTTGCTGCGCGCTTTTGCGTGACGCTTGTTTCGCTAATCAGGACCGGGAAGATGATCAGACAGAGAACCTTGAAAAATGAAATCCGTGCGACAGGCGTGGGACTGCATACAGGGAAAAAGGTCCTGTTGACGCTCCGTCCTGCACCCGTCGATTCCGGTATCGTGTTTCGCCGCGTTGATCTGACTCCAGCGGTGGAAATTAAAGCGAAAGCGGAAAACGTCGGTGACACAACCCTATCGACAACACTTGTTAACGGTGATGTACGTATCTCCACTGTGGAGCATCTTTTGTCGGCACTGGCAGGATTGGGTATCGACAACGCGATTGTCGAGGTTAGCGCGGATGAAGTGCCGATCATGGACGGCAGCGCTGGACCATTTGTTTTTTTGATTCAGTCCGCAGGTATCCAGGAGCAAAAGGCGCCAAAACGCTTTATCCGAATCAAGAAGCCCGTTACCGTCCATGATGGAGATAAGTCGGCGAGCTTTCGCCCATTCGACGGTTTTAAAGTCTCATTCGCGATCGATTTTGACCATCCGGTATTTCGCGATAGGTCGCTGCGCGCTTCGGTGGATTTCTCCAGCACTTCGTTTGTGAAAGAAGTAGCACGCGCTCGGACATTTGGCTTTATGCATGAGATTGAATATCTACGCTCCAAAGGATTAGCGAAGGGCGGCAGCGTGAATAACGCGATCGTTATCGACAAATACAGAGTGCTGAACGAAGAAGGTCTGCGTTATGAAGACGAATTCGTTAAGCACAAAGTGTTGGATGCCATCGGAGATCTCTACCTGTTGGGTTACAGTTTGATCGGAGAGTTTGATGCCTATAAGTCTGGCCACGGATTGAATAACCGTTCCATTCGTGAGCTGATGCGACAGCAGGATGCGTGGGAGATGGTGACCTTTGAAACGGAAGAAGAGGTTGCTCCCATTTCATATGCCAAACCGCTTGCAGCGGTATAAAACTCTTTTTTCATAATGTTGCGCAAAAAATGCGCTATCTCGAATAAGTATTGCCTTTTTGGCGCCTTCTATGCCATAGTCGGCCCCCGTCAGGGGTAGCTGGAATCCCCTTTCGCTTGCGCACATGGAAGTTCATGTACTACATAAGAAGTAGCTCAAACGAAACTTTCTGCAATTGAGTGAATTCAGTGCTGTTACTGGACTGAACCCAACGAGCGAAATCAGCATCAGTGAAAGTCATTATCCTCAGTAAAAAATACGGCAATTGCCGCAGCTTTAATCTCGGTATCTGGTCGGGCGCACTCCTCTCGGTGTGTTTTGCCTGTCTCATTGGCGTTCCTGCCGCCGCTTATCTCACCTATCTCAAGCTAGCTGATGATTCAGAAAATCATCTTTTGGAACCTGAAATTCGGCAAATTTGGGCAGAGAGAGTGCAGGAGCAGGAGATGTTGGTGGCTCAAGCTCGCCAGGAGGCGGATAACAAGTTGGCCGCTTTGACGCTGCGGGTCGCTGAGCTACAGGCTAGGTTAGTTCGTATAGATGCGCTCGGTGAGCGGTTGACGTCCATGGCCAAGTTGGACAACGGCGAATTTGATTTCAGTCAGCCACCGGCTTTGGGCGGTCCTGAATTGGATTCCTCCGGTGAAAGCTTTGCGCCACCGGAGTTTGCTCAGGCTATTGACGAGCTTTCCCAGCAGATCGAAAGTCGGCAGCATCAGCTGCAAACCCTTGAAGCGCTGTTGGCTAATCGCAAATTAGAGAACGATGTTTTTATTGCGGGCCGTCCGATCACCAAAGGTTGGATGTCTAGCCGCTTCGGGCGACGCACAGATCCTTTTTCTGGCAAGATCGCGTGGCACTCAGGTGTCGACTTCGCTGGTAAAGAGGGCGCTGACATCATCGCGGTGGCAGCGGGTGTGGTTACTTGGTCCGGTGATCGAAATGGTTACGGCCTGATGGTGGAAGTGAACCACGGTAAGGGCTTTACCACTCGTTACGCACACAACAAAGAGAACCTCGTAAAAGTCGGTGATGTGGTCAAGAAAGGACAGATCATCGCTTTGATGGGAACAAGTGGCCGTTCCACCGGCCATCACGTCCATTTTGAAGTTTATAAAAATGGGCGCGCCGTAGATCCTTCTTCTTATATACATCGCGCCAGCCGCTAGTTACTCCTTCCTCTTTTTCCTTCTGGTCCCGCGTTTTCTATTTAACGCCTCTTTCAAGTCATTTATGATGCGGGCCTTTCGATTCGAAATGCCCCTTTTCTGGAATTTGGCAACCCCATGATTGGAACTCTAGCAAAGAAAGTTTTTGGTACAAAAAACGACCGCGAGCTTAAGCGGATGGGCAAACTTGTTGCCCGGGTCAACAGCTTCGAAGTCGATATTCAAGCGCTTTCAGATGAAGCGTTAAAAGCAAAAACGGCCGAATTTAAGCAGCGGTACGGCAATGGCGAAACGCTGGACGCCATGTTGCCGGAGGCCTTCGCAGTCTGTCGTGAAGCCAGTCGGCGCATTATGGGTATGCGCCACTTTGATGTGCAGTTGATAGGCGGGATGACGCTCCATGAAGGGCGAATTGCCGAGATGAAAACCGGGGAAGGTAAAACGCTGGTTGCGACGCTGGCCGCCTACCTGAATGCTTTGTCAAGCAAGGGCGTTCATATCGTTACGGTCAATGATTATTTGGCTGCGCGAGACGCTAATTGGATGCGGCCCTTGTATGAAGGGCTTGGATTGACGGTCGGGATCGTCGTTTCTATGCAGCCGCAGGATGAGAAGCGCTTGGCATACGGCGCCGACATCACCTACGGAACGAATAATGAGTATGGGTTCGATTATCTCCGCGACAATATGGTGTTGCGCAAAGAAGACCGAGTTCAGCGAGGCCTGAATTTCGCTGTAGTGGATGAGGTTGATTCGATCCTGATTGACGAGGCACGTACTCCCCTGATCATCTCGGGCGCCACGGAAAACAACACTGAACTTTACGTGTTGATGAATAAATTGATTCCTCAGTTGCAATTGCATGATGAGGAGGCCGGTAAGATTGGCCATTACACCGTTGATGAGAAAACCCGACAGATCGAGCTTACAGAAGACGGCCACCTGCTAATTGAGGAATTGCTTTCCCAAAATGGGTTGTTGCGGGATAACCAAAGCTTATATGCAGCCAACAATCTGGGGCTTTTGCATCACGTGCACACAGCATTGCGAGCTCACAAGCTGTTTCACAAAGACGTGGAATATATTGTCGAGAATCGTCAAGTTATTTTGATCGACGAGCATACCGGCCGCACCATGGCTGGGCGCCGCTTGTCCGAGGGATTGCATCAAGCGATTGAGGCGAAAGAGGGGGTGCCCATCCAGAGCGAAAGTCAGACGCTGGCATCTACTACTTTCCAGAATTATTTCCGGTTGTATAAGAAGCTCGCAGGAATGACGGGTACGGCGGATACTGAAGCTGTCGAATTTCGCCAGATCTATGGGTTGGATGTGGTTGTCATTCCCACCAATCGGCCTATTCAGCGGCGCGATTTAAATGACCTTATCTATCTTTCCGCTGAAGATAAATACGAAGCCATCGTTGAGGAAGTTAAACGGATCAGCGCTACTAAGGCGCCAGTGTTGGTAGGTACCGCTTCTGTGGAAACATCGGAGGAAATGTCGCGGCGCTTCAAAAAAGCTGGTATTTCCCATGAAGTCCTTAATGCTAAGCAGCATGCTCGCGAGGCAGAAATTGTGGCTCAGGCGGGCCGGCCCGGTGCTGTAACCATTGCTACAAATATGGCCGGTCGAGGAACGGATATCGTTTTGGGTGGCAACTGGGAAGCAGAAGTTGCCCGGCTTGAAAACCCGTCTGCGGAACAGACTGCGGCGGTCAAAGAAGAGTGGAAGAAACGCAACGCGGAAGTGATCCAGGCCGGCGGTTTGCATATCGTCGGCACCGAACGTCATGAGTCTCGCCGTATTGATAACCAGCTGCGCGGCCGCGCGGGACGCCAGGGCGACCCGGGTTTTTCTCGTTTTTATCTGTCACTTGAAGATAACTTAATGCGCATATTTGCATCCGACAGGGTGCGTAAGATCATGAGTGCATTGGGAATGGAAAAAGGTGAAGCCATTGAGCACAGGATGGTCACCAATGCTATTGAGACCGCACAAAGAAAGGTGGAAGCGCGCAACTTCGACTATCGCAAACAGTTGCTGGAATACGACGACGTGGCAAATGATCAGCGTCAGGTTATTTACAGTCAGCGCAATGATCTATTAGACGAAGAGACAATTGAAGCGGCTATACACGGTATCCGCGACGATGTCATCAATGACATGATTTCAAATTATGTACCCCCGCAGTCGCTTGAGGAGCAGTGGGATATCCCAGGGCTTGAGCATGCGCTGGAAAACGAATTTGGTGTAAAGCTACCTATTAGGGAATGGCTTGCTGCGGACAAGAAATTGTACGAGGAGCCTTTGCGAAAAAAAGTCCTCGCGGAAACAGACCAGTTCTACAGAGAAAAGGCCGAGCGCATTGGACCGATCATGCGCACCCTTGAGAAGCAGGTCATGCTGCATGTCTTGGACACTCTCTGGAAGGAGCACTTGGCAAACATGGATCATTTACGCCAAGGCATAGGACTTCGCGCATATGCTCAGAAAAACCCAAAGCAAGAGTACAAACGAGAATCGTTCGGTCTATTCCAGGAAATGCTCAATAGTCTTAAGCACGATGTTACTCGCGTGTTGTTTCGTCTGGAGCCGATGACGCGTGAGCAGCTCGACGCAATGGAGCGGCAGAGACAAGAGGCGGCAGAGCTGGCGCAAAAGAAAATGCGTTTGCAGCACGAGGAGGTTTCCGCGTTAGATGCGCCGCCACCGCAGGCGCCTCAGCCTGCAAAACAAGAGCCGTTGGTGCGTGCCCAGGCAAAAGTAGGACGCAACGAACTGTGCCCATGTGGCTCCGGCAAAAAATTTAAATCGTGTCACGGCAAATTGAGCTAGTCGAGGAGATTGTCTGTGGAGAAGGCAAAGATTGATTGGCCACACATGCATCCAATCAACGGTGTTCGGATAGGGGCCGCTCGTGCTGGAATCAAAAAGCCTGGACGGCTTGACGTGCTGATTTTTGAGATTGCTAAAGGTGCATCTGTCGCCGGGGTATTTACGCAAAATGCATTTTGCGCAGCTCCGGTGATGGTCGCTAAGGAGCATCTGTCTCTGGGGGATATACGCTATCTGTTAATCAACTCCGGTAATGCGAACGCTTGTACTGGGGAGCGAGGACTGATTGATGCGCGGGCGACCTGTACTGCAGTGGGAGATTTAGGTGGGGTCTCTGCCCCGCAAGTTTTGCCTTTTTCAACGGGGGTAATCGGTGAGTTTCTTCCTGTTGATAAGATCATTGGTGCTGTGCCTGAAGCGATCAATGCCCTCGACAAAGACGGATGGGAAAGCGCGGCACGCGCAATTATGACCACTGACACTTGCCCTAAAGGCGCGAGTCTCCAATTTGAATATCAAGGAAAGACGCTAAGCGTGTCGGGCGTGGCCAAAGGTGCCGGTATGATCCGGCCCAATATGGCGACTATGTTGTCGTTCGTCGCCACCGATGCAGTGGTGGCGCAGTCGGTGCTCGATACGATTCTCAATATTGCGGTCAATCGCTCGTTTAACAGGATAACCATTGATGGCGATACCTCGACCAACGATGCTTGCATATTAATCGCATCTGGCGAGGCCGAGCTGCCACCAATTGAGCAAGCAGAAGGTGAACTGTTTGAAAAACTTTGCGACGCTGTTGTGGTAGTAATGCAGCAGCTTGCTCGCGCAATTGTGCGTGATGGCGAAGGCGCCACAAAATTTGTCTCTATCGAGGTATGCGGCGGGTTCGATTCGGATGAGTGCCTAAAAATAGGGTATTCGGTGGCGCATTCACCGCTGGTGAAAACTGCCCTTTACGCATCGGACGCCAACTGGGGAAGAATTGTTGCGGCGATTGGATATGCTGGAATTCGTAATATCGACGTTACCAAGATAAAGGTGTGGCTGGATGATGTGCTGGTAGTTGATCGGGGTGCTCGTTATGCGGGATACAGCGATGATGCGGGTACAGCGGTCGTGAAGCGACCCGATTTTACGATCAAAATAGAATTGGGACGAGGGCGCGCCAGTGAAACGGTGTGGACTTCGGACTTGTCCCACGACTACGTTACCATCAATGCGGAATACCGCACCTAAAAATGAGTCCTCCCGTGCGTGTTGCTGTTGGAGTTTTGAGGGACTCTTTAGGACGAGTGTTAATTGCGTTGCGTCCTTCACACAAGCACCAGGGCGATTTGTGGGAGTTTCCCGGCGGCAAGATCGAGGTTGGCGAAAGTGCCGAGACAGCATTGCGTCGTGAACTTTCTGAAGAGCTGGGAGTGGTCGTGCGTCACTCTGTACCACTTGTTTCTGTTCCTTTTGCGTATGCCGATAAAAAAGTTCTACTTGAAGTAAGAGAAGTGATTTCTTTTGAAGGTGAACCCCGCGGCATTGAAGGACAAGTCATCCGCTGGGTGTCATTGGGTGAATTGGCTAGCTATCAATTTCCAGCTGCAAATACACCTATCCTTAGAGCTGTTCGCTTGCCGGAATCCATTTGCATAACAGCACTATATTCGGGCGCGGATGACTTTCAGCGCAGATTAGAGCGAGCTATGTCGCTCGGGGTTGGAATGCTCTTGTTTCGTCCCGTTGATGCTGCGGGTTCGACCACCTCATCCGTCCGCACAGCAATAGACTCATGTCGGCAGGCAAGGCTGCCTGTGGTGTTGAGTTCTGTTATTAATCGGGACCTTTGGCAGTTCGCGGACGGTATTCATTTGCGCGCGCAGCATCTTGCTGCGCTTGATCGGCGGCCCGTTGACGAATCAAAACTGCTGGGTGCTTCATGCCACAATCTTCAGGAGGCTGAGCGTGCCCAGTCATTGGGGGTTGATTACCTATTTCTTTCGCCTGTCTTGCAGACTGAGTCGCACCCGGAGGTTAGCGGCTTGGGGTGGGAAGGGTTTGAACTTATGGCGAGTTCGCTGCGCGTTCCCGCCTATGCCTTAGGAGGGGTGGCACCGACACATTTAACAAAAGCAAAAGAGTCTGGCGCGAAAGGAATTGCGGGTATTTCCGGCTTTTGGAAATAATTTAATACCTGCTGAAAAAAAACTTGCGCACATTATAAAACTGGGTAGAATGCGCGCCTCACAGCAAGCGACCTGGAAATAACCGGGAAGCCAAGTGAAAGCAAACTTTAAGTTTTTTCGAAAATCAAAAAATAAAGTTTGCGAACAAATTTAAAAGGCGTATACTTCGCGCCCGGCTTGAGAGAGCCAAGCCTGAGAAGCTACATCTCAGGAGCTATTTAACAGACAGGATCAAGC
>DJFQ01000166.1:12969-34014 GCA_002432095.1 Marinagarivorans sp. UBA5868 | reverse complement strand
CTGGCCACCTTGCAAGAAGGCATGGCAGTTAAAGGTATCGTCAAAAATCTCACCGATTACGGCGCATTTGTTGATCTGGGCGGCGTAGATGGTCTGTTGCACATTACCGATATGGCGTGGAAGCGTATCAAGCATCCAAGCGAGATCGTCAGTGTTGGCGACGAGATTGAAGTTAAAGTCCTCAAGTTTGATCGCGAGCGCAATCGCGTATCCTTGGGCTTGAAACAACTCGGTGCCGATCCGTGGCATGAGATCACTCAGCGTTACCCAGAAGGCGCCAAAGTCAAAGCGCGTGTTACCAATCTCACCGACTACGGCTGTTTTGCTGAAATCGAAACCGGTGTTGAAGGTCTGGTTCACGTTTCCGAGATGGATTGGACCAACAAGAATATTCACCCATCCAAAGTTGTTCAATTGGGCGACGAAGTAGAGGTGATGATTCTGGATATCGACGAAGAGCGACGTCGTATCTCCTTGGGTATCAAGCAGTGCCAGGAAAATCCATGGGATGCGTTCTCACGTCAATACGCCAAGGGTGACAAGATCAGCGGCAAAATCAAATCTATCACTGACTTCGGTATCTTCATTGGTCTCGACGGCGGTATTGATGGTCTGGTTCACCTGTCTGACATCTCCTGGAACGAGCCCGGCGAAGAAGCTGTACGCAAGTTCAAGAAGGGTGAAGAAATCGAAACCGTCGTTCTGGCCATTGACCCTGAGCGTGAGCGCATTTCCCTCGGTGTCAAGCAACTGGATGAAGATCCGTTCTCCGTCTACGTTGGACAGAATGACAAAGGCACTATTGTTAAAGGCATCGTGAAAGAAGTTGATGCTAAAGGTGCAATTCTGACCTTGGCTAATGACGTAGAAGGCACTCTGAAGGCCTCTGACCTGAGTCGTGACAAGGTAGAAGATGCCCGCAATGTGCTGAAAGAAGGCGAAGAGATCGAAGCCAAAATCACCAATGTCGACCGTAAAAATCGCACTATCATCTTGTCGGTAAAAGCCAAGGATGTAGATGACGAGAAAACGGCGATCAAAGAGCACTCCTCCAAGCAGTCCGATCAATTGGCTCCTGCTACCATCGGTGATCTCATCAAGGCGCAAATCGAAAAGCAAGGTTAATCCAAGCTAAAGATGTGTCCCAAGCGGCCCCTTTATGGGGCCGTTTTTGTATGTTGGTTGATCTTCCTCAGCCCCTTATATTCTGTCCTCGATACGAAACTCGCGTTTGTGGCTACCACTCATTGGAATTTTGTTGTATAACAACGACTTGCGTTTTCTTTCCCACGTATCCCCTGTATCTTGTTCAGTAACGTCATGAATCCTGTGATGTTTTTAATGGACGCATCTTAGGAGAGGAGTGTTTGGTATGACAAAGTCAGAGTTGATTGAGCGCATTGCCGAGCGGCAGGATCAGCTGTCGCCAAAGGATATTGAGCTCGCGATTAAATTGATTTTGGAATACATGTCACAAAGTCTTGCCAGCGGGTCGCGAATCGAAATTCGCGGTTTCGGCAGTTTCTCCATTCACTATCGCGCTCCGCGCACCGGCCGCAACCCAAAAACCGGTGAGTCAGTGGAGCTGGAAGGAAAATACGTACCGCACTTTAAGCCCGGAAAGGAATTGCGCGATAAGGTCAACGAAAGCATTTAAGGAAATGTGTAATTTCGTTAATTTTCGCTGCTGATCACTAACTACCCGACACCTTATCCGTTATAATCCGCGGCCAAAGTCGCCCGGATGGCGATCTATCTTCTCTCCCAAGTGTTCCTTTTGAGATTCCCAATGATTGCCTTACCTGTTGCTTGTAAGGCTTAAGACGCAAGGTTTTTATGCCCACGGTTATCCCGGTAATCCTCTCTGGCGGCAGTGGCAGTCGTCTCTGGCCAAAATCCCGACATCATTATCCTAAGCAGCTTCATTGTCTCTATGGGCAACACACCATGCTGCAGGAAACCATGAAACGGGTTGAATGGCTTGGTGAATCACAGATCGTAATCTGTAATCACGACCAACGGTTTATGGTGGCAGATCAGGTTCAGGAAATTGGCATTAAAGCCGATATTATTCTTGAGCCAGTGGCGCGTAATACCGCGCCAGCTATAGTTATCGGGGCTTTAAAAAGCTTGGAAGTTGCGCCCGACGCGATCATCGCCGTTTTTCCTGCGGACCACATGGTGCGGGATCTAGAAAAATTCAACGCCTCATTAAAAGTCGCAATTGAGGTCGCAAAACAAGGCAAGTTGGTCACCTTTGGTATTGTTCCAACTCGCCCGGAGACGGGCTACGGATATATCAAAAGTGTGGAGGATNNGCGGAGACTATTACTGGAACAGTGGAATGTTTGTATTCTCCGCACAACGCCTGATCGAAGAAATTGAATTGCACCAACCGGCGATGCTTCAGCGTTGTCGTGACGCCCTCCAGCGAGGCGTTAAAGATCTGGACTTCTTTAGGCTAGATGAAGGCAATTTTTCCCAATGTGCCAACCTCTCTATAGACTACGCCGTCATGGAAAAAACCTCGCAAGCCTATATGGTGCCGTTCACCGCGCAGTGGAGCGATGTTGGTAGTTGGCAGGCGCTGTGGGAAGTTGGCGACAAAGACGAACATGAAAATGTATTTTTTGGCGATGTAATTGCTGAGCAAAGCCAGGGATGTTACGTCAGTTGCGAGGGCCGATTGGTCGCACTGGTCGGTGTTAAGGATTTGGTGGTGGTGGAAACGGCGGACAGCGTTTTGGTGGCCCACAAAGACAGCTCTCAGGATGTGAAAAAAATCGTTGATGCGCTTAAGGCTGGTAGCCGTAGTGAATACCTTTCTCATAGAGAAGTGCATAGGCCTTGGGGCAGTTATGACCTTGTCGACACGGGCAACCGTTATCAGGTCAAACGCATCACCGTAAAACCAGGTGCATCGTTATCGTTGCAGATGCACCATCATCGAGCAGAGCATTGGGTGGTGGTGGCCGGAACGGCGCAGATTCAAAAAGGTGAACAAAAACAAATCCTCACGGAAAATCAATCAGCTTATATTCCGTTGGGAGAAAAACATCGCTTGTCCAACCCAGGTTTGGTTCCGCTTCATCTGATTGAAATTGCGAGCGGTGCCTATTTGGCCGAAGACGATATTGTCCGTTTTGAAGACGGTTATGGCCGTGCTTGATCGCGCGAAAAAAAGGAAAATTATTTCTGTGCGGTTTAGTACAAACGACGCATGAGCTTGGCGCGAAAGTTGTTTGGCGCTTTATCTGTTTTGGTTATCGTCATGCCAAAATTTATGAGATGAATAAACATTTACTATCAACGCGCGTATAATCCATCGCACTTAATTGGGGGCTTTTAGCTTGGGAGCAAATGCATGGAACTAGGACTTGCAGTGTTGCTTGTGGCGTTTTTGATCACCTTTGGTATGGTCAAGGTACTTCAGCCTCTGGCCTACCTCATCGAACTTGTCGATAAACCCGGTGGGCGAAAACAGCATGATGGGGTTATTCCTCTCATTGGCGGTATTGCGGTTTTTGCTGGTATTTTTTTAACCGCGTACGTCTTTATGGATCAACCGACGTTCATACGTTTGTTTATGGTGGGCGGCGGCTTTATGGTGTTTCTCGGCGCTGTCGATGATCGCTATGACCTCAGTCCTAGACTAAGACTAGTCGGTCAAATTTTGGTTGCATCGATATTTGTTTACGGTCTCGATATTTATCTCGCCAATTTTGGCAACCTCCTTAATATCGGCGATATTCAAGTTGGCTGGTTCGGCTATTTTCTTGCAATCCTTTCTCTTGTTGGTGTCGTTAACGCCTTCAATATGTTGGATGGCATCGACGGGCTCATCGGTTCATTCGGTCTTATTTCTTTCTTAGGTTTGGCCTATTTATTCGGCAACGCCGGGCAAGTCGACCTCACCCTTCTCGCTACACTTTTCGTTGGAGCAGTATCCGCCTTCCTGATCTTTAATATTTGGGGCAAACCCAGCAAGCAAAAAAAGATCAATAAAATCTTTATGGGCGACGCCGGCAGCATGTTTTTGGGCTTAGCTCTAGGTGTACTACTTATCTACGGTTCCCAATCCCAAGTCGCTGCCTTTGATCCTGTGGTCGCAGTCTGGTTTGTTCTGCTGCCTATGACCGACATGTTCACACTGATGTATCGTCGTGTCCGTCGCGGAAAATCCCCTGTTGCTCCCGATAGAACACACATCCACCATATTCTGATCCGCGCTGGCTTTAAGCCTTGGCAGACTCTTTATATATTGGTGCTGGTGCAGGCAATTTTGGTGCTGTTCGGCGTGACTGCTAGTGTTTATGGCTTTCCAGAGTACGTATCTTTTGCGGCAGCGATTGTATTCGTTGGGCTTTATCAGGTTTTGATGAAGCGGTCTTGGCGATTTATTCGCTGGAATAAGCGGCGCTTTGCGGCCGCATAACAGCGCCTAAAAAAACGCTCAAAGAGCGTTTTTTTAGGCGCGCAGCGTTCAATCGTTGAACGTTAATTGATCTCCTTGCAGTATGCGTATCTATGACAGACAACAGTGACGAGACGCACTACCAACTGATCAAGCTTATTGAAGAGAATCCGAGCATTAGTCAGCGGGAGTTGGCCGATCAGTTAGGGGTTAGCCTGGGCAAGGTTAATTATTGCTTAAGGGCCTTGATGAATGTTGGATGGGTGAAGGCGGGTAATTTTGTTCGTTCGAATAACAAGATGCGGTATGCCTATGTGCTTACACCTGCAGGGCTGCATGAGAAGACAAAAATAACCGCGAGATTCCTGAAAAAAAAGCAGGCGCAGTATGAATCCCTGAAGGTTGAAATTGCTCGGCTTAAGTTGGAACTTGATAAAAGCTCCTCTGGCCAATAGTCGGCGCCAAGAATTTCACAACAAAAGATTTATAAACTCACACAGGTGCGACAGGGCAAGAAAGTATGACGCCTGATTAAAAAATTTTTTGTTTTATTTCGTAAGTGTCTTCGAGTCGGACTCTAAGTTTTTTGATCCTGTATGGCTTATGCTCATGGTACTTAATTGAGGCCCGCGCCGAACCAGCTCAATGACCTTTTGGGGTGCATTGATACCGCTTTGCTACACCCGAAAATGGATGCGCGACAATGTAAACCGAACGCACAATTTTATCTAAACGAAATTAGATTATCAGTAACATGTGAGGTCCCTCTCTGTTAAGGCTTACGCAGCATTTTATTAAAGTGCGTGCTGCTAGATGCGCGGGAGACTACTGCCTGCAGGTATCAAAATCATTCTGTTAGCGGGTAGGCCTGAATACTGCGTCAAACCGCTAAAAGTGTAAGGGCATAGGTTTTAAGATATGACGGATATGAATCATAGGCTCGATAGTATCGAGCAGCAGTTAAAAATCATTTCAAATGAAAAAGAACCTAGGTTTGGAAGTGGCGACATGAGCCGATCTGACGAGATCGATCTCAAAGTTCTATTTCTGACACTCTTAAAAGGTAAGTGGTGGATTATTGGACTTACGTTCATGTTTTCAATGATGGGTGTTTTTTACGCCAAAAGCCTGCCTAGTCTGTATAAGAGTGAGGGTATATATGCCCCAACGCAGAAACAAGGTGGTAGTGGCCTGAGTGGACAGTTGGGTGGTTTGGCAAGTCTTGCAGGTGTGAATCTAGGTCATGGTGAGGGTAATGACGTGGAGCAGGCCATGGTGTTGTTGACGAGTTGGCCGTTTCTTGAAAAGGTGATTAACAAACACAGGCTGCAACCGTTCATTGTAGGAGTCAATGGCTGGAATAGAGAAACTGATGAGCTGCTTTGGGATGATGATATATATGACCCTGTCAGCAAAAAGTGGTTGAAAGAATATACCCAACGTAACCCTGGCGGGCCGAGTAGCTACGAAACCTACAGAGCATTTTCAGAAATGATCACGGTGACTCATGATGTAAAGGCGGGCATGGTTAATATTTCGGTTGAATATTTTTCGCCCAATCTTGCTAAAGAATGGGTCGATATTTTAGTGGCAGAGGTTAATTCACACTTTCAAAATCGAGATATGTTAAAAGCAAAAAAAAGCATTGAATATTTGGAGAATAAAATACGCGAGACGAGCATATCAGGGATGCAAGCAGTATTTTACGGTATGATCGAGTCGCAAACCAAAACATTAATGTTGGCAGAAGTCGACGACCGCTATCTGCTGACAGATGTAGTGCAGCCAAAGGTCGCTGAGGTGCGCTCAGCGCCGAGGCGGGCTTTGATCGTATTTCTATTTACATTTTTCGGGGCTGCATTGGCTGCTGTAGGTGTACTCATTTGGGCTGGATGGAGCCAGACTAGGCTTCGTTAGGTATGCTCCAGCGTGTTGTGAGTGAAAAGCTCTCGGTTGTTTTTTTCTTCAATGTGTGTGGCTTGGGTGGCAAATGAGAAAGTATGTTAAAGCTCTAGTGTCTTTGCTCTTGGTTGCCCCAGTGGCTCTTAAGTGGGAGTTCGATCGTCGACGGCTGCCGCTACAGCAAGATCATTGGTCATTATATCTTAAGTTACACGTGCGCTTTTTTATTAAGCTGAGACGCTTTCCAGATATATACAATTGCAACGATTACAATGAAAAAATACAGTGGCTAAAGTTGTTTGATCAGAGCGAACAGCACATTTTGTTGAGTGACAAAATACGAATGAAGGAGTTTGTTTCGTCGCGTCTTGGAGAGGGCTTTACGCCCAAAACTCTATATGTCTTGGATGTCGGAGATTCGCCACCTGCTCGAGAATCGCTTCCGGAAAATTTCGTGATTAAGACAAATCATGACTCTGGAGGGGTTTTTATTTCTAAAGGGGAAAGTGAGTCCGAAGTAAGTAAGAAGCTCTTAAGTGCTCAAAGCCGATTAAGTAAACCATATGGTGTTGATGCTGGTGAGTGGTGTTATCCATTAATTCAGCCAAAGGTATTTATTGAGGAGTACTTGGATATTGGAGAGTATGCGCCCCCGGATTACAAATTTCATTGCGCGAACGGTCGGGTCGCTTGGTTGCATTACATATATGATAGGCATACTGCGGCGAAGGAGATGATTGTTTTGCGGAGCGGTGAAGTGACGGATCTATCTCTCTATCCATCTATGGAGCGAGGGACGAGGTTTAGTCGACCTTCCAATTGGAGTGAGTTGGTTGATGTGGCAGAGAGAATTTCTGAGGGTTTCAAGTACCTCAGGGTTGACTTATATAATTTGAATGGTCGGATCTACGTCGGTGAATTGACTGTATACCCTATGGGCGGTTTTTATGCCGGTGAGGGGCAAAGCAAATTGTCAGATCTATTAATATTTGATCGAAGCACAGTGACCGACCCGATACTTAGTCAGCGTATGAACGAAATAGGTTAGAGCTAAGATACTGTGAATCTAAATCGGTTTAGGGGGGCAGGCAATAAAGAGTTCTTGTTAAACTTTGTTGGGTTTGGGTTGATAGAGGTCTTGGGATTGCTTGCGCCAATACTTACGATGCCTGTATTGACTCGAGCTTTGGGACCTGATGTTTACGGCAATCTTCTATTAATGATGACTGTGATTTTTCTTGGTCCGACTTTCATTGATTATGGAATACAATTTACAGCGGTTAAGGACTTGGCTGAGAGCAGAGACAATCGCTCCGCCAGGCGACAAATTTATTCCGGGGTTCAGGGGTTAAGATTATTAATATTTACGGGGTTTTCTGTGGCCTCCTTGATCTACATATTTTTGTTCAAGTACGAAGAACTTTTTCTTGTTTATTGTTTGGCCGGGTTACCCTATTTGCTTGG
This sequence comes from Marinagarivorans sp. UBA5868, assembly GCA_002432095.1. GTDB lineage: Bacteria > Pseudomonadota > Gammaproteobacteria > Pseudomonadales > Cellvibrionaceae > UBA5868. The sequence continues at coordinate 26,234 of DJFQ01000166.1, read as the reverse complement.
CTACTCGTTGTTGCCGATGTGGTACTTTCAGGGAGTCGGCGAAACTGCAGCTCCATTAAAGTCATTGTTGTTTGCGAAATTCCTTAGCATGTTGTTAATTGTCTTGTTTGTCCGAGATGAAAATGACTTAATAATAGCTGCCATTATTTTTTGCTGGCCCATGCTTATGTTGGGAGTGTTTTATGCCGTGCGAGTTTTTTATCGGTACAATTGCGGGCCTGATTTTTCCTCTTTACCTGCTTTGCTGACGAGAGGACGAGATGTATTTCTGGGAAATCTGGCGCCTAATTTCTATAATGCCCTTCCAGTAATTTTTTTGGGCAGTGTCTCTCATCCATCGGAATTTGCTCAGTTTGCTGTTGCTGTCAGAATTTCAACCGTCGTAGTGACGTTTCAGAATGTACTCGTTAAAGCAGCCTACCCTGTCCTGGCTAGAGCGGGGCGGGATGGTGTTGCGGGGCTAAGCGTAGCTAGTTTTATTATTGTGCTACCAGCAATATTGTGCGCCTATATATTTGGTGCCGAATTGTGGCCTTTATTTCTAGGCGATGAGTTTGATGGTGTTAACCTGTATTTTCAGGTTCTGATTGTGGGAGTTTTGTTTGTTGGCTGGTCAAACGCGCTTTCTAAAGGTTATTTTCTAGTCCATGGTCATAATGNNATGCTCTTTACCGAGTTGTTAATATCAGAATGTCGATCGTTTCATGTCTGATTTCAATTCTGTCGATAGTTTATTTTGGGCTTCTTGGTGGTGCTATCGCATTATCGGTGTCGCGAGCTGTGATGTTTTTAGGGTTTGCTTACCATTATTGCTCTGTGCGTCGACAAGAGCGTGGACTGTGAATGATTTATAAAGTCACGTTTTTTATAAATACTTTGTCTGGTGGTGGGGCTGAGGGGGTTTGCGTAAATCTGGCAAATGGATTGGCTCGGCGCGGGATACCTGTGGATCTTGTGGTGCTGAATTTAAAGAAGCGCGATTATTACGGGCGTATTGATAAAGATGTTAACTTTATTAATCTGCGGGTGAGTCATTCCAGGTATGCCTTCGGTGCGATTAAGTCGTATTTAAAAACGAGTGACGCCAAAGTTGTATTGTCCTTTAATTACGAGATTTCCGTGCTGTTGGTGCTGGTTCGTCAGTTGTCCGCTTTGAGCTATAAAATTATCGGGCGCAACATAATTGCCTTCTCTCAACGAAAAAAGAATATGAAGGGCCTGTGGAGAAAGTATGTAGCGTCCAAGTTGATAGACGTTTTTTTTGTGAAAGTGGATCATGTTGTAAATCAATGTCGAGCAATGGAGGGCGATTTACTATCCATTTACCCTTCGTTGCGGGGGAAAACTTCCGTTATCTATAATCCAGCAATGCTGCTTAGCGAAGATTTAGAGGAAAGGAAGGTGAAGCAGTACGTCTTATGTGTCGGAAGGCTTGAGGAGCAGAAAGCTTTTGATGTTGCAATCAAAGCATTTTCTCTTTTTCATGACGCTAACCCCGATTTTAGACTTAAGATTGTCGGACAGGGAAGTTTAGAGAAACCCCTTAAGAATCTGGTCGAATCATTGAACCTCGCGAGCGTCGTGGATTTTGAGGGTTTTCAGACGGATGTTGCTGAATTTTACCAAGGGGCTGCATGCACATTGTTGACTTCCCGTTTCGAGGGATTTCCTAACGTTCTTCTTGAATCTATTGGTGTTGGGACGCCCGTCGTTGCGGTTGATTGTCCTAGTGGTCCGAGTGAAATAGTGGTGAATGGTTTGAATGGGGCGTTGGTTCAGGGATATTCTGAGAAGGAGATCGCTAACCAACTAGAGTCTGTTTGTGGTAGGCGGTGGGAGAAATCTCAGCTTAGGAAATCCATCGAAAAATTCCATCTTAACAACGTATTGTCGCAGTACCAATTGATGTTCGAAGAGGTTTTGTTTTCTTCGTAAGGCATACCCAATGACCTAGCATGAGATAGACGTGAAAAAAATTTGTTTTTTACACAACCCTGTTCGTATTGACGGAAATCTTGCGGGACGCAAGCCAAAGTATATTGTTCTAGATCGACGGAGCTATGAGGTTGTTGTATATGAAGGTGAGGAGGAGCTACCGCGTCTTACGGGACACTTAAGCCGCGAAAACCTGTCGGAACTGTTGCAGCTTAGCTACGTCATTCCTCCAAATACTGTTTATGAGGATGTGTACACGGTAAATATCGGTGATTCTCTGACTTTTTCGCAGGAAAATGGAAATGTCCGCATAATTTATGATCATAAGTTCCCTTTCCTGGAGCGCTTTAGGGAAAAGAAAAGCGTGTGTCAGTCAGATTTTCTGGAAGCGTTGTACTGTGCCGCTCAGAGGCAGGTGGCCGGAGAGGAACCGCTTCTTTTTCACACTGCCGGAAAAGACTCTAACGCTATTCTCGCAAGTTACTTGGAAGCCGGGTGTGCATCGAGCCTGATCCTTTTATCAGGCGCTTCCAGCGGAAAGAGTGATGAAAGCGAGATATCTAAGTCGATTGCAAAAAAATTTGGTCTGCGACATGTGTCTATTCCCATATTAGAAAAGTTAGATGACACGAAGCTTGATTATCTCAAGGAGCAGCTAGCATTACACCCGTTTCCGAACCTCGATGCTGTAATGCTGCCTTTGTGTCTATATGGTTACACAGGTTTTGATTTCGAAGGGAAAGACTGTATCTTTGGTGATGGAAATGACGGTTATTTTCTAAGTCTACCATCGAGGCTGGAAAGTAGATTGGGTCCGCTAACGCACTTATTATCTCGCTTCCGCAAGATGAAACTTCCTGTTTCCAGTGGTTCAAGGCTTGGTGGTTTGTTGCGCTCCAAGATGGAGTGGTCTGGCGTATACGGACTTTCTTACTATGACGTAGATCAATTGTTTAAAGGGGCTATAAATGTCTTTGATCGTATTGTTCTAGACGAAGGCTTTCGCGAGGGACTAAACCCTTTAGAGTTTAAATCTGACGCGTATGCAACGAGGGCAATTAGCCAGAGGATGATGCAGAAGTTGGCTTTGTTTTGTTGTGCAAACGATGCGAACTGTGTATTGCCGTTTGCGGATGAGGAGTTTGTTTCTACCTGGGGTTATTTAGATGCTGGTCGAGTAGCTGATGTGAATGGAGGTCTCAATAAGGTGCTTCTTCGAAACATTGTGCAGGATGTGGTCGGTATAGATACCACTGCAGTGGGAAAAAAGGGATGGTCCTTCGATTATGTGAAGTTTGTTCAGGAGCATCGAGAATTGATTTTGCGCGAAGTAGGTAGGTGTGGCTATTGGAGGCCAGCCATTTCTGAGTGGATTAATCATATGTGTCAAGCACGAGACAGCTTAACAAACTCGAAAATACATGCTTGTCGATCCGTGTACGTTGTGTTCATGGTTAGCCTGTGGTTGTGCGCTAGGCATTCCTAGCGCTTTTTGAGTAAGCTACGTTGAAAATATTAATTTATTTAGAGAATCTCCGTTCGGGCGGTGTGCAGCGACGCACCATGCGTCTAATTGGCGGGATTAAAAAGTATGCCCCTGTCAATTGGCAGTTCATTTTGCTGGTTAATTTTAGCGAAGGAGAACATTTCGCTCATATTCCTGAGGGGGTGGAGCTGCATGTCTTGGGCGACTTAAGATCGAAAGCACTTTTCCAGGCTTTGATTGCACAAGCTAAAGCATTGCACCCCGACGTTGTGATTTGCTGCATGGGGCGTCAATTATTTCAATGGTATCTGGCTGCGAAGCTTTCTGGCGTGCGCTCTAAGATGGTTATAATTCAGGCTGTACCTGTGGTGCTGCCTGCCTACAGTCGATTTAAAAATTGGCTTCGTAGAGTATCCATGCGATGTCTTTACGCTAAGGCGGATGCTGTGGTTTGTGTATCTGACGCAGTTAGAGGGTCTGTTCAGGAGTTGAGTCCCATCCTTTCTCGAAAAGCACAAAGAATATATAACCCCGTTTTCGATGACTCGATATTGTCTTTAGCTGAGGAAAAAAGCGAAATTTTTAAGAGCTATGAAGGCTTAAATGCTGTTGCAGTCGGGCGCCTAAACGTGCAGAAAGATTACGGGACTATGATTCGAGCTGCTGCACGTGTGGTCAAGGTTAAGCCAAATTTTCATTTGCATATTTTGGGCGGGGGGGAGCAGGCGCTGGAAATGCAGCGTTTAGTTGAGCAGCTGGGTATAGAGAACCATGTTATTTTTCATGGTTATGTTGCCAACCCATACCCGTATCTTAAGCAGGCTGACCTTTTTGTAATGTCTTCTCTATGGGAGGGGTTGCCTAATGCAATGGTCGAAGCTTTAGCGCTCGGGACAAAGGTGGTCTCCGCTGATTGCATCGCTGGCCCTAGGGAGATATTGGATGGAGGCAAATACGGCGGTTTAGTGAGACCGGGTGATGCTGAAGGTTTAGCGGAAGGGATGCTAAGAGAATTGGTCGAAAATCGAAAACAATGTGAACTGATCGAACGAGGTAGATTTTATAGCGTAGAAAACTCTGCTAAGTATTATCTTAGTCTGATTGAGGCTATGGCTTGATGGGCATTATTGGTTTCTTAAATGAGCGTTATGTTCAGATAAAGGGCCTTGTAGATGATGACGCTTTGCCTTACGGTGCCTTTATCTATTTAAATCCATTTAATTACTTCTTCTTGCGTAGAAATCCCTGGTTGCTCAATGTGGCACATTATCGCATGGACGGTATTTACTTGGTGAGCATAATGCGTTTGTATTTAAAGAAGCGCTGGTGTATTTCTCGGCAGTCGTTTGATATGACCTCGTTAGCTCCAATAATCCTCGACTATTGTGCGCAGCGCCAACTAAAAATATTTGTTGCAGGCGGCAAGCCCGGTCATGCGGAGGGCTTTATAGACATCATGCGAGAGCGCTTTTATGGCATTGAGTGGGTGGGTTGTTGTAACGGGTATGAGAGTGAGGAGACTGTAATAGAAAGGGTGCTCGCGTCTGGCGCTGATGTCGCACTACTTGGTTTAGGGAACATTAAACAAGAATCTGTGGCTGGTAAGCTGGCTCAGAAAAATCTCTCGGGCCGATTCTTTACGTGCGGAGCCTTTGTTAGCCAGACAGCAGGTGCGGGGGCTGCCGAGTACTATCCCGAGTGGATCAACCACTATAACTTACGCTGGGCATATCGGTTTGTGAAGGAACCTCATGTGATAAAGCGCGTTGCTAGATATTATCCGGCATTTCTTGTTGCTTTCTTGTTTGATGTTCTTCGGGGTTAATTCATGTTTTGCATCAGGCTTACAAGGGTGTGGCTGTTTGGCTTCATTGCCCTTATATTTTTAATGCCTGTTGCTATAGGATCACTGCAGCTCCTAAATGAACCCGTGCTTATCGTGTCGTTATTGCTAAGCTCTTTGTTGTTGTGGATTAACTATCCGCTTTTCCCGCGGTTCCCGTTTGTTGTCGTTATTGCTGGAGGAGTGTTTTCAGTAGCGTTTCTATTGGTCTTGATTGTCTATCTGCCAAAATCTTTCTTGATTAAGGACCTGGTTGAATGTTTTAAGCCGCTAATTTATAGCGTAATCTTTGCTTCCGGCTTTCACCTGTCAGCGCAATACAGTCAGGAGAGTGTGATAAAGTTTATTTTGGTGGCTGGTGTGTGCTCTGTTGCCTTTTCGTACTTAGTGTTTGTCCCCCAAGCTTACCCTTTGGTAGATATGTACAAGGCGAGGCAATCAACGGATGCCAATACGTTTCATTTTTTTAGGTTTAGTGGAACACTTGGGTTTCCTGGTGGGTTTGGCTATTGGCTAGTTCTAGTGTTACAAGTGGCATTGCTTCAGCTTTATCGTAAAAAGATTCGCTTGTTAAAATTTTTTGTATTATACGCTTTCCTGCTTTCAGGGCTGGTCTTAAGTGGGTCTAGAGGCGCCTTCGCGATATACCTTGCTGTGAATCTAGCAACAATCTTTTTTCTGCCTAGAAATCGTATATCTTGGGTCAGCGCGCTAATCTTGCTATCGGGTGTCTTCGGCTTTGTAATATTTTTATTGGCTTCTGAAGTGGAGATGCAAGCGATTATGCATTTTCAGAGGGTGCTGGAAGATCCTACTGGTGGTACATTTGCGCATCGTGCCGGTGAGCTAGAGCGTGTATATCAGTCGTTAGCTGATGGCTACGTTCTGGGAAATGGTCCAAACAACTTCTATATAAAGGAAATGTATGGCCCAATTGAGTCAGTTTACTATTTTTATGGGTATAAATTTGGCTTTATTGGTTTGCTTTATTATTTTTTGTGGGTCGCTTTGGCTGCGTATATTTTGATTAAACTTTTCTTAACTGGTAGGAAACTGAATTTTGCGTTCTTTTTTTGTTTGTGGGCGCTTGCGAACATGTTGATTGCAGGGGTAAGCAATTCGATTACAGAAGAATATAAGAGCTTCTTTATGTTCTTTCTGTTATTAGGCTTCGTTTCTGGCTGTTTTCACTGTGGACTCTTAAAAAAATAGGCCTCCCTTTTGAGTTGCCCAAAACCCAATATTCGTTGAGTCGTAATCGTTTATTCTAGACCGCTCTTCCGTCGCGCCGCTGGTCCGCCTGAGCTGGCCACTTTCGCACTATAAACATAAGGGACCTTATATAACGTTCCACAAGCCAGCTGGCAATGGAGCGCTGAACTTGCCAGCCCGAGCAGACGCTGTTGTTAGCTGTTCTGATTATCTATAGCTGCATAGTCCTTAATGATTACTGCTGGATTTCCTCCGGCAACAACCATCGGGGGGATGTCTTTGGTGACGACGCTATTAGCTGAAATCACGGAACCTCGGCCAATTGTGACGCCTGGAAGGACTATTGAATTGGCTCCAATCCAAACATTATCTTCTATTACGATAGGTTTACTTGAACCTGTTGTATTAATTCTGTCTTCAACGGCAGGAAATGACAGATCGTGCCCGTTGCCGTCAAAAATCTGGCAATTTGCAGCAATCAAACAATTATTGCCAATTGCAATAGATTGATAAGCATGTATGCAGGCTCCATGTATCCTTGTTTTATCTCCTATTCGTATTTTTGCATCTGGCCTATCCGCGAATAATTTGACCGGTGAGTGCATATTGATATGGTAGCCTTTATTTTTAGAGTTCAAAGTTACTCCATCGCCAATATACAAATTGCTTCCTCTTCGAATGTCTATAAGTGGCCTGCCGTTAATAATTACTTTCCCTTTTATATCTATATTGCTTTTTCCTGAAAGCCAGTGGATGTATGATCTTGACCATAAATAAATTGGAATCCTTAGAGGATCGCTGACTATCGTATTTATGACTTTTTTTAGCATACTTCATATCCTTTGGTTGAAGATCAACGTCGCTGTATGGCGCTGCAACGGAACAGAGGCCGCGCACGACAAGCTGGTTGAACCGAGCCGCTGCACGGCAAATTAAAAGGCTTATCGCTCCTGCCGACAAATTCTTCACTCTNNAATCCATCCGATGAGGTTCTACGTGGAAACATCATGCAAAAGTGGGGCGCACATCGATTCGATAAACTATACACTAAATTCATTCAGACGCTCGAACTGCAGGGCTATGCCCATGTCGCCGTCGATTCTTCTGGGCGGGGCATTTCTCGTGTGGCGGAGTTTTTTGAATGCGGCCCTATCAGCGCCTCTCTACCGATGATTTACGTGGCTACTTTGCCGAGCTGCTCAAACCCCATTCTTGGTCCACCATAAAACTCGATCGCAACGCCCTGCAACATTATTGGCGCATGATTTTAATAGCGATTGGGATTGGGTGTAGATCGCATCGACCGATTCTCTGGGGGTCACTATGGTGATGTGTTCATCGCAGAAGACTTGAACGCTAATGTATCAGTGAGCTACAAGCGACCATGGGCTGAAATATTTAGAGGTTGGCGCCAAATGTGAGTCTAAATAGATGAGAAAAAGCATCGGGCATACCTCAATCTAAAGTTGAGAACGCCTTTCGACCACATAACCTCTATCCTGTTGAAAAATAGGGATGAGCGTTCCGCTCACCCCACCTCCACCCGCACCACGCTCCCATCCTCCGCCACCTCCACCATATGCCCAGCCGGCTCCTCCAAAAACTGCACGACAGCAAAAACCACCAATGCGGTCGCCGCAATAATTAGAAAGAACGTATTGGTATCCACAAAGCTATAAATCGTCAGATAGGTGACACCGCCCACGTTGCCGTAGGCGCCGGACATGCCAGCGACCTGGCCGGTTAGGCGGCGTTTGATTAGGGGGACTACGGCGAAGACGGCGCCGGCGCCGGCTTGTACGAAGAGGGAGCAGAATATGACGGCAACGACGGCGAGGAGGAGGGGCCATTCGGGGGTGATTTGAGATAGCGCGAAGTAGCCGATGCCGGAGCCGATGACGCAGATAGAGAGCGCTTTACGGCGGCCGAATTTATCGCTGATATAGCCACCGCCGGGGCGGGCGACGAGGTTCATAAAGGCAAACGAACCGCCGAGTAATCCAGCAATCGCAAGGGACATGCCGGGAAATGTATCCATAAAAAATGCCGGCAACATAGAAACCACAGCAAGTTCTGAACCGAAGGTGACAAAGTAGGACCAGTTCAAAATGGCAACTTGTGAGAATTTATATTTATCGTGGGCGGGCGCTCCTTTGCTTAGCATCTCTTTGTTAACTTTATAAATCTGGCTGAACTGATACGCGCAGAGCAGCAACAAAACGACGTATAAAATGTAGGTGGTGGTGTTGCTAAGGAGGCCTATGTCAGCGGGTGATAATTTCCAGGCCAGTACCGCCAGGATCAGGTACATAGGAATATTCATGGCGAGATAAAAATAAAAATCTCGTCGATTGCTGACTTCCAATCCGCCGGATTTTTTGGGTTTAAAATAGGTCGAGCCTTTTGGCGTATTGCGGGCCTTCCAATAAAAAATCACCCCGTAGCCAATGGCAATAATTCCGGTGACGCCGATTGCATAACGCCACCCGTTTTCGCCGCCAAATATAAATACCGCTGTGGTGGGCAGTAGTAAAGCTGCGGCGGATGCGCCGAAGTTTCCCCAGCCTCCGTAAATGCCTTCCGCGAGTCCTACCTGCCGCGCGGGGAACCATTCACCCACTAAACGTATGCCAATCACAAATCCCGCTCCGACAAATCCGAGCAAAAAGCGGAAGAGGGCTAACTGCTCGAAGGTTTGTGCGGCGGCAAAGGCGATACACATTAAACCTGAGGCGATTAGTAGCAGGCTGTAAACACTTCGCGGACCAAATTTGTCCACCAGAATACCGATGACAATTCTGGCGGGAATGGTGAGAGCGACATTTAGGATGAGAAGGGCTTTCCATTGCTCCGTCGTCATGTTGAAGCTTTCCATGATCAACGGTTTTAACGGCGCATGGGCGAACCACATCACGAAGGTTAAGAAAAAGGCAAACCAGGTGATATGCAGTAGCCGCACGTTGGCTTTGTTCAAATCCAAAAGGTTCAGTTTTGCTGAACTCATAAAATGCCTCTAATGCTGGGGTGTTTTTGATGTGCACACTTTTATAAGGTTTTGCCTTGAGCAAGCTCTATGCCAGTGCTTTTCGGGAGTGTTTTTGTGAGTAAAATCAGTGCGCAATTTGGATTTTGAGCTTTAAATCAACGCATTAATAAATGTCAGGTGGCATTATTATTGTGCGTTATCTGTGATTCTGGTCGTTTCTGGTGCTTTAGCGAATCGCTTACTCCTGCATGACGGGGTGGTAAAGCAAAGGCATAATGTGCGTCAGCAATATTGAAATGTTCATTGGGTCTCTTTGGAGGAAATGGAGCGGTGAAACAAATGTTAATGCTGGGATTGGTTGCTTTACTTGCGGCGTGTAGCCCTGAGGTAGGAAGCCGAAAGTGGTGCGAGAATATGGAAGATAAACCCGAGGGCGACTGGACTTTAACCGAGGCCAAGGATTACGCCAAGCACTGCCTGTTTAAATAAAAAACGAAGTAATATTGCATGAAAAGTCGAAAATCCTCTCATTCCTCCCCGTCGAAACCACCGCCGCCTTCTCCCAGGGCTACCAAAACTCAGATGTTGTTGCGCGCTGTGCCGCTTGCCCTCAGTGGGCTTCTGCTCGCGATGGCGTTGAGCTGGCTGGTTTTGGCTCAGATGAATTTTTCCTATGGCATTTGGCACGACCACGCTGGAATCGGCGCGGCTATTGATGAATATGGCCCTTCCAATCTCTATCGCCAAGGTTTTCATCTAACCACTCGGGACCAGCGAATCGAATTGTTCGAGGGCATCAATCGNNCAGCCGGAAGTGGTGCATCTGCAGGATGTGGCCAATCTCATCGGCTACGCAACCTACGCTGCAGTGATTGCGTTGATCATCTGGTTTGGTTTGTTGATTTATTACGTCAAGTCGCACAAGCCTGTGCCATCTCTAAAGGTGCAGCTGGTTGGAACGCTTTTCTTTATGTTGACGGTGGCGATTTTGGTTGTGGTGATTGGGCCGGTTAAGGTTTTCTACGCCTTGCATGAATTGCTTTTTCCTGATGGCCATCAGTGGTTCTTTTATTATCAGGAATCCCTGATGTCCACCATGATGAAGGCACCGGAATTGTTTGGCTGGATTGCCATGGAGTGGGCACTGCTGGCTATATTGTGTTTTGTTTTGCTGCAGCTAGGTGGCTCCCGCTTAGTGGATCTGCTGCAGAAGCGGGGGATAAGTAGAAATAGCATAAACAGGTAGCTCTGGGAGCGCAGGCGGCTAACCTACTGTGCGAGCGAGTCGCCCGCGCTCCCGGAGTGAACTTTGTCTTCTGGAATGGTTATCGATAGAGACGGCAGCGGCCCAGCTTTTCATTTCCTATAAGCGGTGACATGCGCTGCCTGAGCCACTTTAATAAGTAACCGCCGCCATTAACCAGAGCTTTTTAGTGTCTCGAGTGAAAACCACTCCTGGCGTTGGGATCTCGGCGTCCGCGCTATAGTCAGCATATTTCAAAGTCAGTCCCACTGGCCCCACTTTGGTATCCGCAGAAAATCCGAACTCACTACCGTAGTCCCCACTGCCTTCGTCAGCGGCGTAGGTGTGATATACCAGATTCAGGTTGAAAGATTGCAGCGAAGTGCCGACGCTGAAATAGGTGTCTTCGATACCTGTTGCTGGTGTGGCCAGAAATTTATCGGCCCATCCCTGAAACGCATGAAGTGTCGCCAAGGAAGTCGCAAATGCGGTTACACCATCATCTGAACCCAAAAGCTCGTAACCAACACCAAGATTGATTTTGCTGGCACCAACGGGAATGCTGCCGTTAATTTCCGCAAGATTATATTCCGCTGAATAATCGGTGAGATTTTCTCCGGCATCTTTTTGCTGGGCATATTCTAGGTTATAGCTGACGTATGGGCCCGCTTTACCTTGCCAGCGCGCACCAAATGTATCGCTCGATAGGCCTTGATTGGTTTTATTTTCCAACAAATAGCCGTACCCGATAATCGAACCAACCGGCGTATCGTATTTGGCGTTGAGTAAGTGGGATTCGTGATTGTGGTCTTGTGCTTCTGCAAAAATGCGATTCACTTGAGTGATATAACCGTAAAACAACGCTAGTCCTTCGGCAGGTTTGCTGGCAACGCTAAAGCCATCATAGGTTTGTTCGTCCTGACGCCAGCCCACNNACCTTTGGTGTAGCTGAGATACGACTGGTTGACCTCGGTCACCTCTGGGTCGACGATAATGGCGGTATTGCGGGCGGTAACGCCGTCATGATAATCCTGTTTACCAAGTTCGGTAGTGTCATCCATTTCCAGTGTCAAGCCAAATCCTTCGTAAGTGCCGGAGGTATACGTCAGCCGGGTTTTTAAGGTTGTCGCGGTGGCATCTTCCAGGGTTTCCTCTTCGACGTCTTCGTAGCGAAAGCGCAGATGAAGCTGTGCTTTGCCCGCTTTGAGTGCCTCAGTGATGGATGCGGCTTCCTGGGCAAATGCCGGCGCGGAAATTGCGGTGGTGCTCACCGCCAATGCCAGGATTTTTTTGCAAAAGAATCTCATAGGTGTTGCTCCCAATGGTCAATAAAAGTGAAATCAATGAAGAAATTATTAAGCACTCATGCGCTCTTCCGTGGCTTTTCTTTTTGAATTTCCTTTAAATCAGACTGGCGACGATTTTCATCCGCGTGATCTTGGTTGGATGAAGAGGGCACCGATGGATTATCGGCGCCGGGTGTTGCATGGTGATTGTCGCAGTCAGCGAGAAATTGCAGCAGCTCCTCGCGATAACGATAGTAGTCGGGGTGTTCAAGTAATTGTTTGCGGGAGCGCGGCCTGGGGAGATCGACCTGCATGATTTTGCCCACTTTCGCGTTGGGTCCGTTACTCATCATCACTACGCGATCCGCCAGCAAAATCGCTTCATCCACGTCGTGGGTGACGCAAATAGCCGTGACTTGGGTACGCGTCCACACCTCCATCAGCACCTCTTGCAACTCCCAGCGGGTGAGGGAGTCCAGCATGCCGAATGGCTCATCAAGAAGTAGTAATTTGGGAGAGAGCGCAAATGCACGAGCAATACCGACGCGCTGCTTCATACCATTGGATAACTCACTCGCTTTTTTATCCATGGAATCGGCAAGGCCAACACGTGCAAGATAGTAGTCCACTATATCGGTGCGCTCTTTTTTACTGCCGTGTGGATAAACTTTGTCTACTCCTAAGCGTACGTTTTCGCGCGCTGTCAACCAGGGAAACAAACTGGGGGCTTGGAATACCACACCTCGATCCGGCCCAGCATTGTAGATTTCTTTGCCGTCGAGAATGACAACGCCTTCCGAAATATCGTTCAAGCCTGCAACCATGGATAACACGGTGGACTTGCCGCAGCCGGAGTGTCCAATTAAAGAGATGAACTCACCTTTTTTCATTTTCAGGTCGAATTCATCCACTACTTTGAGCGGACCTTTCGGGGTCGGATATATTTTGCTGACTTTCGAAAATTCGACATAACGATCAAATGCGGGCGATTGATTTGCCTGCGCTTCTGCTTTTGTGGGTGTATGAAACAGCGAGCCCTTAGCGGTTTTAGGCAGAATGTTGGGAAGTTCTCTTTTATCATCTGTTGCGGCTTTTTCCATTCCGACTTTCATTAGGTATTGGGTGATCTCGCGACGCAAAAACTTGAATTCTTCGTCATGATTCATGGCCGTTCGATTGCGTGGGCGCGCGATATTTACCTTGAATTCAGGCCCTAGCGTTGCTTTCGGGCCGGGGTTCAACGGAATGATGCGGTCGGCTAAAAGGATTGCTTC
>DJFQ01000166.1:12089-12907 GCA_002432095.1 Marinagarivorans sp. UBA5868 | reverse complement strand
TAAAATCAATTGCGGTTGCATCGCAAGTGCCCGAGCAACTGCTACGCGTTGACGCATGCCCCCGGATAATTCCGCTGGCCTGCGGTCGACGGCATGAGACAGCCCAACCATTTTGATGTAGTGGAGAATATGGGCGTGGCGCTGGGCTTTGCTCCAGCGCGAATGCACCGCATTGACCGCAAGCGCGATATTGCCGTAGACCGTCAGCCATGGCATTAATGAATAGCTCTGAAAAACCACCCCGCGCTCCGGGCCGGGGCCGTCGATTTTTTGTCCGCGGAAGAGTATTTCTCCTGCATCGGGCTTCACCAATCCGGCAATGCTGGAAATTAGCGTGGTTTTGCCGCTACCGGAAAAACCGACAATAGCGACAAACTCACCTTCTTCTATTTTTAGATTAATGTTGTCCAGTACATGCGTGGCGCTGGCGCCGCTGCCATAGCTCTTACAAAGACCGTTAATTTCACAAATCGACATAACTTATCCTTTGGTTGGTGAGGCTTAACGTTTATCGCTGAAAGTGAATAGGCTTTGCAGCGTGTACATCAGTCGATCCAACAAAAAGCCGATAATCCCTATCGTAAGCACTGCCACCATAATTCTCCCAAGTGATTGGGAGCTGCCATTCTGGAATTCATCCCAGACAAATTTCCCCAGGCCTGGATTTTGCGCCAACATTTCTGCGGCGATCAGCACCATCCAGCCCACTCCGAGAGAAAGGCGTAAGCCGGTAAAAATCAGCGGGAGGGAAGAGGGCAGTACTAGACGAGTGATTTTGGTCCACCAGCCTAATTGCAAAACTTTTCCGACATTCATTA
>DJFQ01000166.1:4301-11973 GCA_002432095.1 Marinagarivorans sp. UBA5868 | reverse complement strand
CTGGTGAAAATCTGGTCGACATAGGTCGATTTACCGGTATATTCCCGCCACTTTATTTCGGCGTTTGGATCCGCCGCCAATTTTTCCGCATTGCGATTTTTCTGCCGTTCATAAAAAGCGGCTTGTTTTTCCCGTTCGGCGCGATGCTCCACCATAAGGCCTTTGGCTTCGGTAATGACTTCCGCAGGCCCAGGGATTTTGCCTAAACTGGTTTCAATGTTTTGCGCCAGTTGCCCCCACAAAAACAAGAATCCGGTAAACGCGACGATTGGAATGCCCATAACCAACCAGAGTTGTTGCAGTTGTTCCTTGGGACTCTCACCCGACGCCATTCGTGCTACCGGGACAAACCAGGTAAAGCCGGACAATTGCAGGAAATGGATCAGTTTGTTCATAGTGGATTGCCTTTATTTAAGAGCTGGGCCACACCCGGGATAGTCGAGTGTGGCGACACATCATTTTTTAATTTGTTCGACCTTCGCGCTTTTAATGACCTGATCTGCCTTTAAGCCGATAGAAAATTTGCCAAGGTATTCGTTTGGTTTGCGACCATCGTATGCAATGCCGTCGATGAATTCCGCTTGAGGCTCGCGATAACCATCGGTGTCCCACGGGAAGTCTTTGTTGTCGACTTTGCCTTCAGCTACCAGCAATTTAGCCGCTTGCAGATATACATCGGGCTTATAGACTTTACGTGCGACTTCGTCGTACCAAGTGTCGGGTTTGGTGTCCGCGATTTGTCCCCAACGGCGCATTTGCGTTAGGTACCAAACGGCGTCTGAATAAAAGGGGTAGGTGGCATAGTAACGATAGAAAACATTGAAATCCGCCACGTCGCGTTTATCGCCTTTTTCGTATTCAAACGTGCCGGTCATGGAGTTGGCGATAACCTCATAATCTGCGCCGACGTAATGGGATTTGCTGAGAATTTTTGCGGCCTCGGCGCGGTTTGCATTGTTATTTTCGTCCAGCCATTTGGCAGCGCGGATCAACGCTTTCACTACCGCCAAATGGGTGTTGGGATTTTTCTCCGCCCAGCTGTTGGAAACGCCAAAGACTTTTTCTGGATTGTTTTTCCAGATTTCATAATCCGTGATGACCGGGACACCAATGCCTTTAAAAACCGCTTGCTGATTCCATGGTTCGCCGACGCAGTAACCGTTGATGGTGCCCGCTTCGAGTGTTGCGGGCATCTGCGGTGGAGGTGTGACCGAAAGGAAAGCCTCTGCGAGAATATTGCCGGCAGTGTCACCTTCGTGCGGTGCATAAAATCCAGGATGGATACCGCCAGCAGCTAACCAATAACGCAGTTCGTAATTATGTGTGGAGACAGGAAAAACCATTCCCATTTTGAAGGGTTTCCCCTCAGCTTTAAACTTCTCAAGTACAGGTTTAAGTGCGTTCGCTTTAATCGGATGTACTGGTTTGCCCTTATCCATGGGGACATGTGGTTTCATCATGTTCCACACGTCATTGGAAACGGTAATGGCATTGCCATTTAAATCCATGCTAAATGCAGTGACTACATGAGCTTCTGTGCCGAAGCCTATGGTGGCTCCCAATGGTTGTCCTGCCAGCATGTGCGCGCCATCCAGTTCTCCATCAATCACTCTATCCAGCAGCACTTTCCAATTCGCTTGAGCTTCCAAAGTGACGTAGAGCCCTTCATCTTCAAAGAAGCCTTTTTCATAGGCAATGGCCAGAGGTGCCATATCAGTGAGTTTGATAAAACCAAATTTCAGTTCTTCTTTTTCCAATTTCAGCGGCGCGGCATTTGCGGCATATATGGAAAAAACCGCAATTGCTGCGGCGGAATTTTTCAGAATTTTTTTAATGTGAATGCTTAATTGAATAAGGTGCATAGGTGCTCCATTTTGGCCTGCGAAAAATTTGAATTTCTGAAGGTGGCGCGGAAAAAATTTTGTTGCCGCCCATATCGCAATTCTCTTGCCAATCGCAAAAATGGACTCTGAATATTTTGATTACATGAATAAAATCAAAAGCTTGATGATGCGATCGCGGAAAGATTTTGCGGCTTCTAGCGCGGCTGTTGCGCACCAATTAAGTGATTAAAGGTGGCGAGGGTGATTCAAAAGGCGGCAACGTATTTTACGTTGCGTGAGAGATATTAGTGCTTGCCCAAGACAAGAGTGAGCCATTATGAAGCTCGCAGGTAATAATTCTCTTAGAGGAGGGGCTATTAAGACTCCTTATTGAGCGGCGAAATATGGTTGAAACGCGGTGCGGTTGGGATACGAAGGGGAAGACATAGGCCGTTCCCAAGGAAACGGCTTTAATACGATGTGGGGAGTTAGGGATTGGCTGTGGCGGATGTGGCTGCAGCAGTGGCCGGAGGGGTAATGGGCAGGAGGCGCCATTGTTGATTGTCTCCACCCCAGTATGTCCATAAGCACACAGTACCGCCATTCATCTGGTTCATCTCGTAAACGTCGAGCGCCTGATTGCTCTGGCGAGATGTGATGCGATAGAAACCGCCGTTAAGCTTTTGGATCACCCAGTGTTGGTCCCAGCTGTTCATCCAGGGATTTTGCTGGAGCTTCACACCGTCTTTATTAGTGAAATCCTGCAGGTCCAACGCCTTTTCGCTGTGTTGGGCGGTGATGGCGTAATAGCCGTCGCCAAGGTCTTCCACTTGCCATATTTGATAGGCAGCGCCTGTGAAATCCTGCTGTACCAGTGCTGCGCCATCTTCTTCACTGCCATCTGCTATGGCCAGGGACTTGCCGCTGGAGCGGGACACTATGGCGTAAAAGCCGGTGGAGATTTGTCCGGGTTTGGCTTCTTTATATTGGGTTGCGCCGGAGCTGGAAGAGCTAGATGTGGAGCCGAGAACAGATGAATCCAGGGTCATGCACGTCGATTCCGCGCTGACCTTGCCCTGGATTCCAAAGGTTTTGCCGTTGCAAACGAAATTGCCACTTAGGGTTCGATAGGAAAAATCTTCTTTATGTCCAAATGCGACTAGCGTGGAGCTTTCAACGGCACAGCTCTCGTCCAATGTACATATGGTGGAAAAGCCATCAAGTGCATCGGCATGGGCGGCGGGAAATGCCAGGGCAGCCAGACTGCTATACAACAGGCGTGTTCTCATGAATTTGTCCGCTTCTTTTCGGTGATCGTTATGGTTCTTATCGTTTGCGGATAGACCCGCGGCAGGGTTGTAAGTTTCTGCTGCATACCCTGCTACTTCTATTCTTACGAAATCAGCAAGTGCCCGTTTTAGCACGATTTCCATTGCAGTTATATGGTGGCGCCAACAGGTTTGGGCGTTTTTTGATCGGATCGTGAAGAGGTCAACATATTGTTATATGAATACTGGAAATGAGTCTTGTTAGTTCTGTAGCTGGTTCAAAGCCTGCCACTCGGCCGGGGTGTTGACGTTGGCGAAGGCGGTGCCGTCCTGAAATACTTCTTGGCAGGCACCGAGTTCCGCAGCGATACGATGCAATGCCCGTTCGCCGTGGGCGAACCGGCTGAGCAATTCGGAGAGCAACTGGGTGGACCAGAGGGCAAAGGTGTAGTGGTTGTCGCGCTCTGTGGCAGCAAAAGCAACCTTGGCGTTCTGACTTTCAGCGCGCCAACGCAGGCGGGCAACTAAATCCAGTGGAAAATGCGGTGTATCAGTGGCGAAACTGGCCAGCCAAGCGTAATCTTTCCGGGCTTTTTGCGCCCACACCATTACACTTATAATGCCGGCCAGCGGGCCGGGGTGGTCAGGCCAAAAATCGGGAATAACCGGTAAGCCGTAAGCTTCCAGACGTGTAGGGTCACCATTGGCACTTATCACAAGCTGGTCGACCTGTGGTCTGGCAAGATCCACGCAGTATTGTAGAAGTGTGCGATCCCCGTGTTGCAGCAAAAATTTGTCGGCGTGGCCCATACGCAAGCTTTGCCCTCCGGCTAATAACACCCCGAGGATATCTGTAGTCAAAGTCGTCTCCTGCTTGTCAGATTTAGCTGAGGTTTAGCGGTTGCCACAGCAATAATTTAGACCAACATTAGTAAAGGCTGATTTAATGCCAGCCTAATAAAAAGTCGTGCTCAGTTAGAAGCAGACCAATCGAAATAACAAGGTGGCGCATCTTTCGGTGCGCGGAATACCGGGTTCGTAGCCATTTTTAATCTGGCAGGCGAGACGGGCAGTTTACAAAAAGAGAGAGTCAATGGATCTTGAACAAATCCGGCGCGAATATCTGTTGGGTGGTTTGCGCCGAGAGCATTTACATGACAATCCGTTTCAGCAGTTCGAGGTCTGGTTGCAGCAAGCGGTTACCAGTCAAATTCCCGACCCAACTGCCATGGTACTCGCCACGGTAGACGCCGAGGGTCAACCGGATCAACGAATTGTCTTGCTTAAACAAATGGATGAGCAGGGTTTGGTCTTTTACACCAATTACGCCAGCAAAAAAGCCCGCGATATTGCCGTCAATGCCAAGGTCAGCCTGCACTTTCCATGGCACATGATGGAGCGGCAGGTGCGGATTAACGGCACGGCCAGTCGTTTGAGCACCGCCGAATCCCTCAAATATTTTGTCTCCCGCCCTCCGGAAAGTCAGGTGGCAGCCTGGGCATCGCAGCAAAGCTCGCGCATCAGTTCGCGGCGTTTCCTCCTGGACCAGTTCGAGCGGATGAAAGAAAAGTTTGCGGACGGCAAAATTCCGCTGCCGGATTTTTGGGGCGGCTACCGGGTTGTGCCGAACCGGTTTGAATTTTGGCAGGGTGGCGCGAGCCGCCTACACGATCGATTCGAGTATCTGCGGACCGCAACTGGCGCCTGGGATATAGGCAGGTTGGCACCATGATGAGGTTTATCGACATTGAACGGCCCGGCGGCCCTGAAGTGTTAAAGCTCAAGCGTGGCGCCTTGCCAACTTTTGGTCACGACGAGGTGCTGATTCAGGTGGCTGCCATCGGCGTTAACCGTCCAGATATTTTGCAACGGGAAGGTCGTTACCCGGCGCCGGAGGGTGCCTCACCGGTATTAGGCTTGGAGGTGGCTGGCTTTGTCGCCGCTGTTGGGCGCGACGCCGGACCCTGGCGAGTGGGTCAGAGAGTATGCGCACTGACCAATGGCGGTGGTTACGCAGAGTTCGTCAGCGTTCCGGCAAAACAGTGTTTGTCGGTACCTGAAGCGTTGGATTTTGTCACTGCCGCAGCGCTACCCGAAGCGCTGTTTACTGTGTGGAGCAACGTTTACGAGCGTGGCGCGTTGGGTGTGGGGGAGACCTTGCTGATCCACGGCGGCAGCAGTGGCATTGGCACTATCGCCATTCAGATGGCAAGAATCACCGGCGCCCGGGTTTATGCCACTGCGGGTAGCGAAGCCAAATGCCGGATCTGCGAAAAACTCGGCGCTCTGCGCGGCATTAATTATCGGGAAGAAGATTTCGTTGAGGTGATAAAACAGATCACTGGACGCGGTGCCGACGTCATTTTGGATATGGTAGGCGGCAGTTACATTCAGCGGAATATTCAAGCCTCTGCCCGCGATGGGCGCATCGTCAATATTGCCTACCAACAGGGCGCTGTCGCCGAAGTGAATTTTATGCCGGTGATGATGAAGCGCCTCACGCTCACCGGGTCCACTCTGCGGGCGCGCAGCCCGGTAGAAAAAGCCAGCATTGCCCGTCACGTCAGCCGCAAAATCTGGCCGGCGGTGTTGGCTGAGCGCATCAAGCCGATTATTCACAAAGTTTTTCCGTTGGAGGAAGTGGCGCTGGCCCATCAGGAGCTGGAAGCAGGCAATGTTATCGGCAAGATTGTGCTGACCACCGACAAGTACGAAATTTTCTAACCAATGGTCCGCTTCTCGGCGGGCTCTTGCTTTACCACTGCGTGGTTTTTGCACTAACCGTTGCGTGATCTTGTACTAAGCATCGCGTGATTTTTGTACTAAACGAAGTGTGTAATTTGTACTAAACGTTGGATGATTGTTTCGCTACGAAATATTGACGCAGAATTCATCTGCTTTACCTGCCAATCGTTAGTGACTCCCGCTGCTATGAACTAAGGTTTTTCAATAGCACTCTATGGAGTCTTGCCATGCGCATCGAATACGACGAAGAACGGGGCATTCTCGTGCGCCCGGATGGGCTGTTCGATTACTGCGCGGGTCATGAATGCGTCGAAAAAACGGAGGCGTATTTAAAAGACCATGGCTCCGTCCAGATAACCATTGATCTTCGGGAAACCACTTTTATGGACAGCTCGGGCATTGGTGCACTGCTGGTATTGATGCACAAGCTGCCACCACAGTCGCCTTCCATTCGCCTTGTCCATCCGCGCAAATCAGTGCATAAGTTAATGGAAATGTGTCAATTGCATAGCCTGTTCGAAATCGAAACCGACTGACACCCACCCCCAGTCCTCCATGTTATGTCGAGGGCTTTTTTGTGCGCGAAGACCAGTGTTTGGGTTCGTTTGATTGAGGCTTTGTAACGGAGAAGTCAAAGATGATTTTGTCGCTGCGTCGAAAACTCGCGTTTTCGCTTTATTTTGCGGTAGTGGCGTTGATTGTACTGTTGTTGGCAAATCGTTGGGTTATTCACGGTGAGCGCTATGTTTCCTCGCAGATGGGAGACATTTTTCTGCCAGCCGTATCGCTGATCCTTAATGCTGACCGGGATCTGTATCAGGCCAGGCTTGCGCAGTTGGAATTTTTTGCCAGCGAAAACGAGCAGCAACGAGAACAGTCAAAAGCGGCATTTTCGGAGAACAACCAACAAGCGCTTGACCGAATGCAAAAATTCCTTGTAACGGTGAATGAATACCCGCAAATAGGCCAGCGCCTGAGCAGTTTTACGTCTCTTTACCGCACCTGGACCGATGATTCGGAAGCGTTTTTCCGGCAGCCGTCGATGGCGGGTTTTCACGCGCTTAACCGCGATTTTGAGGCGCTGCGTGAGATATACAACGTGGCGGGAGAGGCGGCGGACGAGGTGGCAGCGCAGTTGCGGAAAGAATCGCTGGAGTCCGCCGCAGCGCGAATGCTGATGCTTAATATCTTGGCGCTGATGGCCGTGCTTTACGTGATTGCCATGAGTTTTTGGGTACCTAAATGGATCTTTGATCGCCTCACCACGGTCAGCGACCGGATTGAGCAGATCAGTACCGGTGACGCGGATTTGCGTCAACGCATCAAAGCCGGTGCGCAGGACGAAGTGGGCGTACTGGCTCACCGGTTTAATCAGTTGCTGGATTCCATTGCGCAGCTGGTTGGTGTCATTCGCACAAGCGCCCAGGCGTTGTCGCAAGAAGTTGCCTCGCTGGCCTCCAACGTTCATCAGGTCCGCGATGGTGCGGAAGAGCAAAGCACAGCGGTCAGCGCTTTGGCGGCGTCTTATCACGAAACCTCGATTGCCACGGTTGAGGTTGCCAAGATTGCCGTGCGAACAGCAGAACTCACGCACACGGCATTGGACGACGCTCAGGCAGGCGCGGGTGTGATTCACCAGGCGTCGGAAGATGTGGTCAAGTTGGCGCAGGAATTTCGCGCAACCCTTCACCGTGCTGATTCACTCAAACAGAATTCGCAGAAAATTGTGTCGGTGGTGGAGACCATTCGCGCCGTGGCTGAGCAGACCAATCTATTAGCGTTGAATGCGGCCATCGAGGCCGCACGAGCGGGTGATCAGGGCAGGGGATTTGCGGT
>DJFQ01000166.1:2606-4241 GCA_002432095.1 Marinagarivorans sp. UBA5868 | reverse complement strand
TCGGTGCAATTGTCCAATCGCGTGAGCGATTATTTCTCCCAGTTGCGCGAATTGGTCAATCAGATTAATGACCTGGCGCTGCAAACAGCGACTGCGACAGAGGAGCAAAGCAACGTGAGTGGAGAAATAAACCGCAATATCACGCTCATTGATGATAAAGCTCAACGCAATTCTGAAACGGCGGACGCGGTGGGTGGAATCGCTGCGGCCATGAATGCGGAGGCCGCTGCGCTGCTGCAGCAAGTCACCCGCTTCAAGATGTAATGATGCCGTAATCCCGCTTTAACACCGCACAAATTTCGTCTTTGGGATTAGTGGAAACAGCGATTTTCTCGCCGGTGATTTTTTCTGCGATATCGAGGTAGGTGCGCGACACCTCCATCAAAATGTCCTGGGGAAGCGCGTTGTCTCGAGCCAGAGCAGCGCGCTCAGGCATGCGGTTTTTGTTCAGCAGAATGTCTGGATCGGGAAAATAACTCAGCAGCAGTTGGCGGAAGGCTTCCTTCGATTGCTCGACAATTTTGCCGCTGCGATAGGAAGGACCATCCCAAATACGCGAAGAATCCGGCGTGCCGACCTCATCCATATAAATGAGTTTTTCGTGCCCTTCACGGGTGGTCACGTAGCCAAATTCAAATTTGGTATCGACAAAAATCTGGTCGATGTTGGCGAGTGCGTCGGCAATCACCGCAAAACCCTGTTTCAGAAGTTTTTCGTAAAGGTCGATATCTGCAGCCGAGCGGAAATTGAATGCAGCGAAATTGTTGAGCAAATCCTGGCGGGTGATGTTGGCGTCATCTTGCTCCGGCACGCCGGGGATGCCGCGCAGAATGCCTTTGGTGGAAGGCGTCATTAGCAGTTCGGGTAGACGCTGATCTTTCTGCAAACCGTCCGGCAAACGAATACCGCAAAAGTCCCGCTCTCCAGCGGAATAGGCGCGCCACATAGAACCGGTGATGTACTGGCGGCAGATGGCTTCGATTTTAATGGGGCGCGCTTGCTGCACCACCCAAACCAGCGGATGGGGAATATCCAAGATATGACTGTCGGCCAGCCCATGCTGGCGAAACAGGCCAAACCAATGGTTCGAGATAGCATTTAATGCAGCGCCTTTCCCCGGTACCCCTTGCATGCCGCCCTCGCCATGCCATATGCAGTCGAACGCGGAAATACGATCGCTGATCACCATGATGGCGAGCGGAGCATCGGGCCGTACGGGGTAGCCTTTTTCTGCGATCAGGCGTCGACTGTCGGCCTCCGTCAGCCAGTAAACCGAGCGAACTTTGCCGCTGTGGACAGGTTTGTCGGTGCGGATCGGGAGATCGTCATTGACGGCGAGAACGTGGTCGGCAAAGTTCATGAAAGCTTCCGTAACGCGGAGAAATAGGGGCCAAAGCCCGAGGAAAACAGGCGCGCGATAATAGCAGAACTGCTCGTCGAGTCGGTAGCTTAGGGCCCGCCTTGGTGCAGCTAGGCTAAAGCTTCTATAATTCCTAACCACTTTATTGTCAGCAAAACTATTACGCGGTCATGTTGTTCGACCGGGACTTCCCTTATGCAACACTCCCTCCGGCGGCGGATCGCTGTACTCGCCTTGCCCGTCGCATTGCAAACGCTGCTACAGGCGTTACTCGG
>DJFQ01000166.1:0-2470 GCA_002432095.1 Marinagarivorans sp. UBA5868 | reverse complement strand
TATTGGTTGGGCTGGATCAACCCGGACCCTGAGGTAGTGCGGCTCGCGGCGGTTTACCTGCTCATCACGGCTCCCGCGCTGCTGCTGACCCAATATATCGCCATTTACGAGGCAGCACTGAGGGCAACCGGCAATGCACTGATGCCGCTGGCGGTTGGTGCAGGCGCTGTGGTCAGCAATGTATTTTTTAATTACGTACTAATTTTTGGCCATTTCGGCTTTCCCGCCCTTGGCGTAGAAGGCGCTGCGTGGGGAACATTGTTCTCCCGGTTGCTGCAATTGCTGGCCATTTGGTTGGCGCTGGCGTGGTCACGCCATTTGTTCGCATTGCGTCTGCGTCATTTTGCTTTTCTTAGGGATAAAGCAGCGTCGCGTTATTTTCTGCGGTTTTCCTTTCCTGTGATGCTCAATCACGCCTTATGGGCGGTGGGCAACTCCACGTATCACATCGCCACCGGTTTTGCCGGCACCGGGGCGCTTGCGGTGATGGGGGTTATGGTGCCGATCGAGAGCGCGTTTTTCGCAGTGTTTATCGGCCTCGCTAGTGCGGCAGCGGTGATGGTGGGCCAGGCATTGGGCGCAGATCAGCGGGATCAGGCACAGCATCTGTATCGCCTGTTCAATCGTATGGTGGTGGTCTTGGTGGTGATGTTCGCCGGCACGCTGTATTTATTGCGCTCATGGATTTTGTCCGCCTTCGATGGCTTGGATGAAGCGACCTCTGCACTGTTGATGCAAACGCTGGCCATTTTCTGCGTCGGCGTGTGGGTCAAAATACTGAACATGCTGCGTATCCTGGGTATTCTTCGCGCGGGTGGCGATACGCGCTTTTGTCTAGTGACCGACACCATCGTGATGTGGGGAGTGGGTGTGCCGCTGTTTTTGTTATCGGTCTGGGCAGGCGCGCCCTTCCTGGTGCTCTACGCGCTGATGTTTGTGGAAGACTTTCTCAAGTGGATCCCGGTGCGCAGACGTATCGCCAAAGGCATCTGGCTGCGCAACCTCACGATTGAAGATGCGCCGGCGTCGGGGAATCCTCCAAGGCTGAATACTCAAGATTTGAATACGTAAGAGTTTGATAATTAATCAGAACGAGGTGATGTGACTCATGTATATCAAGCAGATGAGACGATTGTTATTGCGGCGGGTTTGGTGGGTAGTGCCGGTACTGGCTCCGCAATTCGCCCTGGCGGCTGGCCCGAATGTGGAGCAAATGTACGAAAGCTTTTGCGCAAGCTGTCACGGCAAGGATATGTCTGGCGGGCTGGGGCCTGCACTGAATGACGATGTTTGGAAACACGGCGGCACGGACGCCGACATCACTCGCATCATCAAACAAGGCGTACCAAAGGCGGGAATGCCCGCGTGGGAAAAGAGCCTGTCCGATGACAATATTCGCGCCTTGATCGTGCTCATCCGCGAGCGCGGTTATCAGCAAAGCAGCCCGACCAATACCAATGCCGAGGAATTAACGGCCGCTGGCCATACCTTCACTTTGGAGAAAGTCACGGAGGCACCCGGAGAACTCTGGGCGATGGACTTTTTGGCGGACGGTCGCATGGTCGCCACCCAGAAAAGCGGCAAGCTTTGGCTATTCGACAAAACCGGCAAGCGTGAGGAAGTCACGGGAATTCCAGAGGTGTGGGACCGTGGGCAGGGCGGACTGCTGGAAGTGCGGCGCCACCCGGACGCGGCAAGTGGCTGGATCTATCTCACCTTTTCCGATCCTGCTGCCAAGGGCGCCATGACCAAAGTTGTGCGCGGCAAGCTCGACGGCAATCGCTGGGTCGAACAGCAAACGATTTACAGTGCGGAACCGGAGTTTTACAGCGATGCCGGCGTTCATTTTGGCTCACGTTTGGTGTTTCAGGGGAATTACCTGTTCTTCAGTGTGGGTGACAGAGGCCAGCAGGATTTGGCGCAGGATCTCGGTCGACCCAATGGCAAAATTCATCGGCTGCACACGGATGGCCGGGTTCCCAATGACAATCCCTTTGCCAAAGACAAAAACGCCTTACCCAGTATATGGAGCTATGGTCATCGCAATCCCCAAGGTTTGGCGCTTCAACCCGGTAACGGCAATTTGTGGGACGCGGAGCATGGCCCGCGCGGCGGCGATGAGCTCAACCTGATCCAGCCGGGCAAGAACTACGGCTGGCCGCTGGNNCAAAGAAGGAATGGAACAGCCGCAACATTATTGGGTGCCGTCTATTGCGGTGTCTGGTATCGACTTTTACGAAGGTGACCGTTTCCCCGCTTGGCGGAATCATTTGCTGGTTGGCAGCTTAGCGAAAGAGCAACTGCGCCTGGTGCGAATCGAAGGTGAAAAGGTGGTGGCCGATGAGCTGCTCATTCAGGGACGCGGGCGTATTCGCGATGTGGTGAATGGCCCGGACGGTTATCCCTACCTGGTGATGTTGCGCGGCACCGGTGGCATCTATCGCTTGGTGCCTAAGTCATGAGGCGATTC
>DJFQ01000043.1:27924-29067 GCA_002432095.1 Marinagarivorans sp. UBA5868 | reverse complement strand
GAAGACTGGCCTCCGCCGCTGCTGCAGGCAGCCAGCGTGATAACCGATAACCCGACGAATAAAGGTGAAATGAAGCGAAACATAAATTTGTCCGTATTAGAAGTTATGGCAGAAACTGTGAGGTTCACTTAAGCGAAGGTCCGCAGCTGTTTCAGCGACTAAGAATAGTCGTTGTAGCATCGACTCACAGTAATCAAGACACTGCGTTTTCAACATACCTCCACATTTATTTTGAAAGGTGCGCAGACAGCTGGCGTCGGGTAAAACTAAATACTAGGTCCGACGGATCGATCAACTGTCGAACACACGCTTTCTCAATACCGGAACACTTCTTGCGATAGGCCCTCCCGCGGGGCGATTTTGGCCTCCACCAGTCAAAAAACCGTCGCGAGAAGGCTATGGCAGTTTCATTATTCAACCACCTGAAATCCGTTCCCGGCTCCATGACCAGGGAGTCGTCAATGCGCGGCGCCAGGGCGATGTGGCAGGGCAATCTGTCGATACCGATTTTGTTGCTAATGCTGCTCGGCATGATGATTCTGCCGCTGCCGCCGATCCTTCTCGATGCGTTTTTCTCCTTCAATATTGCGTTGTCCATCGTGGTGCTGCTGGTGAGCGTGTACACCATGCGGCCGCTGGATTTNNCGGCTGGCGCTCAACGTGGCCTCGACGCGGGTGGTGTTGCTTGAGGGTCACGAAGGTGGCGACGCCGCGGGTAAGGTGATTCAGGCGTTCGGCGAAGTGGTGATCGGCGGTAACTACACCGTCGGTATCGTGGTATTCGTCATTCTGATGATCATCAATTTCGTTGTGGTGACCAAAGGTGCCGGGCGAATTTCCGAGGTCAGCGCGCGTTTCACATTGGATGCCATGCCCGGTAAACAAATGGCGATTGACGCGGATTTAAATGCTGGCCTGATTGATCAGGAGACGGCAAAAAAGCGTCGCGCTGAAGTGTCATCCGAAGCGGATTTCTACGGCGCTATGGACGGTGCGAGTAAATTCGTCCGCGGCGACGCCGTCGCCGGCATTCTGATTCTGTTTATCAATATCATCGGCGGCCTCGCCATCGGCATGATGGCGCACGACATGTCGTTCGGCGACGCGGCTCGTGTTTACACGCTGCTGGCCATCGGTGACGGC
>DJFQ01000043.1:16541-27892 GCA_002432095.1 Marinagarivorans sp. UBA5868 | reverse complement strand
CTGGTGACTCGTGTTAACAGCTCGGAAGATATGAACTCCCAGGTGATGGTGCAGATGTTCAATTCGCCGCGCGCGTTGGGCGTTACTGCGGCCATCCTGTTTATCATGGGCATTATTCCCGGAATGCCTCACGTCGCGTTTTTGGGGTTTGCCGCACTCTGTGGATTTTTGGCCTACTACATTTACTTCCGCCAAAACGTCGCCGAGGTGGTGGAAGAAGCCAAACCAAAACTGCGCACCATTACATCTTCCTCTATGGGAGGCGCCGGAGGCGGTTCGTTCGCTCCACAGCCACCAGCGCTGGAAAACAAGTCCGCCGACCGCACCCAGGAGCCGGCGGAAGTGTCTTGGGAAGACGTTACTCCAGTGGATATTCTCGGTTTGGAAGTGGGTTATCGACTGATTCCGTTGGTAGATCGCAATCAGCGTGGTGAATTGCTCGGGCGCATAAAAGGTGTGCGCAAAAAATTATCTCAAGACATTGGTTTTTTGATTCCACCGGTGCATATCCGCGACAACCTCGATTTATTGCCCAGCGCTTATCGAGTCACTTTAATGGGTGTCGCTCTCGGGGAAGGCGAGGTATTCCCCGACAAATTTTTGGCGATCAATCCCGGTCAGGTGTTCGGCAGTCTTCAGGGCGCAAAAACCAAGGACCCGGCGTTCGGCCTGGACGCGGTGTGGATCGACGAAAGCCAGAAGGACCAGGCGCAAACCCTCGGCTATACGGTCGTGGATGCCAGCACCGTGGTCGCCACACATCTCAATCAAATTGTGCAGCAACACACCCACGAACTGCTCGGCCACGAGGAAGTGCAAAAGTGGCTGGACCTGCTCGGCGAAAAATCGCCGAAACTCGTGGAAGAGCTGGTGCCCAACACCATCACCATTAATACCTTGTTAAAAGTGTTGCAGAGCCTTTTACGCGAGCAGGTGCCGATCCGCGATATGCGCACCATCGCCGAAGCACTGGCGGCTCACGGCGACAAAAATCAGGATATGGGAACCCTCACCGGTCACGCACGCGTCGCCTTGGCTCGCCAAATCGTGCAAAACATTGTCGGTGCCGACCCGAATATTCCAGTTGCGACCCTCGACCCGTCGCTGGAACAGTTGTTGCTACAGTCGGTTCAGCAGGCACAAAAAATTGGCGCCGATGCAACAAGCTTTATCGAGCCCAGGCTCGCAGAGAAGCTGAATAACGCGTTAATTGATGTGGCGCGCCGTCAGGAAGCGGCGGGAAAACCAGTAGTCCTGCTAGTAGCGGCACCGCTAAGGATGACCATGGTACGCCTGGCACGCTTCAATCTGCCGGATATGCATGTACTCAGCTACAACGAAATTCCGGATAACAAGCAGATCACCATTGAAGCCACGGTAGGCGCGGATCTGACGAAGTAAATGGANNCATAAAAGCAGTTTAAGTAACTCGTTAATTTTGAATAACGGCATTTCAACAAATGCCAGGAGAATCGAACATGACAGTCAAACGTTTTGTTGCGCCGGATATGCGTCGTGCTTTGGACCTGGTTCGTCAGGAGATGGGTCCAGATGCGATTATTTTGTCCAGCCAGCGCACTCGTGAAGGGGTGGAAATCATCACCTCCACCGACCTGGACGTGGTCGCCCGCGGTGGGGAAGAGCGCAAAAACTTTGGCAGTCGTTTTGATACTGAATTGGACCAACCACTGGCAAGCGACGCGGCTTGGCAAGCTCACGATGGACTCGCCGATGCGGTGCGCAAATATTCGGCCCCCGCTTCGAACAACGACAGCAAACGCCGCGAGCAATTAACGGCGGAAATTGAAGCTGCACGCGAGCGTATGATGGCTGCGAAACGCGGCGAAATGCCCAGCCCGGCTCAGCGACCCGCAGCCACTACCGCTGCCGTGACCGATACCGTGCGCTGGCAGGAATCCACTCATGGCAAAGCATCGCGCAGCCGTCTTGCCGCCGATGCGGCAGAAATCTCCAGTGCGGCGCAACGTGCGGCCATGAAGCAACCGGCGGAACCCGCCGCAGACTATCGTCGTGCTGCAGTCCCTGCAGTAGAACAAGACGATCAACGACAATCCGTCGATCGGCAAATGGCCGGCTTGCAGGAACAGATCAAACGTCTGGCGGATGACCAGGCGCGCAGGGAAAAAGAACAAGAGGACCGTCGTCTTGCCTCCCTGCAAAGCGAACTCGCCGATATGCGTATGTTGATGGAGCAACAAATGTGGCGAATGCGCGAACAGGGACACGTTGCTGCCGCACCGGTGATGACGTCGCCAATACAAGACGCCCTGCAGACTCATCTGGCGACATTGGGTCTGCCAGCAAATATGGTCAAGAAACTGGCATTGGCAGCCAAGCCCGGCAAGCGACTTACCGCCGCCTGGCGCGATGCCCTCGCGCTGTTGACTAAACAAGTTGTTACTGACACATCCGACCGGGTCCAAAAAGGCGGGGTGTTTGCTTTTGTCGGCCCAACCGGCGTGGGCAAAACCACCACCATCGCCAAACTTGCTGCACGTTATGTGTTGGAGCATGGGCTGGGTAAAGTCGCATTGGTAACCACCGATACCTATCGCGTCGGTGCCCACGATCAACTGCGCTCCCTCGGCCGCATTCTGAATGTGCCGGTACGCGTGGTGGATCAGGAGCGAGGTTTGCCGACTGTGATTGCCAGCCTGAAAAACTACCCGCTGATCCTCATCGACACCGCCGGCTTTCGTCAGGGCGATCCTCTGCTGAAGGAGCAGGAGGCACTACTGGATTCCTGTCCCGGTCTCGAAAGAATTCTGGTACTGGCCTGCAATAGCCAACTGCAAACCTTAAAAGCCTCCGCCCATGCCCACAGCGGCGGCAAATTGCGCGGCTGCGTCCTCACCAAACTGGATGAGGCGGGTAGTCTCGGAGAAGCCCTGGGCGTGGTGATTCAGCAAAAACTGCCGGTGCTCTACTGCGCCGACGGCCAGGCCATCCCCAACGACCTCTCCGTCGCCTCCGCCGCAGCATTGGTAGCGAAGGCGGTGGGGGTGATGAAAGCGCAGAAGGCAAATGTGACGGCCGGATCGGCGGTTTAGTCGAGCCCTTCGACTCCGCTCAGGGATCTTGCTCCCAGCCCCGTTGGCTGAGCGCAGTCGAAGCCGGTAGCTTTGAGATAAGCATCTATACTGAAAACATTCACAGCCACGCTGCCACAGTTACGGCGCGGGCGTTCACCACAAGGTAATGTGTTGCATGAGTCCAAGTCGTCCAGTCAAAGTCATCGCGGTCACCGGGGGCAAGGGTGGAGTGGGCAAAACGAATTTGTCGGTCAACCTCAGCGTCGCCTTGGCGGAAATGCAGCGTCGCGTGGTGTTGATGGATGCGGACCTCGGGCTGGCAAACGTGGATGTTTTGCTGGGTTTGCAAGCGCGTTTCACCCTTGCGGATGTCCTCAGCGGCGAGCGCAAAATTCGCGACATTCTGCTGACTGGCCCCGCGGGTATGAAGGTGGTGCCGGCGGCTTCCGGCATTGCCAATATGGCGAAGCTGTCGCACCAGGAACACGCTGCAATCATTCACTCGTTCAGTGAATTGAGTGATCAACTCGACGTATTGATGGTGGACACTGCCGCGGGTATTTCCGATACCGTGGTCAGTTTTGTGCGCGCTGCCCAGGAAGTCATTGTGGTGGTGTGCGATGAGCCCTCATCCATTACCGACGCCTACGCGCTGATAAAACTGCTCAATACAGAACATGATGTTTTCCGCTTTCGCGTGATTGCCAATATGACGCGCACGCAGCAGGAAGGCATTAATTTGTTTAACAAACTCAACGGCGTGTGTGAGCGGTTTCTCGACGCGTCTTTGCAGTACCTGGGTGCCGTTCCCTTCGATGAAAACGTGCGCAAAGCGGTGCAGAAGCGCAAAGCCTTATTGGAGTTTGCGCCGCAATGCAAAGCATCGCAGGCGATCCGCGCGTTAGCGCAGAAGATTGATACGTGGCCGACATCCCACTCGGCTCGCGGCCATTTGGAATTTTTTCTCGAGCGTCTGCTGCAGTCGGCGAACGTGGGAACCTGACGGTATCGTTCAACAAATAAAGAATCGACCATGAAAATAACCAACCCGCAACCTCGGTGTGGTCCGCCGAGCGTTGCCATATCGATAATTTCCCGAATAAGCAGTTGCCGCCGGCGCGCCTGAGCGCCGCGGTTGATCAATCATCAGGTGAATCAGTGACAGCTGGCCGAATGGTATACGAGCGAACGCAAGAAAGCGGCGTACAGGTGCAGATCGAGCAATACGCTTATCTCGTTAAGCGTATTGCATTGCACATCATCGCGCGGCTGCCGGCGAGTGTGCAGCTCGACGATTTACTGCAGGCGGGCATGATCGGCCTGCTGGAAGCGGCGCAAAAATTTGATGGCAGCAAAGGCGCTTCTTTCGAAACCTACGCCGGCATTCGTATTCGGGGCGCCATAGTGGATGAAATGCGCCGCGGCGACTGGGTGCCGCGTTCTGTGCATCGCAATGCGCGCCGCATTACCGAGGCGATGAATTATCTGGAAGGGCGTCTGGGTCGTGAGGCCACCGATGCGGAAATCGCGGCGGAAATGGACATCGGCCTGGACGAATACCATGCCATGGCCAACGACAGCCTGAGTGGCCGGCTGTTTAGTCTTGACGAAACCCTGCACGAAGAAGAGATCAATACCACGCAAATTTCTGTGAGTGAAATGCTCCAGGGGCCTGCCGAAGTCATCCACCGCAAAGCGCTGCAAAAGGCGTTGGCACAAGCGATTGATGATTTGCCGGAGCGGGAGAAACTGGTGTTATCGCTGTATTACGACGAGGAAATGAACCTCAAGGAAATTGGTTTGGTATTGGGCGTGAGTGAATCCCGCGTGTGCCAGATACATACCCAGGCCGCGCTGAAACTAAAGAAAAAACTGACGGATTGGTAACTGGCGTCGCAAGCGTCACTTTGATGGTTATTTCGTCTATATAACGTTTGGCCACACGATTGCGGCGGTTCAATAAATTTTCTGGCTGACCGGCAGTGACGGACTAGACTTGTAAGAAGTCGAGCCTGCAGCCGCAAAACCCTGGGTTTGCGCGCACAACGACAAGCCCTGCTGACAAAACCAAAACAAGTGGGAAACTGGAGGTAGCGTTGGACAAAAACATGAAAATCCTCATCGTCGACGATTTTTCGACAATGCGCAGGATCATTAAAAATCTGCTGCGGGATTTGGGTTTTACCAACACCCAGGAGGCGGACGATGGCACCACGGCGCTGCCCATGTTGCGCGGTGGCGACTTTGATTTTTTGGTCACCGATTGGAACATGCCCGGCATGACCGGAATTGACCTGCTCAAACAAGTACGCGCCGATCCCAAGCTGGCCTCGCTGCCCGTATTGATGGTGACCGCCGAAGCCAAACGCGACCAGATTATCGAAGCTGCACAAGCGGGTGTGAACGGTTATGTGGTCAAGCCTTTCACTGCACAAGTGCTCAAAGAAAAAATCGATAAGATTTTTGAGCGCGTTGGCGGCTAATTGAAT
The DNA here is from genome assembly GCA_002432095.1 of Marinagarivorans sp. UBA5868. GTDB lineage: Bacteria > Pseudomonadota > Gammaproteobacteria > Pseudomonadales > Cellvibrionaceae > UBA5868. The sequence goes on along the minus strand of DJFQ01000043.1, from coordinate 22,350 downwards.
TTTCAGCGGTGGGTCCGGTAATGGATACAGCAAGTCACCTGGGGAACGATGCGAAGTTTGTCGCTGAACTGCAGGACTGCGCCAAACTTCTCATCGAGAAACTACAGAACAACCATTTCGAGGACGCATCGCAACTCATACACAATTTGTACGAGGTACGCGACCGCCACATTTTTAATTCGGTGGGCAAGCTCACTCGTGCGCTGCACGACGCGATCATCAATTTTAATGTGGATGCAAATCTGTATCCCGAGGCAAATACCTCCGAAATTCGCGACGCATCGGATCGGTTGCAGTATGTCATCCGCATGACTCAGGACGCCGCCAACCGAACCATGGACAGGGTGGAAACCGCCGCGCCGATTGCCGCCAATCTCGGTCAAGAGGCGCATGCCTTGCGCACTGAGTGGGGCCGGTTGCAAAGGCGCGAAATGAGTAAAGAAGAATTCGCCCGGCTTTACGCCCGCATTCACGATTTTCTCGAACAAATGGGCGAGGGCACCGATGCTCTCAATCAAAATCTACAGGCGATTATTCTGGAGCAAGGGTTTCAGGATCTCACCGGACAGGTGTTGAAAAAAGTCATCGGTTTGATCACTGATGTAGAAAAAGAACTGGTGCATCTTGTGCGTATTGCCGGCCAGGTTGAAGAAGTGACAGGTATCGCGACCGAACGTAAATTGCCGGAGCAAAAAACCGGTAAATCCGTCGGCCCAGAAGGTCCACAAATTCATGCCCGCGCCGATGTGGTGACCGGGCAGGACGATGTGGACGATTTGTTATCAAGTTTGGGTTTCTGAGGAGTGCTGAATGTCGTTCGGAGAAGATGACGAGATTCTTCAAGACTTCCTGGTGGAGGCGGGAGAGATTCTTGAGCTTTTGTCCGAGCAATTAGTCGAGCTGGAGCAGAGGCCCGACGACCGCAATCTCCTCAATGCGATTTTTCGCGGTTTTCACACGGTCAAGGGTGGCGCTGGTTTTCTGCAGTTAGACGCCATGGTGGAGTGCTGTCATGCCACCGAAAATCTGTTCGATATTCTGCGCAATGGTAAACGCGACGTTACCCCCGCGTTGATGGATGTGGTACTGCAAGCGCTGGATACGGTCAATTCCCAATTTCGGCAAATCTCCGCGCGGGAAGAGCCAACGCGCCCAGCCCCCGAACTTATGGCAGGCCTTGAAGCATTGGTTAATGGCGAAGAGCCGGGCGATTCGAGAACCGGTCACACAACCGTAGCGAGCGAGCCCGTCCCTCCACCGGCTGTACCGTCACCCACACCCGTCGAGACGCCTCCAGGCCATCTGGATATGACGGATGATGAATTCGAGGGTTTTCTCGACGCCATCAGCGAACCGGCCAAAAGCCCGGTTTCGCCGCCAGCAGAGCCAGCCAAAACAACGTCGACAGCCGGTGATGAGATCTCCGAAGACGAATTTGAAGCGTTGCTGGATCGGTTGCACGGATCCGGCAATCGCCCCGGTAAAACCGCAGCTCCGGCCGCCAGTTCGCCCAGCGGTGCGGCCGCCAATGAAATCAGTGAAGACGAATTCGATGCTTTGCTCGATCAGCTTCATGGTGTTGGCAAAGGCCCGGCGGGCGCCGCGCCAGCCAAGGCTCCCGCCGCGGAACTCAGCAAGCCGCATGGTGAATCCACTGCCGCGGCGAGGGCCGCTGGCGATTTGATTACGGATCTAGAATTCGAAGACCTGCTCGACCAATTGCACGGACGCGGCAAAGGCCCCACCGCCAAAACCCACGACGAGACCAAAGGCCGAGACGAGCCAGCCAAAAACCGAGGCGAGACTGTTCAAAATCGAGGCGAGGCCGCCAAAGGCCCAGGCGAACCGGCTAAACCCGCACCGATAGCGGAACCCCGTCACGAAGATTCTCAATCGGCCGCGCCTAAGCCGCGAGACGCAGATGTCCCCGCGCGCAACCGCGATGCGGCGCAGCCGGCATCCGCTGGCGGTAATAATTCGGCTTCCGCTAATCAGGCAGAGACGACCGTCCGCGTCGATACCCAGCGGCTCGACGACATCATGAACATGGTCGGCGAGCTGGTGCTGGTGCGAAACAGACTGGTGCGTTTGGGACTGGATTCCTCCGACGAATCCCTCTCCAAAGCGGTGGCCAATCTCGATGTGGTGACAGCGGATTTGCAAACGGCGGTGATGAAAACCCGCATGCAGCCGATCAAAAAAGTCTTCGGCCGCTTTCCTCGGGTGGTGCGCGATCTTGCNNGCCCTGGCCGATCCACTTGTGCACTTGGTGCGCAATTCGGTGGATCACGGTATTGAGTTGCCTTCGGTCCGCGAGAGCGTAGGCAAATCCCGCATCGGCAAAGTAGTGCTGTCGGCAGAGCAGGAGGGCGATCATATTCTGCTGTCCATCAGTGACGATGGCGCTGGCATGGATCCCGCAAAATTGCGGGAAAAAGCCGTGGAAAAAGGCATTCTCGAACCCGATGCGGCGGCGCGGCTGTCGGAAGTGGAAGCGTTTAATTTGATTTTTGCACCGGGCTTTTCCACCAAGACCGAAATCTCCGACGTGTCCGGCCGCGGTGTGGGCATGGACGTGGTGAAAACCAAAATTTCCCAGCTCAACGGCTCCATCGAAATCCAATCGAAAAAAGGCGAGGGCACGCGTTTTAATATCAAAGTGCCGCTCACTCTGGCCATTATGCCGACGCTGATGATTATGCTCGGTCGCCAGGCTTTTGCGCTGCCGCTGGTGAACGTCAACGAAATTTTCCAGATGGATTTAACCAAATCCCACGTGGTGGACGGCCAGGAATGCGTCACCATCCGCGATAAAGCGATCCCTATTTTCCATTTAAAACGCTGGCTGGTACGCGGCAATCACGACCGAAAAAAAATGCCCGGCGCCCATGTGGTGATCGTTACTGTAGGAACACGGCGCGTGGGTTTTGTCGTGGATCAGTTGATCGGCCAGGAAGAAGTGGTGATTAAACCGCTGGGCAAAATGCTCCAGGGTACCCCTGGTATGGCGGGTGCCACCATTACCGGTGACGGCACCATCGCGTTGATTTTGGATGTACCGAGTTTGTTGAAACGCTACGCCGGTGGGATATAAAAACTGAATTTTCACAAGCAGGGGTAGCTGTGGTTTATAAAGTTTTGGTCGTCGATGACTCCAGTTTTTTTCAGGTGCGTCTGAAAGACATTATTAATGAGCACCCGAACCTCAAGGTCGTGGGCGTAGCTGCCAACGGCCAGGAGGCGATCGATTTGGCGGAGACACTGCAACCGGACATCATCTCCATGGACTACGAAATGCCCTATCTGGATGGGGTTTCGGCGGTGCGGGCGATCATGGCAAAACGGCCGGTGCCAATTGTCATGTTCTCCTCCATGACTTACGAAGGCGCGCGCATCACTCTGGATGCGCTGGAAGCCGGCGCGGTGGATTTTATTCCCAAGAATTTTGCCGAGGTTTCGCGCAACTCCGCCAATCTGAAAAAAAAACTGCATGAAACACTGCTGACGTTTGCTGGCCAGGCACAACCCCGCGCTATTTCGGCACCCGCGAGACCCATCGCACCCGCTGCAACACCAACTATTTCTTCTACACAAACAACACCAGCGAGGCCCGCCCCGACATCAACCCGCGGCGAACCTGTGCGATCGTCATCGTCGGAATCCTCTGCCCGTAGAGTGGAGACACCTCCCACACCGCGGCGCAGTTTAAAAGGCAAAGTGAAAATTCTGATTATCGGCGCCTCGACCGGCGGTCCCGTGGCACTGTCGGAGGTGCTGCAAAAATTGCCGGCATCGTTTCCACTGCCGGTGGTGATCATCCAGCACATGCCGGAGAACTTTACCCGCGCGTTTGCCGAGCGTCTCGACAAGCTCTGTGCGGTACGAGTGGCGGAAGCGAAGGAGGGCGATATGTTGACGCCCGGTCAGGTGTTGATCGCCCCGGGTGGCAAACAATTGATTTTCGACCGGCGCGGCAGCGTCAAGGTTTTGCCGGGCGATGAGCGCGTGAGCTATAAGCCGTCGGTGGACATCACATTCGCTTCCGCCGCGAACATATTTGGCGGCGGCGTCTTGGGTGTTGTGCTGACGGGCATGGGCGCCGACGGCAGCGAAGGTGCGCGGCTCCTAAAAGAAAAGGGCGCGGTGATTTGGGGCCAGGACCAAGCAAGCTGCGTGGTTTACGGCATGCCCAAAGCCGTGGCTGGACTGGCGGATGAAGTGCTGCCGTTGGCTCAGATAGGCCCGCGCTTGATACAGGATCTTTGACTTGTTTAATACGGGACCTCCGACTCGTTTGATACAGGATCTTTAACTATGGACATGCTCACCATCGCTGGCGTGATCATCGGGTTTGCCGCGCTTTTGGGCGGCAACTTCCTGGAGGGCGGCTCGTGGGAATCGTTGGTCAATGGTCCGGCGGCACTGATCGTATTTGGTGGCACTATTGGTGCGGCAATTCTGCAAACCCCCAAGTCCAGCCTGCAGCGTGCGCTTAAACTGTTTACCTGGATCCTCCGTCCACCGCGAATGCAGTTTCAGCAGGGCATTGATACCGTGGTGCGCTGGGCAAAGGCAGCGCGTAAAGAAGGGCTGCTCGGCCTGGAAAACATCGCCGAAACCGAAAAAGACGACTTTTCCCGCAAAGGTTTACAGTTGCTGGTGGACGGCAGCGAACCGGAAGTGATTCGCCATGTGCTGGAAACCGATCTGTTGGTGGCGGAAAAGCGTGATTTCGACGCTGTCCACTTTTACGAAAGTATGGGTGGCTACGCGCCCACCATCGGCATTATCGGCGCGGTGATGGGGTTGATTCATGTGATGCGCCATCTCACCGATCCGGCGCAGCTCGGCCCCGGCATCGCCGTGGCATTTGTCGCCACCATTTATGGTGTGGCGTTTGCGAACCTGCTGTTATTGCCGGTGGCGAATAAACTGCGCCAGTGCGTGCGCGAAAAGTCTCAATTCCGCGAGTTGATGATCGAGGGCATCATTGCCATAGCCGAGGGTGAAAACCCGCGCGCCATCGAGATGAAACTCAGCGGCTACCTCCATTAGCAAAAGCCATGATCCGCCGCCGTCGCGAGGAAGAGCATCAGAGTAAAACCGGCCACGAACGCTGGCTGGTGTCCTACGCGGATTTCGTCACCCTGTTGTTTGGTTTTTTTGTGGTGATGTATTCGGTATCCCAAGTGAGCGAGCAAAAATACCGGGTTCTTTCCGAAACTCTGTCCAATGTGTTCGAGGGCAATACCACTCGACCAGTGGAGATGCAGGTGACTGACAACGGCAATCCCTTGGATCAACAAGGCAGAATCAGCGGCCTTTCGCCCGATATCAACCTCGTGGACACAGAGGTGCTTGCCCGGGATCTGGAAGACGCGCTGATTCATCTGGTTCAGCCGGGGCAAGTGCGTATATCGGCGACCGAGGAATGGGTGCAGATTGATCTGAACGCCAACGTATTGTTCGACTCCGCCAGCGCAGAGCCAAAGCCAGAGGCGCGGGAGATATTCCGCCAAATCGCGGCCAAGTTGGCGCCATTTGATAATGAAATTGAAGTGTCCGGTCACACCGACAACCTGCCGATCCGCACGGCGCGGTTTCAAAGCAACTGGGAGTTATCGTCCGCGCGTGCATCGTCGGTGGTGCGTCTGCTTGCTGAAGATGGCGTCAACCCCCAACAACTTTCCGCGGTTGGATATGGGGAACATCGGCCGGTGGCCGATAACACAACGGATGAGGGCCGCTCGGCCAATCGCCGTGTGGTACTGATGGTTGCCCGCCACGCGGTCGAACGTCAGGTGGTGCC
>DJFQ01000043.1:9186-16521 GCA_002432095.1 Marinagarivorans sp. UBA5868 | reverse complement strand
TACAGATGCCCAATCACCGCAGCCTGTCCAGTCCGATGCGCAAAAATCTCCCGTCGAACCAGTGCGTCTGCAAAACGGCGGGCTGTTATTCACCCGCGATCCGGTGGATGAGTCGAATTAACAACCGCCGCCCTCATACGCAGACGTGCACGCTTTTTGCGTAGAAGGCCCGATACGGTTTAAACCGTCAGAAATCCGGCGAGAGGGCCTGTCTGTTGCAAGTTTGGGCTGTGGCAAATCAAAAGGGTGGGGTGGGTAAAACCACAACCGCCGTCGCGCTTGCAGGTCTGGCAACCAGCGCAGGCAAGCGAGTATTGCTGGTGGATCTCGATCCCCACGGTTCCCTGAGTTGCTATTTCCGTTTAAACCCGGACGCGCTGCCGAGCAGCACCTTCACGCTGTTTCAAGAGCGCAAAAACTTATCAATGAGTCTTGTCGGACAATTAGTGGTGAGCACCGCCTACCAAGGGCTTAGTTTATTGCCCGCCAGTACCGGCCTTGCCACTCTGGAGCGCCAAGCCATTGGTAACGACGGAATGGGATTGGTCATCGCCAAAGCCCTGGCGCAAGTCTGGGACGACTTCGATCTCGCCATCCTGGACTGTCCCCCACAGTTGGGGGTTTTGATGGTTAACGCGCTGGCGGCGTGCCAGCAACTGATTATTCCTGTACAGACCGAATTTCTCGCTCTCAAAGGCTTGGAGCGCATTCTCCACACTCTGCAAATGATGCGACGCTCCCGCAGCCGTGAGCTTCCGTTTTTAATTGTGCCCACCATGTTTGATCGACGTACCCAGGCGTCTGTCACCACATTACGTGCGTTGCGTAACAATTATGGCGACGCTGTTTGGCCGGGCAGCATCCCGGTGGACACCAAATTCCGCGACGCCAGCAAAGCGGGTGTGCCGCCTCATCTTTTTGCCCCGGATGCCCGTGGAGTACAAGGCTATCGCAGCCTTTTACATTATTTGATGCCGGTAAAATCCGCCGCAAAAAGCCGGATCGATTGATAAATTGTTGCCGCGCCAGTACAAAAATAATTTTTATGGCGCATAAAGCATCTATTTAAATCATATAATTTTTCTTTGTTTCGCTTGCTTGATAGCACAAGCGAAGCTTTTCTTGCCCGGTAAAAATTCACTGATATAATGCGCGGCGTCGGCAAAACTTCACTTGTTCTGCTTGCAGAGGGTCGGCGCTGGCGTTTCCACCGATTGCTTCTTCATATTCACTAGTGCTCAGTTCTATGAGGCAAGTGGGTACTGCGCGGTACTCTAACCGCTTCTCTAAAATAAAAATCACATCACAAAAATAAACGCTGTGTTAACGAAGTGTTTGTGGCCAAATGGCGCGACCAAGCTGCGCCTATAGGTATGGATATTGGGTGATCTGAGGAGATGGACCTATATGTTGTACAACAGTTATGAGTTTATTCTGGCGTTTCTTCCGCTGACATTTTGCGTGTATTTTCTGCTTAATCGCTTTCGCAAAATCGAGGCAGGCAAAGCATTTCTAGTATTGAGCAGCCTGTTTTTTTACGGCTATTGGAACCCGATTTACGTTCCGCTCATTCTCGCTTCCATGATCGTAAATTATCAGATAGGCCAAGTGTTAGCGCGCTTATCTCCGGGCGGCACTGGTAAAAAGCATGTGCTGTGGGCGGGGGTGATTTTTAACGTCGGTTTGCTGGGTTATTTCAAGTACAGCGATTTTTTCCTCGCTAATGTCAACTGGGTTTTCGACACGAGTTTCGACCTTCTCCACCTTACTCTGCCATTGGCCATCAGTTTTTTTACCTTCCAGCAGATTGCCTATTTGGTAGACAGTTACCGCAACGAGACCCACGAATACAATTTCCTTAATTACATGGTTTTCGTGACATTTTTCCCCCAGCTTATCGCGGGGCCGATTGTTCACCACAAGGAGATCATGCCTCAGTTCGCCAACTTGCGAACCAAGTATCTGGACTTTCGCAACATCGCCACAGGTGTGTTTATCTTTTCCATCGGCTTATTTAAGAAGGTGGTTCTGGCAGACACCTTTGCACAATGGGCGAATGCGGGCTTTGACAACGCAGAGACTCTTTCGGTGATCGAAGCATGGGCTGCGTCGCTGTCTTATACATTCCAGTTGTATTTTGATTTTTCCGGCTATGCAGACATGGCCATAGGAATTGGCTTGATGTTCAATATTCGTTTGCCAATCAACTTCAATTCGCCTTACAAAGCGGTGGATATTCAGGATTTTTGGCGCCGTTGGCATATGACCTTGTCGCGATTTTTGCGCGATTACATCTACATTCCCCTCGGCGGCAACCGCAAGGGTCCGTGGCGTACTTACACAAATTTATTGTTGACGTTTGTAATTGGCGGGATTTGGCATGGTGCCGGTTGGACGTTCGTTTTTTGGGGATTTCTCCACGGAGCAGCGTTGGTGATTCACCGCTTTTGGTCACAGCTCGGCTTTAGATTGGGTGCGGTTCTTGGATGGTTCGTCACATTCAATTTTGTGAATGTGGCATGGGTGTTTTTTCGCGCGGAACAATGGCAGGACGCGGTGAATATTTTGCGGGGCATGGTGGGTTTAAATGGCGTGGTCCTGCCTCAGGCGCTGGCCAGAGTTCTGCCAGATTTAAGCGCCTGGGGCGTCGTCTTCGGTGACTATATTTCCGGCGTGCGCGGTTCCGCCATTACCCCGCTGTGGTTGGTCTTGGGCTTTGCCATAGTGCTGTTATGCAAGAACTCAGTGGAAAAAATGGAAAGTTTTGAACCTAATGTTTACCGTCTGGCACTCGCCGCGAACTGTTTTGCGATCAGCCTGTTTGGTATGTATCAGGTCACTGAATTTCTCTACTTTAATTTCTGATGCGGAGCGCGGCCATGAAATATAAAAGCTGGTTGGGCGAGTATAAAAGCTGGTTGAGCGTGTGGTTCGCGTACACGCTGGGGTTTGTAGGATTGGCATTTGCGTTGGTGGTGATCTTGGAACGACACACCGGTATGCCTCTGCGTTTTACCAAATCCATTTCCTACGACATCAAAATTAAATTTGCTAAAGAGCAACTTGCCAAAAAGCAATACGACACGCTGATTGTCGGTTCTTCCATGGCGCTCAATAATATCGACGCCGAAGTGCTGGAAGCGTCCGACGCGGTTACTCGCGCACTCAACCTGTCGTCCTGGGGCATGGCGACTTCAGAGTGCCTGCAATTGCTGCAAATGCTGGATCTTTCCGAGATCAAATACGTGGTGCATGCGGCACAGTATTTTGATTATGTTGGCGAGTTGGACAAAGTGCTGGATGAGCGCGAATTGGAGCGGTATTTCCAGGGCCGTTGGACATACAAAACCTACTTCCAAAATATTTCCCGTTTGCCGCAAAACCTTTGGGATTATTTCGACCTAGGCAACGAGTATGGCGACAGCCGCACCCAGGCTTACTTAGGCTTTGATGAGAGTGGCGGAGTTAATTTTGAGCGCGATGGATTCCTGATCAACAAGCGTAAGTGGGAGGAAATTCCACCCATTTCCGCTACTCCGGTTGGTGATGATTATTTCCGCCATCTGCTTGCCATGCAGCAGTTTCTCAGCGAAAAAGATATCCAGTTGGTGGTTATCACGCCGCCGTTTCGAGAGAATTTGTTGGCGCAGAGTGCTGAGTTTCGGCAATTCTTTTTTGCCCATAAAGACTATCTCGAACACCTTTCGCGCACTCGCGGCTTTGTTTATGTGGATGCTCATGACAAGCTTGGCCTCAATGACCAGTTTTTTGTTGACGCCTCTCATCTGGACGCCAAAGGCGCGCACAGAATGAGCGAACTCGTGGTGGAGGCTGTAGAACACAGTGAAGTCACCACGATCATGGAGCTGTAGCTCATCCCATTACCCACTTCCGCAAATCTTGCCTAACCTTAATGTATCGCCGACGTGGTTATTCGTTGGCAATAATCTTTTTATGTGGTTTGGCGAGATGAGCATGTTGGGTAGTCCAGCTTTTTTTGGTCAGCGATTCCTTCTGGAGAGTCGCTCATGATTCTGCGAGATCAGGAGGCGGTACAGTCGTATCTCGACGACCTGCTCGCGGAGATGCCAGCAGAAGAGGCGATGCTCGAAAGGGCACGTTCCGTTTCTCCAACACATCCAACAATGTCGGCACAAGTAAGCGTTGCGGTTTTGGCTGCGCCGACTGTGGCTGTTGCGCTTCAAGATCAAGTTCATTCGCTGGAAGTGGTAAAACGCCAACAATTGCAGGCATTGCTCGACCGGGCCCCACCTGCTCAGATTCAAATGACTCCCTCAGCATCGGAGGTCACTCCCGCACCGGTCGCCTTAAAAACGGAAAATGTCGCCCTAAAACCTACAATTAGGACAGTGACTGCACCGTCCGCAAAGCATGCGACGTTGGTTGCAAACGCCACCCCTGTTACGAACGAGGAGCCTGTTACGAACGAGGAGCCTGCGCCAAACGCAGAGCCCGTGGCAGTAAACGCGGAGTCGCCGCTGCTGCAATGGTGCGAAAACGGCAGGCCGGTATGGGCGCAGCAGAAATTTGATGTTCTGTTGTTTCGTGTGTCGGGACTCACCTTGGCTGTGCCCTTGATCGCCCTGGGGCATATCCATCCCATCACCGATGGTTTAACGCCAATCTTCGGTCAGGCCGATTGGTTTATGGGCCTCCAGCCCACGTCTGCCGGGCGTATCCGCACCGTCAATACCGCACTTTTTGTTATGCCGGAGCGCTACGATCCGGCATTTCTGCAAAGCGCCCGTTATGTGGTGTCCATTGACGGCCTGGACTGGGGCCTGGCGGTGGACCAGGTGCAACAGCCAACGCGGCTGAATCCGGATGACGTGACATGGCGCAGTGAGCGCAGCAAACGCCCCTGGCTCGCCGGTACTGTAAAAGCCGCCATGTGCGCGTTGCTGGACGTGCCGCAGATGGGGCGCGTGCTGGAAAACCACGACCGCAAACGCGCTGGCGCCGCCCGCCGCTGAAACCCGCGCCTTTCCCGTTTTATCCAGTGGCATAGATACTGCTCTTGACTATATTTAGTGGAGTCCGGTCGCGGGTTTTTGACGTTACGCAATAGGCCGGTACATCACGCGCTGAGGAATGCCGAGCATGGCCACCAAATTAATGAACAAAACCGTTGTTGCCCAGGATGATCCGGTGTTGCAGTGGGTGACGTTTCACCTCGCTGGCGAAACCTACGGCGTCAACGTAATGCAGGTACAGGAAGTTTTGCGCCACACAGAAATTGCCCCGGTGCCCGGTGCGCCGTCTTATGTGCTGGGCATAATCAATCTGCGCGGCAACGTGGTGACAGTGATCGACACCCGCCATCGGTTCGGCTTGGAGCCTGGTGAGATCACCGATAACACCCGCATTGTGATTATCGAAGCGGAAAAACACGTAGTGGGAATTTTGGTGGATAGCGTGGCGGAAGTGGTGTATCTGCGGCAGTCCGAAATTGAAACTGCACCAAACGTTGGCAATGACGACAGCGCCAAATTTATTCAGGGCGTCTGCCACAAAAATGGCGAGCTGCTGATTTTGATTGAGTTGAACAAACTGCTCACCGACGACGAGTGGGCGGACTTGGAAATCTGACGGAGACTTCATGCCGTTACCCAGCGGAATTCTTTGGCTTTTTGCCGCCAGCCTTATAACCAGTCTGGTCTGCCTGTTTGCCTTGGCAGCAGTATGGCTGTGGTCTGCGCGGCAAACCGCTGTGGCGCGAGAGAAAATTCTGCAACTCGAACAGAAGATCGGCGTTGCCACCAGCGGCGCTGTGGGCATGGGGAATCGCATTGTTGCGCTGGAGCGCAAACTTCACACGCTCCAGGAAAAACAGGAAAACATTGCTGGCGTGGATGAATTTGCTTATAGCCAGGCGCTGCAGATGTTTGAGCAGGGTGCAGATGTGGCGACGGTGGCATCCAATTGCGGATTTTCCGCCTCCGAGGCTCAGCTGATGGCGCTGGTCCAGCAGCAATTGCGTAAACCGGCGAAAACGCAGGCACGCAAAAAACCGGTTGAATCGTCCCATGACTCTTAGTCTTCAATCCTCCCATGACTCTTGAAGCATCCCGCCGTTTTCGCACACTCTGGTTGATGACTGTGCTTGGATTAATGTTGGCGGCGTGCAGCGTGGTCAGCGTCGACCAGAAAACCCGCTACCGCGACGCTGAAGGTTATTTCGAGCCGAATCTCCTGGAGAAGATCAAGCCCGGAGAAACATCGCAGACGTGGTTGGTCAAGCACTTTGGGCATCCCTGGTTTAGCGAAGTGGATGGCCTTGAAGGGTATCCCGTAGAAGTCGGCATCCATACTTGGCGTTTTGAACGCGAGCTGCAGAAAAGCACCCGCGTATTGCTTTTATTCCGCTCGCGCAAATTAAATCAACAATACGAATACCTCCACGTGGTAACCGACGGAGATACGGTAAAACGAGCCTGGCGAGACGAGTTGGCAACGGTGGATATTCGCCGGCTGATGGCGGCAATGGGATATCGGAAAGCTCAAGTAGAAGCGCACACAGCGCCGGAAGAATCAAAGCCGACCGCTGCTTCATCGGCGGAGGCAGAAGCGGTGCCGCCGCCGACGTCGCTTGTCGTTGAAGATGTGCCGCCAAAGGAACCTGAATCCACCGAAAAAGCGCCAGCCGCTGAGCCGGATCTCTCTTCCTCCGACGCCACATCCCTCTAACATTGGTTAACTCAGTCGCTGTTACGGCTGCGCGTTGAGCTGGCGGCCGTGCCATTCTTTGCTATCCGGCCCGAATAAAAACAAATAGCGGTTCATGATCGCGTTCGGCGGTGTAACCGCTGCCGGATCCTCCGCTGGATATGCTGTCGCGCGCATGGAGGTGCGGGTAGCGCCAGGGTTGATGGAGTTGACACGGATCGGCGTCTGCTCCAGTTCATCCGCCAGAACCTGCATCAGCGTTTCCGTTGCTCCTTTCGATACCGCATAGGCGCCCCAATAGGCCCGCCCCTTTACCCCGACGGATGAACCCGTAAAGACCACCCGGGCATCCGCGGATTTCTGCAACAGCGGCAGCAGCGCGCGGGTTAGCAAAAACGGTGCAGTGACATTTACCTGCATCACTTTTTGCCAATCGCTTACCGAATATTGGCCCAGCGGCGTTCGCCCGCCCAGTTCGCTGGCGTTGTGCAGCAGACCATCGACACGGCCAAATTCATTGTCCAGCGCAATTTTCAGTTGTTCATAATCCTGCGGCGCGGCGCCTTCCAGATTGATGGGAAAAATCGCCGGTTTCGGGCTGCCGGCCGCTTCAATGCTGTCGTAAACGCTTTCCAGTTTTCCCAGTGT
>DJFQ01000043.1:158-9159 GCA_002432095.1 Marinagarivorans sp. UBA5868 | reverse complement strand
GTCGAGTTCGGTCATGTTGTGCATTCAGTTGAGATGAGTGATCTTCAGTTCAGATAGGAGTGAATTATCGGCCAGATGTCGGAGACCTGGTCGGCGACGTGGGTGGCGTTCCAGCTGCGATGTTCATCGGCGTGGCTGGTAAAACCATAACCAACGGCGATGGTGGGCATACCGGCGTTGTGGCCGCATTCGATATCGCGCAGATGATCACCGATATAAATGGCATCTTTCGGTGCGCAGCCGGCTGCTTCGCAAGCATATAGCAGGCCTGCGGGATTGGGCTTGCCGACGCCCACCTGGTCGGGGCTGACGGTGGCACAGGGTGGGGACGCAAATTCAAAATAACGCATCAGTTCGGCGGTGTAGATCTGCGGCTTATTGGTCACGATTCCCCAGGGGATTTCGCGCCGAGTTAATTGCTCGATTAACTCTTCAATGCCTTCGAAAGGTTTGGTATGCAACGCAATGTGCTGTAGGTACATGTCGAGCAGCCGCTGGCGTAATGGCACAAGTTTGTCGTCTTCCAGCGGACCAAAACCGAGTTTGACCAAAGCCGTTGCGCCATTGGAAACCTGTTCGCGAATAATCGCCTGGGGAATATCCTCCAGACCCTGTTCCCGCCGGACCTGATTGAGCGCATGACCTAAGTCTTCGCTGGTGTCCAGAAGTGTGCCGTCGAGATCGAAAAAAACCGCCTTCAGTGATCCCGCCACTTAAACCTCCGGTTTTTGCAAATGCATGATGTAGTTGACATCCACATCGCCGGTGACGATGCGGAAGGACTGGTTCAGCGGGTTGTAGACGATGCCGGCCAGATCGCTCACCAGCAGGCCCGCTTGGCGTGACCAGGCAGCGAGCTCCGAGGGGCGAATGAATTTTTTGTACTCGTGAGTGCCCCGCGGCAACCAGCGCAGCACATATTCGGCTCCCAACACCGCCATCAAATAGGCCTTGGGCGTGCGGTTGAGCGTGGAGAAAAAGACATGGCCGCCGGGTTTGACCAGGGTAAAACAGGCGCGGATCACCTGGGCAGGGTCCGGCACGTGTTCAAGCATCTCCAGGCAGGTGACCACATCAAATTGGTTCGGTGATTCAGTCGCCAACTGCTCTGCGGTGACGCGGCGGTAGTCAATGTTCAGCCCGTTCGTTTCGGCGTGCAGGCGGGCGACTTCCAGCGGTGCTTCGCCCATATCAATGCCGGTGACAAATGCGCCGCGCTGGGCCATGGCTTCGGTCAGCAAACCACCGCCACAGCCAATATCCAACAAGGTCTTTTCCGCGACTTTCGCTTTGAGGTCGATGTAGTTGGCGCGCACCGGATTCATCTGGTGTAAGGGTTTGAAGTCGCCTTGCGGATCCCACCAGCGGTTTGCCATACGTTCGAATTTGGCGATTTCGCCGGCATCCACGTTGGCAGGTGCGGTTTGGTTTGCGGGTGCACTCATGGGTTTCACTCCGAACAAGTTAAAAGGCGGCTGAGTCAAAAGGGAAACTCTGGCTGGACCGGTGGTTTGATTCGGTCCTGCCAGCGCAGGGCGCGGCTGCGCAGATCGGCGGTATTCAAAGTGGTGAGTTGCCCATCTTGCAGCAGAATTTTGCCATCCACCCAGGCATGGGTAACGCGATTGCGACGATTGCTATACACCAGTTGTGCTGCCAGATCATACAAGGGCGCTGTATCCATCTCATTTACATGCACGGCGATCATGTCCGCGGCCTTGCCCGGCTCCAGGCTGCCAATCTGCGCATCCATGCCCAGCACCTTCGCCCCCCCAAGGGTGGCCATATGCAGCATCTGCCAAGCGGATAAGGCAGTGGCGTCCCGTGCCGCGACTTTGCCGATTAATGCAGCCGTGGCGATTTCACCGAACATGTCCACATCATTGTTGCTGGCCGCTCCGTCCGTGCCTAAAGCCACGCAGATACCGCGGTCAAGCAAACGCTGGACAGGGCATATACCGCTCGCCAGCTTGAGATTGGATTCGGGACAGTGAATAACGCTGGCGCCGCTTTGCTGCAGTAGATCCATATCGCGATCGCTTAGCTGCGTCATATGTACGCATTGAGTAAGCGGGGTGAGCACACCGAGATCCAGAAGGCGTTCAATAGGTCGCATACCGGTGGCATCCACCGCCTGCATAACCTCGCTGGCGGTTTCATGCAGATGAATTTGCACGGGTGACTGCAACTCTTCCGCAAGCATGGCGATTCGTTTTAATGGCGCATCTGAAACGGTGTAGCCAGAGTGGGGACCAAAGCCAATACGAATGCGCGGATGGGACCGATAGTCGTCGCGCAGCATAAGACCTTTGTGAATGTAGTCATCGGCTTCACTGGCCCAACTGGTAGGGAAGTCCATTACCGGGAAGGTGATTTGCGCGCGCATCCCCGCCTGGTGAACGGCTGCTGCTGTCGTTTCCGGGAAGAAATACATATCGCTGAAGCAGGTTGTGCCGGTTTTTAGCATTTCCGCGAGCGCCAGTTGGCTGCCGTCATGGACGAATTCTGCATCTACCCAGCGTTTTTCCACCGGCCAGATATGGTCTTTCAACCAGCGCATTAGCGGCAGGTCATCGGCATAACCGCGCAGCAAGCTCATTGCCGCGTGAGTGTGGCAATTGATAAGGCCAGGCATCAGCACGTGGTGTGATAGCTGTATATGTTGGCGAGTTGTGTATTCCTGCAANNATGGGCAGAATCCATTTGGCACTGACAATACAATCGACTGCGTTTGGCAGAGACATAAACGGCTGGCCCCAGGGTGGATAAACAGCGCGGAGTATACCCATTTCTTTCCGGTGGTTCAGGCCTGCGGCTCGCTGGATTTTTGTCTATGGCCTCATTTAAGCTGCACCGGCTGCCACTTTCTGGCGGATCTCCACTTCTTTTTTCTTTTCTCTTAACAGGAGTCTTCTATGCGCTGGAAGTCCGGTAGACGCAGTTCGAATATTGAAGATCGCCGCGGCAGCAGCCCATCTTCGGCCATGGGCGCGGGCGGCGCGATGATGTTGTTGCGTATTTTGCCGTGGATGTTGCGCAGCAAAGCGGGCCGCTGGATTTTGGTGATTGGCATTGTGGTAGTGGTAGGCGCGCGCTTTTTGGGTATTGATGTGTTGCCATTGCTGCTGGGCACTGGTGGAAGCCAGCCAGTTGCCAAGCGCCAAGTTCCGCCGGAAGAGGAGGCGCTGGTGGATTTTGTTTCAGTGGTGCTCGCCGATACGGAGTCGACGTGGCAGCAACAATTCCAATCGCTGGGATTGACGTATAAAGAGCCGACGTTAGTTTTATTTTCTCGCAGTGTGTCGTCGGCTTGTGGTTTGGGGCAGGCGGCGATGGGGCCGTTTTATTGTCCAGCCGATCAAAAACTTTATATCGATTTGACGTTTTATCACGATCTGAAAACCCGTCATAACGCGCCGGGGGATTTTGCTCAGGCGTATGTGATTGCGCATGAGGTAGGTCATCATGTGCAGACGTTGTTGGGTATTTCCGGAAAGGTTCATGCGGCACGCCAAAAGCTTTCTGAGAGTGAGGCAAATTTATTGTCGGTGAAGCAGGAGTTGCAGGCGGATTGTTTTGCAGGTGTGTGGGGGTATTACGCGAAGACGCAGAGCAATATGTTGGAGGAGGGTGATTTGGAGGAGGCGTTGGTGGCGGCTTCTGCCATTGGTGATGATCGTTTGCAGCAGCAGTCGCGGGGTTATGTGACGCCGGATAGTTTTACGCACGGAAGTTCGGAGCAGCGGGTGCGCTGGTTTAGAAAGGGATTTTCGACTGGATCGGTAGAGTCTTGCGATACGTTTAGTGTGGTGGAGCTTTAGGAACTTTAAAAATCAGTGAGCTTACTTGGATCGCTCCAGAGCTCCACCGATGTGTCGCGGGACCGACGTGAATCCATCCGTGGAGTCTCCCTCACCACCGTCCTGGTGGTGAGGGTCCCGCGACACATCGCTGAAACTCTTCCGCTTTTGCCAGCGAAAAGCTTCGTGGAATGACAATCAGATTACATACTGACTCTTCTATAAGTTCTGTATTCCGGTTTCCAAAACGCCTTTTCAATTTTGCTTTCCAAAATTTCATCCGACATTTCCAAAGCCAGTCCCTGTTGTTGCGCGATTTTGGCAATACCGAAAGCAATTTTTCGGCTGAGCCGCGCAACATCCGTTAATGGTGGTAATAAATAACCTGTACCGGTATTTGCCAGTGGCGATTCTTCTGCGAGAGTTGTGCTGGCGAGCATCAACATTTCATCGGTGATCGCGCTGATATTCGCCGCAACTACGCCAAGGCCGAGACCGGGAAAAATGTACGAATTATTGCATTGGGCAATTGGATAAATCTGGTCGTGATAAACCACTGGTGCGAAAGGACTTCCAGTGGCGACGATTGCCGTTCCATCGGTCCATTCCATCACGTCCTGTGGTAAGGCCTCGATCTGTTTGATGGGGTTGCTCAGCGGGAAAATAATGGGGTGTGTGCAATGGCGATTCATGGTGCGGATTACTTGTTCAGTGAACAGCCCGGGTTGGCCCGAAACACCAATCAAAATACCGGGACGCAGGTTGTCCACCACGTCAAGCAAAGAAGGGTATTCACCGTAAGTCGGCCATTCGGTAATTGCGGAGCGGGGTTGGCAGAGACGTTGTTGGAAATCCCGCAGGCCGTTCATGTCTTCGACCAATAATCCGTAACGATCCACCATATAAATCTGGCTGCGGGCTTGCGGTTCGGAAACGCCTTCGCTGCGCATTTGCATAATGATTTGTTCGGCAATTCCACATCCTGCAGAACCGGCGCCGACAAAAACAACGCGCTGGTCGGATAGGCGTACACCTTTGCTGCGACAAGCGGCAAGCAAAGTGCCAACGGTGACCGCAGCTGTGCCTTGGATATCGTCGTTAAAGCAGCAGATTTCATTGCGATATTTCTGCAACAACGGCATGGCATTGGGTTGCGCGAAGTCTTCGAATTGCACCAGCACTTTCGGCCAGCGGCGTTTTACCGCTTGAATAAAACAATCGACAAATTCGCTGTATTCCTCCGGTCCAATGCGCGGATGGCGCGCGCCCATATACATCGGGTTGTTTAAAAGATTGGGATTATTGGTGCCCACATCCAGAGTTACGGGAAGGGTATAGGCCGGGCTGATGCCGCCGCAGACGGTGTAGAGGGTGAGCTTGCCGATGGGAATTCCCATGCCGCCAATGCCCTGGTCACCAAGACCTAAGATCCGCTCACCGTCGGTAACAACGATCACGCGCACGTTACGCTTTGTGGCGTTGTGGATGATGTCCTCCATATGGTCCCGCTCTTCATAGGCGATAAACAGGCCCCGTGAACTGCGATAGGTTTCGGAAAACCGTTCGCAAGCATCGCCTACAGTGGGGGTGTAGATGATGGGCATCATCTCTTCCAAGTGATCCTGCACCAAGCGGTAGAAGAGGGTCTCGTTCTTGTCCTGAATCGCGCGCAGATAGATGTGTTTGTTCATCGCCGTATCGAAACTCAGGTACTGCCGGTAACAGCGTTCAGCCTGCTCCTCGATAGTTTCGTAACGCGGCGGTAAAAGCCCCGTTAAGTTGAAGCTCGCCCGTTCTTCCTGGGAAAAAGCACTGCCTTTATTGAGCAGAGGAGTGGTAAGAAGAGCTGGGCCGGAGTAGGGGATGTAGAGAGGGTGATCTGCCGATGAATCCGCCATAGGAGATGTGTCCCGTTTGCTATGGTATGTACCACCGCACTCTACTCCTCATCCGGTTATAAGCAAACCATAAGCGACCGATTCCGCCGGCTTAAAGCCAGCCCTCCAAAGTGTTGACTTCACCCCCTCACCTCCCTAAAATGCGCCCTCCTTGTGACCAAGGACCCAACTTTTGGGGCTATAGCTCAGCTGGGAGAGCGCAACACTGGCAGTGTTGAGGTCAGCGGTTCGATCCCGCTTAGCTCCACCAAATCAAAAAGGCCGCGTAAGAAATTGCGCGGCCTTTTTTGTTTTTGGGATTTTGCTATTCTGTAGGGCGCGTCGCTCTTATCTATTGACCCATTGATAACGGTGCCAGCCTAACTTTTTGCGAGGCAATCCTATGCAAGCCGCTAAACAAGATGCGTTAAATACGATCAATCAAGTTCCCGAGAATGCCGATATGGAAGAGATCATGTATCGGCTGTACGTGCTCGATAAAGTGCGCAAGGGACAGGAAGCTCTTGAGCGCGGTGACACACTTACCAGCGAGGAGTTGGAGCGGGATATTGATTCATGGTGATTTGGACGAAGCCCGCTATCGCGGACTTGAAACATATACATGATTTTATCGCAGAGGATTCCAAGTACTACGCCAAGAAGGTGGCCCAGGAGATTCGGGACAAAACCGACATCCTCAACCGACTCCCCGCCATGGGCAAGATGGTGCCCGAAGTTGGCAAACCTGAGATTCAGGAGTTGCACATCTATTCCTACCGGATTATTTACGAAGTCAAAAACGAGCATGTTATGTGCTCGCTGTAATCCACAAGCGGCGAGATTTTTCTCCGGACGATTTGCCCTGACAGTAAAAATCCAGATTAAAGAGAGGGTTAGGGTTCATTCAAGTGCAGAATCTAAAGTGATTTTGATCACTTTAAGCCCTGGCTAAAGTCAATACGTAAAATAGATCTGGTCCCCATTTCACATTTCCTTATCGATAAATTCTTCATATTCTGAAAATGCTTCATCTAGCTCTTTGAGAAACTTTCGCTTTTCAGCATCTTTACCGCTCCCGAAAAGTATTGCTATCGACTTATCCAAGAGGGGCTTTTCTTCTTCAAGTACACCGTAATCCACGTGTGCATCAACGATAAGACGAGCGTAGTATTCCGCCATGTTCGCATGTTCGCATGTTCGCATGTTGCACAAGTTGCCATCATCGCCTCCAGATTTCGCCAGTACTTGCATGGCGCCCAACTTGGTCGCCCGCGAGCGCTTCATGCCGTTAGTCGCGAGCAATCTTGGAGGGCTCGGGTGAGGTCGATGTGGTGGCTGGATGATTGTGTGGGATTAATAGGCGATGCGGCGGAGGAGGTGTTGGTTGCAGCTCTCGCTAATGGGTGCACTCCCTGCAAAATCGAAGGTAAACTACCGCCGTGTGTGAGGAGCTCCAGTTCGTACGGACACATCGCTTTTCCCCGCAATCCTGGGTAATTGCTTCCGCCTTGCGGCGTTCGCAGTTGCCACCCCATTTTTAACCCTCGAGGCTCTGCCTCATTTTCCTGGATTTTTTAGTCCTCAGACGGTGATGTCTAGGTGCTTTCCAGGGAGAATTTTCAAGGAGTCAATATGTCTGCTCGTCCCCATTTCTTTTCCAGAACTTTTGTATTGCCATTAATTGCTTCCTTATTGGGCAGTGCGTGCTCCAGTGGTGGCTCGGGGGGCGATTCTTCCTCGAGTCCCTCGGGTGGATTTTCCGAAGTCTCCATTTCGCAGGTTAAAGGTTCGCAGCTGCACTATGAGGGTGAAACCGTCACTCTTTCGGTCGATGCCGGCGGTGATGCGGCGAATAACCTGAGTTTTGCCTGGACGCTTAGCGGTGATGTTGAGTTTGATGGGCAGGGTACCAGTGCCATTACCTTCGTTGCACCCGAGGTAAATGGGACAAGAGTGATTTCTGTGCAAGTGAAGGCCGAACTTAAAGACGGAAGGCTATTAGGCGATAGTGACCGGTTTACATCCATTCAAATTCTGGACCTCGATCCACCGAATATTCTGGAGGAAGGATTTCAGACGACACTTCCAGAGGTTCAGGCTCTGAATTTTGAGATGCTTGAGGACCTAGATTTATTGGCACTTAGCGCTTTTCAGGTTGAAGAGTTTGTTACGGCCGGTGGGCCTATGAGTGTGCAACGTATTTTTAGGGGAAGCGCTGAAGTTGGAGCTGATTCTGCCGATTTTAATGTGCGGCTGTGCGGATCGTTGGGGTCGAGTGCTCTGCGCGAAATGACGGATCCCGACTTGGAGTGTGAATCTGCGACGGGGTCGCGTAAGTATTATCAAAGCGGCGCGGAACTGCGATCTGAGTTCTACTGTGGTGATGAGATTATCTATGCCTTCAATATTCGCGGAACGGACGTAGATTCGCGAGCGAGGCAAGGGCAAATGATATTTAATGTGGACGAAAGTGAAAGTCTCCAAGACAGTATGAACGCATGTTTAGAACGGGTTGATGTGTTGATATCGCGTTACGATGAAATGCGGGAGTCACCGATGAAGTATGTTTCTTTGGAGGGAACGCGTTATCGTCTTGAGGTACCGCAGCCTGCTGGACCAGTCGTGTTCGAAATTGTGGGTGACAAGATAGTTTCATCGTTTGCCACCTTCGATCTGAACGAACCGTTCAATGAGAGTGGTGCAATTTCCGCGACGATTTTTGCTCCAAACTTTCCAGGGCTAGATGGGTTGGAAGCCACCGATGGTTCGGTAGGTATTTTCAATTTGGATGAAGACGAATATGAAGTAGAGTTTGATTTATATTTTGATACGGAGAATGACCCGCGCATGGAAATCCGAGGAGAGTCGATTCTCTATCTCCCGTAATGGAAACCGATTCGTATATTTATTTTCATTGAATTCGCGAAAGGCAGTTTTTCTTGACTGCCAATTTCGCGAGCTTTGTTGACCGCCACCTAATCATCCATATCCCGAAGACGCTTCAAATGAAAAGGGTAGGGTTGTTCCCGCCAGTCCAGGCCTTCGCCGATGGCATCGCTTGCTGCTTTGATAGCTTCGTCATAGGTGGCGCCTTTGCCGAAAATGCCGCAGTCTTGGCATTCGCACAGGTGGTATCGGCCGGTGATGTAATAAGTGTGCAATTCGCTCCAGCCACATTGAGGGCAGTCCGCGATGTCGATAAATGACCGTTCCTTTTCGGCTTTCCAGGCGTCCGCTAACATCTTTTTGATTTCGTCGTTCGCGGTCACCGCAATTCTCTCGCGATCCCTCTGACGCTGCGCTCCAGTTGGGTCGAACCTGCCG
>DJFQ01000043.1:0-123 GCA_002432095.1 Marinagarivorans sp. UBA5868 | reverse complement strand
TTGTAAGAGTAGCAGCGCTCCGCTTATCGGCGTTGGTTGTCTACACTATCCCGATAGAATGCATGTTAGTGAAGTTTGTAGTGTGAACCAGTTCCATCCTGTCCTTGAGAAACCCTTAATTGA
>DJFQ01000109.1:7458-13488 GCA_002432095.1 Marinagarivorans sp. UBA5868 | reverse complement strand
GGCATGGCCAGCGGCAGCACATGATGGAGAATCATCTGCATCTTGGAGGCACCGATGCCAAAGGCGGCCTCGCGGATACTGGGTGGCACCGCCTTAATGGCGTTGCGGCTGGAAATAATGATCGTCGGCAGGGTCATGNNGAATTGAGCGGGGCATGCCGAACAAGCCGATAAAAATCGCCAAACCGAGAAGACCAAAAATAATGGAGGGCACGGCGGCCAGATTGCTGATATTCACTTCGATAAAATCGGTGAAACGATTGCGCGGCGCATATTCTTCCAGATACACCGCCGCGGCCACCCCGATGGGAAACGACAGCACAAACGTCACCAGCAGGGTCAACAGGCTACCCACCACCGCGGCAAGGATGCCCGCCATTTCGGGTTCGCTGGAATCCCCCGATGTGAACAGACGGGTATTAAATTGGGTGCGGATAGCACCGAGGTCAATTAAGTCCTGAATGCGCGCTTGGCGGGCTTCGCTGGTGCGCGCGGCGTAAGCGTCGCCTTCCATTAAGGACTTGTAATAAGTGTCGACATCATCATCCGCCAATAGCCAATACGTTTTCTCCTGGCCGAGCAGTTCAGGGTCGTCCGATAACTTATCCCGCAGTTCAAACGCCGCGCCTATGCTCAACAAACTATTGAGTTCGCGCTTTTCCCGGCGGTCGCGCACTTCAGGAAACTTTTCGGCCAGCGCCGCGCGCAATATTCCTTCGTAGTTACCACCGAGCAATTGCTGTGGGTCGCGTGGGTCGGTGATCTCCAATACGTCGGAGTCAAACGTCACCTTCAGCTGGATGTGGGTTTGCTGGAAGCCACCGAGGCCGGCACTGAAGATTTCCCAGAACAACACCACCAGCGCCATTACCCCGATTACCACTGAAATCAGGCCATAAAAGCGAAACCGCTTTTCCGCACGATGGCGCTTTGCCAGGTTGCGCGCTACCAGATCCATGGTCCGCGCTGAAGAGGCATTATTCGTATTGCTCACGATACTTTCTCACTATGTACAACGCGAAATAATTGAGACCCAAGGTCACCACAAACAACACCAGGCCAAGGGCAAAGGCCGCCAGGGTCTTGGCACTTTCAAATTCCTGATCGCCTACCAGCAGCGTGACGATCTGCACCGTAACGGTGGTGACGGAATCAAACGGGTTGGCGGTGAGATTGGCGGCGAGACCGGCCGCCATCACCACGATCATGGTTTCGCCTATGGCGCGGGAGGCGGCGAGCAGAACACTGCCGACAATGCCGGGCAGCGCCGCGGGGATCACTACCAACTTGACCACCTCCGAGCGGGTGGAGCCGAGGCCAAGGGCGCCGTCCTTAAGACTGCGCGGCACGGCGGTGATCACATCGTCGGAAAGCGAAGAGACAAAGGGAATGATCATCACCCCCATGACCAGGCCGGCGGCCAGGGCGCTTTCCGAAGTGATGGTCAACCATTCATCCAGGCCGATGGTAATACCCAGATCACGAATAAACGGCGCCACTGTCAAAGCGGCAAAAAAGCCGTAAACCACTGTGGGTATGCCGGCGAGAATCTCTAATACGGGTTTGATGATATTGCGCATCCTGGGGCTGGCGTATTCGGTGAGGTAAATCGCTACCATCAAGCCGGTAGGCACGGCCAACAATAANNGAGCTGCCCTGCTGATCGGCGCGAATTGCCGTCTGCGGGCTCCACTCCAGGCCGAAGAGAAACTCGGTAACCGGGACTTTGCTGAAAAACCGCAATGACTCAAACAACACCGACATGACGATGCCAATGGTGGTGAGAATCGCCAGGGAGGCGCAGCTCAATAGCACCCAGCGGAAAATATCTTCCACCCGTGCGCGGGCTTTGAGCTGCGGATGGATTTTCAACCAGACCACCAGGGCACCGATGATCGCAAAGCTCAATGCCACACCCGTCTGCGCCCAACGGTTAACCCGTTCAAGTGCAGCCAACCGCTCCGCCGCCGCCACGATTGCGGGATCCACAGAAGCAGGTGAAATATTTCCCGATGCCAGATTGCGCACCTGATTCATCACTAGGCCGATACTGCCACCGGCCGCTTCCACCGCGGCGGGTGGAATCAATGTATGCACCATGTTTTCAATAATGGCGCCGTCAAAAATCGACCATATCAGTACCACCATCAGACTCGGCAGCGCGCACCAAAAAGCAGTCAGCGAGCCGTAGTAAAACGGCAGGGAGTTGAGAATCCGCATGCCTCCAACACCGGCGACCGCAAGAGAGCGTGAGCGCCCCGCCACATAGGCGAAGCCGCAGAGCAGCGCGAGCACCAGTAATAAAACAGAGGATTCCATAATCCCGATTCTTCCAGCGAAAAGTTAACGTTTAAAAAAAAGCCCGGTTGAAATACCGGGCCATTCTGTCATGCGGCGCGCTGCGCTTTTATGACAGCTCCGGCAGAATTACATGCTCATGGTTTCAAGGCTTTTGACGCTTGCGGCCAATTTTTTGCGACGCTCGGACGCCATAGGGATCATGCCTTTGTCCGCCAGATAACCCTCATCGCCCCATGCTCGCTCACTGGTGAATTCCGCGAGAAATTGTTCAATACCGGGAATCACCCCCACGTGCGCTTTTTTGACGTAGAAATAAAGCGGACGGGAAACCGGATAAGAGCCATCGGAGATGGAGTCGAAAGTCGGCTCCTGGCCATCGATCTTGGCAGCGTTGACGACATCGGCATTCTGGTCGAGAAAACTGAAACCAAAGATACCTAACAGGTCGGCATTTTCGGACAGCTTGCGCACGATCAAATTGTCATTCTCGCCGGCTTCGATAAAGGCACCGTCTTCACGCACACCGTGGCAAATGGCTTTGTAGCGATTGCTGTCGGCCTTTTCCAGTGCGGCGATCCAGGGAACAGTTTTGCATCCGCCTTCCATCGCCAATTCAACAAACGCATCGCGCGTACCGGAGGTCGGCGGGGGACCCATCACCGAGATCGGCGTTGCCGGCAAATCGGGATTCACGTCTTTCCAGGTTTTGTAGGGATTTTCTACCAGATTTTCTCCACCTTTCGGATCCGGTACCACTTTCGCCAACGCCATGAACAGGTCGCGGCGGGACAAATCCATCGGCTTACCTTTTTTACTGTTGGCAATAACGATGCCGTCATAACCGATAAACACTTCTACGATGTCTTTCACGCCGGCATCCTGACAGGATTTAAATTCCGACTCTTTAATACGCCGTGAGGCATTGGCGATATCAGGAGTGCCTACACCAATACCTTTGCAGAATTCTTTAAAACCGCCACCGGTGCCCGTTGGTTCCACCTTTGGTGCTTTCATGCCGGTCTTCAGACTAAAGCGCTCGGACACCACTTTGGAAAACGGAAACACGGTGGATGACCCGACGATCATGATGTGATCGCGGCTGTCGGCAAGGGCGGCGCTAGCGGCCAAAGTGCCGGTCGCACAGGCGAGGGCGAGCAATATTTTTTTCACGCAAAACCTCCAGAGGGAAATAGGAATTGGCCAGGGCCGGTTTTCATTGCCCGCCATCCTAGAGAGGATTTATGACATTTTTGTTGCAGAAATAAGAAAATCCCGAGACGCCATCTACAACCTATATTTCCGCGCCGCAACAAACGCAGCGGAAATTTATCTGGACATGGTTATAATGGCGGCCCGCCGCAAAACTCAATAAAGACAATAAAACATGCCTCTTCTGTTCAGCTTGTGCCAGACCATTGACAGGCGCTGCAGCGGTTTTTCAGTGGCGCTCGGTAAAGGGGTCGCCTGGCTCACCGCGTTTATGGCGCTCACCACCACGACTATCGTTGTCAGTCGCGCGCTGTTCGATGTTGGCTCCGTCGGCCTGCAGGACTCCGTGACTTATATGCACGCCCTGGTGCTGATGGGTGCGGCCGCTTATACGCTCAGATGCGATGGCCATGTGCGGGTGGATATTTTCTACCGACGCTACTCGCCGGTGCAAAAAGCTTGGCTGGATGCCCTGGGCGCAGTGCTATTGCTGTTGCCTTTTTGTCTTTTTACGATAGGGATTAGTTGGCATTACGCCGCCAACGCCTGGGCAATCCGCGAAGGTTCCATCGACGCTGGCGGTATTCCCGCCGTATTCCTGCTCAAGACCTTGATACCCCTTAACGGGATGCTGCTGGGCTTGCAAGGTCTTGCGGAGCTGGCCCGCCAACTGGCCGCTTTAACCTACATGGCCGACCATGACTAACACCTACGTTGGCGACCATGACTGACTTTCTACCTATTCTCATGTTTTTGGCGGTATGCGCCGCGCTGATGCTGGGCTATCCCGTGGCATTCACCCTGGCGGGCGTCGCGCTTTGGTGCGCGGGCATTGGCATCGTCACCGGACATTTCGACGCCCAACTGCTGTTCGCTTACCCCGATCGGGTTTACGGCATCATGACCAACAGCACACTGATCGCGGTGCCGTTGTTCGTGTTTATGGGGGTGATGCTGGAGCGCTCGAAACTGGCGGAGGACCTGCTGGAAAACATGGCCAAAGCCTGCGGCAGACTGCCCGGTGGGCTGGCGATTTCCGTCATCTTGGTGGGCGCGTTGCTGGCCGCGAGTACCGGTATCGTCGGCGCCACTGTGGTGACCATGGGCCTGATGTCTCTGCCGACGATGCTGCGCAGGGGCTACTCCCCTCAACTCGCCACTGGCCTCATCTGCGCTACTGGCACTCTTGGTCAGATCATTCCGCCGTCCATTGCCCTAGTGCTACTCGGCGACATCCTCTCCAGCTCCTATCAGCAGGCGCAACTGGCAAAAGGAATCTTTAACGCTGCGCCGGTCTCCGTGGGTGACCTATTTGTTGGTGCGATGATTCCCGGCGTCCTCCTGGTGGCCGCCTACCTGTTGTATGTGTTGGGCAAAGGTATTCTGCAACCAGACCAGACGCCGCCGGTAACCGATGTCACACCAGTGAGTGCCATGCAACTGTGCGTCAGCATCGTGCCGCCGATATTGCTGATTTTGGTGGTGCTCGGCTCCATCATCAGCGGCGCCGCCACGCCCACGGAGGCGGCGGGTGTCGGCGCCATTGCCGCCACCGTGCTCGCCCTTGCCAAGCGCCAACTGTGCCGCAGCAAACTTACCGCCATCGTGCAGGACACCGCCAAAATCACCGCTATGGTGTTCACGATTTTGCTGGCGGCATCGGTTTTTTCTCTCGTGTTTCGCGGCCTTGGCGGCGAAACCATGATTGAACACTTCTTCCAACGTCTGCCCGGCGGCGCTTTCACGGCTATGCTGGTGGTGATGGCGGTGATTTTTGTGCTGGGATTTATTCTCGACTTTATCGAGATCACCTTCGTGGTAGTGCCATTAGTGGCGCCAGCGCTGCTCGCCATGGGATTAGACCCGGTCTGGCTCGGCATAATGATTGCTCTCAATCTGCAGACATCGTTCCTCACACCGCCTTTCGGTTTTGCGCTGTTTTATCTGCGCGGTGTGGCGCCCGATGAGATTGCCACACGGACGATCTACCGCGGTGTGGTGCCATTCATCCTGATTCAACTGACCGTGCTGGCGCTGGTGGCTGCGTGGCCAGACCTGGCGACCTGGTTGCCGAGCGTATTGGCGAAACAATGAGCGTGTACAAAAACTCTTCCAACAATTCTCACAAACACACGAAGAACAAGGTTATCCATATGGCGAAAATCGACGAAGATCCCGTGCCCTCCGGCGAACTGGCACTGCAGACCCTGGCAATGCCCAAGGACACCAACTCCAACGGCGATGTGTTCGGCGGCTGGCTAATGGCACAGATGGATTTAGCGGGCGCCATAGTAGCGCGCGAAGTGGCCAAAGGGCGGGTGACCACCGTCGCCGTTGGCAGCATGGCGTTCCTGCGTCCGGTGCCTGTGGGCGCGACCGTCAGTTGTTACTGCGACGTTCTGGAAATCGGCCGCTCGTCCATCAAAACCCTGGTCGAGGTATGGGTGAAACATTACGACCGTAATTCCCAGCAGAAAGTGACAGAAGGCGAGTTCGTCTACGTCGCCATCGACGACACTGG
>DJFQ01000109.1:2789-7408 GCA_002432095.1 Marinagarivorans sp. UBA5868 | reverse complement strand
GGGGATTAAAGATTGGAGAGCAACTCGCGCACGGATGCCACATGACGGCGGCTGACAACCGGACGGTATTGGGTGGTTTTTAACTGCAGCTCATATTGCCCGGTGGCCATTCGCTCCAGTTTTTCAATCTCATTGATCGCCACCAATGCATTGCGATGAACCCGCACAAACATACCATCGAATTCTTCTTCCAATTCTTTGAGAGTGTCGTCGATCAGGGTTTCGCCGCTGCGGTGCATGATGGTGACGTATTTTTGATCGGCGATAAAACAATAGATCTCTTCAATAGGCACCAGCTCGACACCGCGACGGGTCTTTGCGGCAATGTTACGGCGGCGCTCCGAGCGATCAGACTCCTGGTTTTGCGCCGCTTTTTGTAATTTATTGAATTTGCGCGCCTTTTCCAGCGCGCCGATCAGCTGTTCTTTCTGCAACGGTTTAAGCAGATAACCCACGGCGAGGGTTTCAAAGGCTTCCACCGCGTATTCGTTGTAAGCGGTGCAGAAAATCACCGCCGGCGGATCGTTTAGCTGCGCGATCTTTTTGGCAGTTGCCAATCCGTCTTCACCCGGCATGCGGATATCCAACAGCACTATGTCCGGGTCCAGGTTTTGGATTGCTTTAAGTGCGGCCTCGCCATTAGCTGCCTCACCTACGACGTCGAAACCGTCGATGTTTTCGATCATGCGCATGGACCTTTGCCGGGCCAGCGCTTCATCATCCACGACTAATACATGCATCACACATCGGTTTCCAAGTTATACGGGCAGCACCTGATCACTCCCGGTGCCATCCCGCCAGCCATTGTTGTTTTTGGATTCCGCGCCGGGAGACGCGAGCCAAGGCTTTTTAAGTGTAGGTCAAATGCGCCAGCGTGAAAGGTGACTTGGCAGCGCAGCCGCTCACATCTCATGTCACCTCTGGCGGGACCCTGGGGAACAGCATATTCACCTCGTAGAAATTGGCTGTGGCCGTCACCTGCAAGCTGCCTTTTGCTCCATAGTGAGCCTCCAGACGATGGCGGATGTTGTCCAGTGCCATGCCGTTACCCCTATTGCTCGCCTGGCGAGTATCTCCGACAGGGTTGCGAACACGGATTTGGCACTGCGAGCCTATCGCTTTCACCGAAATTACCACCGTTCCGCCGTCTAGCAGGGGCTGAATACCGTGGTAGATGGCGTTTTCAATTAAGGGTTGCAGCAGCAGGCTGGGAATCACCGCACCCGGCATCTCATCGACCTCCCACGTCACCTGCAACCGCTCGCCGATCCGCATTTGTTCGATCGCGACAAACCGCCGGCACAACTCCAGTTCGCGCTCCAGCGGAATCAGACCGGGATCGCTGAGAGACGCGCGGAATAACTCTGACAAGTCCACCACCATTTTTTCCGCCGCCTGCGGATCAAAATCAATCAGACTGGCAATGCTGTTCATACTGTTAAACAGGAAATGTGGACGAATACGCGCTTGCAAAGCTTGAATACGCGCATTTAGCTCTGCCTGCTGCTGGTTGCGCAATTGTTGTTGAAGATAGAAATAACGTAAGACGATGCCCGCAAACACGGCTGCAAGCATCAAATTGGTGAGCAAAAGATCCCAACTCACATTCGGAGATGGGGATTGCAAATAAGCGCCGAGGCTCGAAAACAGCATGGTGATGCACATCACCAACACATAGCTAACCATGCCGGCAACCATGGGATGGCGCCGCTTAAACCAAGGCCGCAAGGGGCACAAACACGCAGCGCTCGCCAACACAATCCACTGAATCAGCATTGAGAGCACGCCGAGCCGGTTCCAGCTAAATCCAATTACGCCGGTTTGCGCCACGGTCAAGGCGATGGCGAGCAGCTCTCCCACCAAAATAAGGTGGAAGACCGCCTGCACAGTGCAGAGATTGGGCAAAAAATCGCCTTTGAAATTACGGCCGGTCGAGTTGATGGAATCCCCCGATGTTTTCAGGCTTTGTTTATAATTCGCCACCTTTCAAGCGACCCGGCAGTGTAACAAACCTCACCGGGCGCCTATGCATCCAGTTTAGACGCGGCAACAGGAGCCCGAGATGAGCCAGAACGATTCCACCAGTACCCTTTGGGGCGGCCGCTTCAGCGAGGCCACCGATGCTTTCGTCCAGCGCTTCACCGCTTCCGTCGACTTCGATAAACGCCTGTACAACCACGACATCACCGGCTCCATCGCTCACGCCACCATGCTCGAACGTGTGGGGGTGCTGAGCCACGACGAAAAAGAATCGATTATTCAAGGATTGACAGAAATTGGCCGCCAGATCGACGAAGGCCAATTCCAATGGTCAGTGGCACTGGAAGATGTGCATATGAACATCGAATCCGCGCTCACCGCCAAGATTGGTATCGCCGGCAAAAAACTTCACACCGGTCGCTCGCGCAACGATCAGGTCGCCACCGACGTGCGTTTGTATCTGCGCGACGAGATCGACGTCATAGCCAAAGAGCTTACCCGCCTACAGCAGGGCATAGTGGATCTTGCGCAACGCGAAGCAGACACCATCATGCCCGGCTTCACGCATTTACAGACCGCCCAGCCGGTGACTTTCGGCCACCATCTGATGGCGTGGTACGAAATGCTCAGTCGCGACTACAGCCGCCTGATCGATTGCCGCCGCCGTATGAACCAGTGTCCGTTGGGCGCCGCCGCTCTGGCCGGCACCACTTACCCCATCGACCGTGAGCAGACGGCGCACCACCTGGGGTTCAGCCAACCTACTCGCAACTCACTGGATTCGGTGAGCGACCGGGATTTTGCGATCGAATTCTGCAGCTTCGCCGCCATTCTGCTGACCCACCTGTCCCGCGCCAGCGAAGAGCTGATTCTCTGGACCTCTTCACAATTCAACTTCATTAATCTCCCCGACCGCTTCTGCACCGGCTCCTCCATCATGCCGCAGAAGAAAAACCCGGACGTGCCCGAGTTGGTGCGCGGCAAAACCGGCCGGGTCAATGGTCACCTGATCGCGTTGCTCACGCTGATGAAATCCCAGCCATTGGCATACAACAAAGACAACCAGGAAGACAAAGAGCCGTTGTTCGATGCGGTGGACACAGTGCGCGACTGCCTGCGCGCCTTTGCCGATATGATTCCGGCCATCGAACCAAAGCGGGAAGTGATGCGGGAAGCCGCCAAGCGAGGTTTCGCTACCGCCACCGATTTGGCGGACTACCTGGTACGCCGCGGCACACCTTTCCGCGACGCTCACGAGATCGTCGGCAAAGCGGTGGGTTATGGCGTAAAAACTGGCAAAGATCTCTCAGAAATGTCGCTGCCAGAACTTCAACAGTTCGGCGGCAGCATTGAAGAGGACGTATTCAAGGTACTCACGCTGGAAGGCTCGGTCTCTGCGCGCAACCATATCGGCGGCACAGCGCCGGACCAGGTGCGGCGAGCGGTTTCGGTGGCGAAACTGGAATTGGCGGACCGCTGAGTACACCTGTTTGCTCACAAAGCTATTGCCCAGTTCTCAGTTCTTGGTTTTCGCCATAACCCGGCGAAAAAGCCCGTGATATAGTCGCCGGCCGACATATGGTCATAAATAATCTAACAACGAGGAAGGTTATGACTTTCGATCTCAGCTCTCTACATCAGCAGCGCTTGATGAAACTGGTTGGCGCCAGCGCGTTGACTTTGGCCTTGGCCGCTTGCGGAGGAAACGGTTCCTCCGGCACTCCCAGCTCTTCATCGAGTTCATCATCAAGTAGCTCTTCATCATCTAGTTCGTCGTCATCAAGCAGTTCATCCAATTCGTCGTCATCAAGCTCATCCTCTAGCTCCAGCAGCTCGAATTCATCGTCTTCATCCAGTTCCAGCTCTTCGAGCAGTTCGTCCTCTAGTTCCGGCGGATCCGACATAGGCAACTTACTTGAAACAGACGGAACCCTGTCTGATGGCCAGGGCCAATACATTGCCAGCGTCGCGACCCCAAGCGATGCCACTTTCACTTGGAACAACGAGATCAAAGCGAGTATCAGCGCCGTAACCACTATGGACTGGCACGTGCAGCTGATCCACGCCGTGTCCGTTGCTCAGGGCCAGCAATACACCATTTGTTTCAGTGCTAAGGCAGAAGCGGGCCGTATGATCGGCGTGAATATCGATCAGGGCGGCACGCCAGGTTACGACAGCGTTATTACTGAAGGGGCCTATAACCCACTGCTGTCCACCAGCTATCAAGATTACAAATACACATTTACCGCCAGCACCACCGACACGTCGTCGCGCTTGACCTTCAACCTCGGACTCTCCGACGTCGATGTGTCTTTGGATAATATTGGTGTCTACCCTGGCGCCCAGTGTGGTGACCCGAGCAAAACTCCCGCCCCAGCCACGGGCACAGGCAGTGACAACATCGTTGGCACTCCACCCATCACGACCCAGGGCAATCAAGTATTGTTCGGCGGCAAAACCGGCAGCATTGCCGGCATGAGTTTGTTCTGGTCCAGCTTCGTTGAAGACGGCGGCAAGTTCTATACAACCGGCGTGGTTGATACTCTGAAGCAGAGTTGGGATGCCAGACTGGTACGTGCTGCTATGGGAGTGGATACCGTCGGCGGCTACCTACAAGATCCGACAAACAATGTTAATCG
>DJFQ01000109.1:0-2762 GCA_002432095.1 Marinagarivorans sp. UBA5868 | reverse complement strand
GATATGGCGCGCACTTATGGCGATAAAAATAACGTGATCTATGAGATATACAACGAGCCGGATTGCCCAACCAGCGCCACCATTTGCGGCTGGGACAATAAAACCAGCTGGCCCACGATTAAGGCATATGCCGTAGACGTCATCGCGGCGATTCGCGCAATTGATCCAGACAATTTGATCATCGTCGGCACTCCGTTCTATTCACAGTTTGTGGATGAAGCTTCAGAAGATCCGATCGACGGAGTCAATATCGCGTACACACTCCACTTCTACGCGGCAAGCCATAAAGAGCAAGAGCGCGGCCGTGCCCGAACTGCTTTACGCAACGGTATTCCGTTGTTTGTTACCGAATGGGGCACAGTCGGTGCAAGCGGTGATGGCGCTATGGACGTCGCAGAATCCGACACCTGGATGGATTTCCTCTACGACAACAATATCAGCCACGCCAACTGGTCNNGGCGGCTGGACAGACGGCGACCTTACCGAATCCGGGCAATATGTTAAGAGCCAAATTATGGGTTGGTAATACCATGTGATGAGTTAAAGGCGGCCAAACTGCACAGTTGGCCGCCTTTTTTATTGCGTTAAATTTTCTTTAATTAAAAATTCCCTAGCACTAACCGCCCTATAATTCGCGCACTCAATTTCTCCCTCCGAACCAGCTCTTCAAGCCCTGGCAAATCCATGAAACAAAACCGCGGGCTCACCGTTTGGACGACCGCCATTCCGCTTTATCTGGAATTGCTCGCCGTATCATCCATCAGCCTGATGGATGTGTTTTTTATGTCGCTGGTTTCCGACAAAGCGGTTGCTGCACTGGGCGTTTGCACACAAGTGTTGATGATTTTTACCTTATTGATCCGTACCTTGACCGGCGGTGCCGGAGCAGTTGCGGCGCAACATCTGGGAGCCGGCAACAGCGATAAGGCGAGCACTGCTTTTATTTACACACTTATGATGGCCGCGGGGTGCGGAGCGGTGTTTGCGCTTCTTTTGTTTTTATTACGCGACCACATAGGCGAATGGTTGGGTCTGAGCGGTGAAACGCTGGAAATCACCTACCGGTATCTCGCCATAATCGGCCCCGCCTTTCTGCTCCTTGCGATACGCTCTGGTTACAGCGCAATCATCTCTGTGAAGGGTAAGGCGAGCGTTAATTTGTACTGCTCATTAATCGCCAACTTGGTGAATATTATCTTTAACTGTATTTTTGTTTTGGGCTGGTTCGGCTTACCAAAGCTTGGAGTTGAGGGAGTCGCCTGGGCAACCGTGATCGCCTATGGCGTACAACTTTTTTTACTCTCCTGGATCAGCCATCGTTATCTGGATATTCAGTTGATTTTCTCCCGCGATATTTTTCGACGCTTACGTGAGCTGACCCGACCGATCATGGGTATCGCCATACCCAACAGCGGCGATCTGCTTTCTCACTCGATCTATCAGGTTGCGATTGTCATGGTCGCCATACGCATCGGCGACGAAGCCGTCGCCAGTCATACTTATCTGCGGCAGATCATTGTAGTCGTCATGCTTTGGGCATATTCCATCGGCCAAGGCCAAGCAATTTGGACAGCACATCTATTAACCCGGCATCTATATAGATCTGTTATGATCGGCGGATGAAAAAACAAAAAGACGCAAGAAGTTTACCAGCCGAAACGATTGAGGAGAAGCGCAGGACAGCGCACGCCCTCCGGAAACGCGGAATGACAAGAGCCGAAATTGGCGCAATAGTGGGGGTTCACGCGGATACGGTGGGTCGGTGGTTGAAGTTAGATTCTCGATCGCTGGAATTAAAGAAGCGTGGTGTAAAGGCCGGAGACAACAATCTGCTTTCGGAAGCCCAAGCAAAGAAGATCCGAAAGTTAATTGTTGACAAGACGCCTGACCAACTGAAGATGCATTACGCTTTGTGGACTCGGAAATCTGTTCAAGAGGTCATCAAGCAAGAGACGGGAGTTCACCTGGCAATAAGGACGGTAGGTGAGTATCTAAAGCGTTGGGGTATGACACCTCAAAAACCACAAAAAAAGGCTTATGAACAGCGTGATCCGGAAGTAAAGCGGTGGCTTAAAAAGGAATATCCTGCCATACAAGCAGAGGCTAAAAAGGAAGGCGCCGAGATCTATTGGGGTGATGAGACCGGCCTTCGTAACGATTGTCAGCACGAGCGTGGATATGCACCCAAAGGTCAAACACCCGTAATCAAGCTGAACGCAAATCGTGAATCAATCAATATGATTTCAGCGATCACGAATCAGGGCAAAGTAAGGTTCCGTTTTTTCGAAGGGACTATGAATGGCGACATTCTGATAGATTTCATGATGAGGCTTGTAAATGACGCCAAGAAGAAGGTCTATTTGATTTTAGACAATCTACGCGTCCACCACTGCAAGCCGGTCAAGGAGTGGCTGGAAATGCATCGCGAAATGATCCAGGTATTTTATCTGCCTGCCTATTCGCCAGAGCTTAATCCGGATGAATATTTGAATTGTGATCTTAAGGCTGGGGTACATAGCGGACTTCCTGCTCGAAACAAAGCGCAACTAAAGAAGAAGGCGCAGTCACACATGCGGAAGCTTCAGAAAAGCCCCAAAAGGGTTCAAAAGTATTTTCTGCATGAAAAAATTAGGTATGCGGCGTAGAAGATCTATATGGATGCCGGGTTAATAGTTGGCGCAAAAGCATTTGATAAAGCCGAAATCGAGATGAAAAAAAGTATATTCCGCTGCCTCAGCTTTAGCCTGCCGGTCACATTATTA
>DJFQ01000046.1:21013-29869 GCA_002432095.1 Marinagarivorans sp. UBA5868 | reverse complement strand
GTGATCATCACACCCACGGTGGCCAGTGAAAGTGCCGGCCAAAGCGCTACGCGGAAAGTTGCCGCGCGGGTGCGCATCCCGCCGTCGAGAAGGATAATCGCCAGCGCCAAATTGCTGATGAGATAGGTNNGATACCATCAACACCCGCGAGCATGCCCACCGATAAAAAAATCACCAGAATCGGGATGCCGAGTCGGGTGGAAAAACTACTCATAAGAATACTGGCCGCGACCAGCACCGCACCGAGCAGAAGCAGACTATTGATCGTACTCGCGTCCAAAACTAAACCTTAATCAAATAGGGCGAAAATAGCGGTGATTGTAGCGGTAAAAACATTTCTTTTACGATTCGCTGCCGAGCGTTAACTGTCGCGTCATTTCAAATACCGCCAAGGCTGCAGCGACGGCGAGGTTCATGGAGGAGTTCATCCCGCGCATTGGAATATGTACCACTCGATCAGACTCGTCCAGCAGCGCTTGTTGCACTCCCGCATTCTCTGCACCCACTACCAGCACAACGTCGCGGTTTGGCGGTAGGTGAAGCAATCGCACGTCCTCACTAATGTTGGTAATTTCGAGGCTCACCACCCACGCATTGCGCCTCTTCAATGCCCGCACCAATTCGACAGAGTCGTTGTGATAAGACCAGGATACGGTCTGCTGCGCGGAACGGGCAGCGCGGCGAACTTTTAAGTTATCTGGAGTGATGCTGTCCCCAGCGAGATACAGGTGGCGAACACCCAGAGCATCCACCAGGCGGAACAAGCTGCCAATATTGGCTGGGTCGGCCACATCTTGCGCGACCAGGCTCAAAGGAAATGTTTGCCCACTGGGAACATGATCCGCATGACTGAGCTGCCTGTGCGCCCGCTGCGGGGGATCGCCGATCACAGGCTCACCTTCCGATATACCCAGTTTTGTTGCACGTTGTCACATACCAGCAAAAGCTCGCTGAGTGCCATGCATTGGCGAATATCTTCGGGCAGGGCGTCGTTGTAGTGAGGCTGCACGCCGATAGTCACCTTGTCCTTTTTAAGAAAATCGAACATAGCCGCAAGGCGCTCGCCAAATCGCGTACTCTTCGCCTGGGCATCTGTAAATGTGTGATAAAACTTGGTGAACGACATGGTGGATGCCCCCAAGCCTATATCGAGCATGGCTTCTATATAGCGAAGATAGGTTGCCGAAGCGTATGCCATCAACGCCGCCTGATCACCCTTTCCCCCGGTATATTCGGCAAAGCTGACCCGCGCTTCCGGTGCGAGAGCTCCTGGCGCCAAGCGGCTATTAGGCAAATTGCCCTGTAACTGAAATCGCTCGCCGCCGCAACGAATGTTGGTGCCGCCAAAGTCGCAACCGGCAAGTGATGCCGACTCCACTCGCTCGGGTTCCACAACGTTGTTAGCGGCATTGTCTGTCCGTGCAGACGGCGGGGACAGCGCAGCGGGAGGAGCAGCAGGCTTGGGTTTCGCTGGCGCAGATTCCGGAGGAAGGCTGATGCCCGCTTGCTCCGCTGGACGACGCAACAGCAGCCGTTGGGTCTTCTCGGGGTTACGCCGCAACTCCTGCAGGCTCGGCAACGCCGCTGCAGGATTGGCCGCGCGGATTTTGCAGTAAGCCTGTTCCATCGGCGTGCGCGCTTGCGTTACACAACCGCTTTCCTGCGCCACGACATTTCCAGTCCACAGCAGCGCGACCATCCACAAACATTTTCTGCGCAATAACATGGCAGCTCTCCAGTGACCAATAAAAAGGGCGGCGCCTGCAGGAATCGGCACTCCAAAGATTTTAGAGCAGGCCGTGCCTCCCGCGCTTATTTGTCCGTACAATAGCCAACTCGCGAATGAGGGGACCCCATGGAAAAAGACCAATATACCGATTTCGGTTTTCAGAAGGTAAAAGCCGGGGAAAAAGCCGGCCGTGTTGCTGAGGTTTTTCATTCCGTCGCCGGCAAATACGACCTGATGAACGATTTGATGTCCGGGGGCGTCCACCGCTTGTGGAAGATGTTCACGGTGGAAATGGCGGCAGTGCGCCCGGGCCAGACAATTCTGGACATCGCAGGCGGCACTGGTGATTTGGCGCAGAAGTTCTCCCGCCTCACCGGCCCCACTGGAACAGTAGTACTGGCCGATATCAACGCCGCCATGCTGCGCGTCGGTCGCGACAAACTGCTTGACCGAGGCGTCAGCCAAAATCTGCTTTTTACCCAGGCGGATGCACAATATCTGCCCTTTCCCGACCATACGTTTGATTGCATTACCATTGCCTTTGGCCTGCGCAACGTCACCGACAAAGATCTCGCGCTTCGCTCCATGCTGCGCGTACTGAAACCCGGTGGGCGATTATTGGTGCTGGAGTTTTCCAAGCCACTTTCTGGTCTGCTGGAAAAAGCATACGACACCTACTCTTTTCGCGTACTGCCGCTGATGGGCAAGCTAGTGGCGGGAGATGCGGACAGTTACCGCTATTTGGCCGAGAGCATTCGCATGCACCCGGATCAGGAAACCCTCAAGCAAATGATGGAAGCGGCGGGTTTCAGCCAGTGCACTTATCACAACATGACCGGTGGCGTTGTGGCGCTCCATAAAGGGATAAAACCTTAATGGACCCGGCGTTTCACTCAGCCCTCGCGCGCGGTCTCGAACTCAGCCTAAACCGCGCCCTCCGCTACGATCCTGGCAGCCGTGCGGCGCTCGGCAAACTCGCAGGAAGATGGCTGAAGGTGGAGCTGCGCACCCCCTACTTGCACATGTATTGTGGATTTTCTCAGACCGGTATCGTGCTATCGAGTTATCGCGAGGATCCGGCCGATTGCACCCTGACGGGCACGGCGCCCGCAGTGGCCAGCCTGCTCTGGCGCGAGCAACACAGTTTGTCCGGCAGTGGTGTGGCAATTTCCGGAGACATAGGTCTGCTGCATAAACTGCAACAGATTCTTGCCAACCTGGAGCTGGATTGGGAGCAACTGCTGTACGAGGCCATTCGCCGTGCGACAACACCCGCCGCCGCCGATGTCGTGAGTTACCCCATCACGCGGTTTCTCCGCGACAGCGCGGCGCAGCTCCGCCGTCATGCCCAGGTGGCACCGGACTGGGCACAGGATTATCTGACGGAAGAAATCCGCCTGCTACCCTCCCCCCATGAGGTCGCAGCGTTTGCCACAGAAGTGGACGACCTGCGCGCTGCGACGGATCGCCTGCAAGCACGCCTACGCAAACTTCGCCAACAGCTTGATCCAGAGAACCCGCCGCTCCTGTGACCCAATTTCGCCGCCTGCTCACCATTCTCGCCACCTTCGGCCGCTACCGTATTGACGAGTTGCTGCCGGATCAGGCCCGCCCGCGCGCGCTCAGCTGGTTGCTGCGCCCGTTCCGGCGGGGTGACACCAGCCACTTGAGCCGCGGCGAATGCCTGCGTCATGCACTAGAAGACCTGGGGCCGATCTTCATCAAGTTCGGGCAGTTGTTATCCACCCGCCCCGACCTGCTTCCCCCGGACATAATGCTGGAGCTGAACAAGCTGCAAGACCGGGTTCAGCCATTTCCTCCTGAGCAGTTCCGCGCCCTGGTTGAACGCGCGCTGGGTCGCCCGGTAACGGAAACCTTCGCCGAGTTCGATCTCACGCCTTTGGCATCCGCATCTATTGCCCAAGTGCATGCCGCGCGTTTGCCAAGCGGCGAGGAAGTTGTCGTCAAGGCGGTCCGCCCCGGAATCGAAAATGTCATCGAACAGGATGTTGCACTTATGGCCTGGCTGGCACAGCTGATTGAGCGGTACAGCCCTGACGGTGAACGCCTGCGTCCGGTTCAAGTCGTGGAAGAATATCGCCAAACGATTTTCGATGAGCTCGATCTCATGCGCGAGGCGGCCAACGCGGCCCAACTGCGGCGTAATTTCGATAATTCTCCGCTGCTGTACGTACCGCAAATTTACTGGGAATTCTGTCGCCGCCAAGTTCTGGTGATGGAGCGCATTTACGGCGCACAAGTGACCGATCTGGCCACTCTCCGTGCTCACAAAGTTGATATCAAGCTGCTGGCGGAACGCGGTGTCGAAATCTTCTTCACCCAGGTGTTCGAACACAATTTTTTTCACGCGGACATGCACCCGGGCAATGTCTATGTGTCGCTGGAAAACCCGGAGAATCCAAGTTATATCGCCCTCGACATGGCGATTATCGGCTCCCTGTCGCGGGAGGATCAGTTCTATCTGGCGCGCAATCTGCTCGCCATGTTCCGCCGGGATTACCGCCAGGTGGCGGAGTTGCACGTACTTTCCGGCTGGGTGCCGAAGGACACCTCCATCGGCGCCTTTGAAGCGGCCATCCGCACCGTCTGCGAACCGATCTTCGCCAAACCTATCAAGGACATTTCCTTTGGCGATGCCTTGATCACACTGTTCCAGACCGCACGGCGCTTTGATATGCCGGTGCAGCCACAACTGGTATTGCTGCAAAAAACCCTGGTTAACATTGAAGGACTGGGTCGCCAGCTCTATCCGGATTTAGACCTGTGGGAAACCGCGCACCCTTTCCTGGAGCGCTGGCTGAAAAAACGTTTCCACCCAAAAACCCTGTTCAATGAGTTGCGACGCCAGGGGCCGGAGTGGATGGAGAAATTCCCCGAAATACCGCATCTGGTGGTAGACACCATCAGCAAAATCAACGACCTGGGAAGCACTGCGCCAGAGTTGCAGCGGGCGGGCGAATTACTGCAGGATTACGCCCGGCAAAAACGCCGGCGCAAACGCCGACGCGCCATTGCGGCGCTGGCATTCGCGGGAGCTGCTTATTGGTTGTGGCCAACCCTAGCCTCCGCACCGCTCGAAGGCGTGCTGCTGGTCGCAATCGGTCTTATCGCGCTGTTGCTGAGCTAGAGCCATGAAAGTGCTGTTGCAGAGGGTGAAAAACGCGCGGGTGGAAGTCGCCGGAGCAACCGTCGGCGAAATTCAGCAAGGCCTGTTGTTGCTCGTAGGCATAGAACGGCACGACACCGCTGAAGGAGTGGCCCGCATGGCCGACAAACTTTTGGCGTACCGGGTTTTTGCCGATGCTGCCGGCAAGATGAATCTGAGTGTGCGAGACATCCAGGGAGGCGTGCTCGCCGTTTCTCAATTCACCCTCGCAGCGGACACGCAAAAGGGACTGCGCCCCAGCTTCTCCAGCGCAGCACCGCCGGAACAGGCATCGACACTGTTCGAGCTTTTGGTGCGCGTCCTGCGGGATCGCCATACGCCGGTGGCCTGCGGCATATTCGCGGCGGATATGCAGGTGCACTTGGTGAACGATGGCCCAGTGACATTTTTGCTCGAACAGGGAAGTGCTTGAATAAAGGGTGGTTATCCCCCTAGATGGCGACCCGCCATAGTCCGGGCGCTGCACAGTAAAAACCCAACTTAATAAAACGTTCAACATTTCAATATGAGGATTTAGTAATGGAACCCGTTTCCGCAACTTTAATTACTTTCGGCGTTATCCTGGTAGCGTTCAGCTGGTTTTACCTGATGTTCGTTTCCTTTGAAGAGGATTTCAATTGGGGGTTGTGTACGGTGTTCCTGCCGCCTATTTCCTACCTCTACGCCTGTTTGAATTGGACCAAAGCCAAAGGTGTCCTTGGACTGGCCATTCTTGGCTGGATCCTCATTATCGTCGGCTGGTAATTTCCCCTTTTCATTTCTCTCCCGCAAATTTGCGACTACACTCAATCAGAGCGCTCCGAACCGCTAAAGCCGGTGGCGAGCGGCTCTGTTTGTTGGCCGTGCTGACAGAACTCACCTAAAAATAACGACTGCTGTTATTCGAAAAGCGCATAAATTAGCTGCGCCTTTTTCAATATTTTCGTGACTACCTATAGACCGGATTATTGGAAGCCAGAATGAATCACGAAAACAAACCGGTGAATGAAGATCTGTTCCGCGACAAGCTGATCGAGCTGTTGCAGGCCAAAATGCGTCGGGAAACACCAAAATACATGCAGCGCGACGCACACCCAAAACAACATGGGCTGGTCAAAGGCACTTTTAAGGTCGTCGCGGATTTACCGGTTAATCTCCAACATGGAGTATTGGTCTCCGGGCGAAGCTACGACGCGTGGGTGCGCTTTTCCAATCAAAACGCACCCTCCCAAGCCGACACCAAAAAAGATATTCGCGGTGCCGCGATCAAGCTTATGAACGTGCCCGGAGATAAACTCGATGTCACCGATGGCAACACCACCAGCCAGGACTTTATCACCATCTCCACTCCGATGTTTGTTACCCACAACGTGGAAGAATTCTTTTATTTGATTAAAGCCCTGGTTAAAGGAAAACTTGCGCTGCTTTGGCATTTTTTATTCCACCCACGCTCGCTGCTCAACCTACTTAAGTCCAACAAAAATTATTTGAGTCCACTGCAAACGCGTTATTGGAGCACGACACCTTATAAGCTCGGCCCGCAACAAGTGGTTAAATACTCGCTCATTCCTCATGCTGGGGTCGTCACCCAAATTCCACATAACTCAGGGCCAGATTTTTTACGCGAAAACATGGTTAAACAGTTACAGGGAGAGGATTTTGATTTTGACTTTTGTGTGCAGCTGCAAACCGACCCAAAGCTCATGCCCGTGGAAGATCCCGGTAAACGTTGGCCGGAACATATTTCCCCGTTTATAAAGGTCGCCACACTGACAATCCCTCAGCAAACTTTCGATACTCCCGCACAAAATGCCTACGGCATTGTTTTATCGTTCAACCCCTGGCACAGCCTACCAGCTCACCAGCCGCTGGGCGGTATTAATCGCGTACGCCGCGTCATTTACAAAACGCTGTCGGATTTTCGCCACCAATATAATAGCGAGCCGCAGACAGAACCGACGAACTATGAGATACCCACAGACCTCTTAAAAGCTGCGCAGCCCGCGTGGGCGGACATACCGGAAAATCCCGAAAACGAGGAATAGACATGTCGAATATCGCCGGCAAGGCGTATGCCATGAATGTGATTACACCACTGGGGCGATGGTGGGTTTTTATTAATTTGGCGATTTTTAAACTTGCAAAGACTGTATTTCTACGACGCAAACTCAACGGTTTAAGAACCCTCTCGCTCATTCACTACGCGCGTTGGGTGGTAATCCGGCAGAAACAATTTCCGCGCTTGGCAGAATCGCAACCGAAAGAAAATTTGAAATATCCTTACATGCTGTTCTTTAGCAATTTTAATGGCAGCTGGACGCAATATGTTGATTCATTTCACATGGCGATCCCTAACGGTCTGAATTTAATGTGGCAGCAAAATATCCGTTATCCGAAATCTGTTCCGCTACAACCTTTCCATCGTTATATCCTGCATAACCAGATCTGGACCGAACATTATTACAACGCCTACCCATTGGCGTCGGCCAACGACGTTAAGGCGGCCATCGCGCTTAAGGCGGCACTCGTTGATTTTATTCAATCTACGGAAAAGGTGTCGGACGACGAAGAATTTTCGCGCAGATACAAAGCCATGCTATTTGAGATACAAGCCCATCTTGGAAAAATGGCACCATCTCCAGTGGTCAGCCTCGCCAATCAGGCGACGCAGGAGCGTCGACGTCTCAACCAACTTTATGGCCGGCTCGAAAGCAAACCGCCGCAAGGATAATCCATGTTTCACAAAGCGACCGAACCAACACCTTTGACCCTTTTAAGCCCGATAAAAAATGGAGCGGTTGACGAGCAGAGCTTTGCGTCTCTTACGCGCCGGTATTTGCAGTCACTCGAAAGCCACGATTTAAGCCCAATGGCAAAAGTCCCAAATACTTTCCTCTGCCGATTTTTTATTTTAAATGACGTTTTTTATGAAGGCTCACCGGCACAAGAAGACCATCTGCAATCCAAATATTTGGTCTTCTGCTGTAATTTTCACGGAGACACCGAGACTTACTTGCGCGGCTTTTGGCAAAACGCCGAACAGCACATCCGCGAAGCATGGCGTTATTGTGTGGCGTTCGAGCAGGTTAGCGACGCCAATTCTTTTATCGACTACATAAAAAAATGTACGGTCAATACCACCTTTTATTTTAATGGCTCTAGTGGGGCGCCATTGGCGGAGCAATTAAAAGCACTGTACCTAAAGCAGGAGTTTTCCCAATTTGCCTGCGACACCCAAGGCCAGTCGCCGCAGCAATTGCGCGCCGCATTTCAACATTTTATTGAGCGCACCAAACCCACCGACCTGGCAGCACCAACGTGGCGCCCGGGACAGAACTTTCTTTGATTGCGGAGCCGGCATGAGCACACACTTTATGGATTTTGACGATATTCAAGGAAATATCGTCAAGGCGTATGGCC
This sequence comes from Marinagarivorans sp. UBA5868, assembly GCA_002432095.1. GTDB lineage: Bacteria > Pseudomonadota > Gammaproteobacteria > Pseudomonadales > Cellvibrionaceae > UBA5868. The sequence goes on along the minus strand of DJFQ01000046.1, from coordinate 21,554 downwards.
GCTACGGATATCCCAAAGCGCGATATGTTTTTTTTCAGTTTCACGATATGGATGCAGGCCGTGGATTTATCCGTGCACTCTTGCCCCTGCTCACTACCAGTCGGCCATGGTTCACCAATACGGTATTGCCGGAAGCCACCACCAATATCGCTTTTAGCTATCAGGGGCTGAAGCATCTCGGTCTGCCGACCATGTCGCTGCACAGCTTTCCGGAAGAATTCAGCATAGGCATGAAGGCGCGTGCCGAAATCCTCGGCGATGATGGCCCGAGCGCTTCTGAACATTGGGATCCGGTCTGGTGCAATGACAAATGTGTTCATATGTTTATGTCGATTAACGCCCGCGCCGAAGCACCATTGGAAGCCCGATATGCGGAGATTCAGGGGTTGCTTGCGCCTTATGAAGGAAAAGTGGAACAACTGCGGGGCCACCGCGGCGTTCGCGGCGATGACATGGAGTATCAAGATGCATCCGCTGTGATCATCGACGGCAAGATCACAGCGAAGGAGCATTTTGGCTATACCGACGGCATTTCCGACCC
>DJFQ01000046.1:19209-20937 GCA_002432095.1 Marinagarivorans sp. UBA5868 | reverse complement strand
CAGGAATTACCTATCTCGCCGGTTCCACGGCTGTTGTCGTACAACGGCACCTTTATGGTATATCGCAAGCTGCATGAAAACGTCGGGTCATTCAATCGCTATATGCGGGAAGTCGGCGCGGATTTCCCCGGCGGGGCGGAGGCGCTGGTGGCAAAAATGTCCGGGCGCTGGCGCAACGGTGCGCCCACCGTATCGTTTCCGACTCAGCAGGAGGCGGACGCCTTTATCGCAGACCTGGAAGCGGCACGCATTGCGCTGAAAAATGCCACTACGGAAGCGCAAAAAGCTCAGGCGCTGACGAAGTTCAATAGCCTGCGCAAACAACTCACGGGCTTTAATTTCAATCAGGACATCAACGGCGCGCGCTGTCCGATGGGTTCTCATATTCGCCGCACCAATCCCCGCGGCTGTCTCGAATACGGCGTGACCAAGGCCTATAACACCCCTGGGGCACTCGACAACCGGCGGCGAATTCTGCGGCGCGGACTGCCTTATGGAGAAGTAACCGATCCATCCTCGGACGAGGGCGAACACGGCATCATTTTTATGGCCATTGGCACCAGCATCGAGCGGCAATTCGAGTTCGTGCAACAACAGTGGATCAATTACGGCAACGATTTCAAACTGGCTAACCAGCGTGATCCTCTCCTCGGCAATCATGACGGCAAAGGTGATTTTATGGTCGAAGGCAGCAGTGCGGAAAATCCGCCGTTTTTCTGCCCGCGTCTGCCGCGCTTCGTCACTACCCGAGGCGGCGAATACTTTTTTATTCCGAGCATTACGGCAATCCGTATGATCGCCGACAATCTCATCGATCCCACCTGATTCAGCGCCTCAGGTCTCACCTGTCGTCTGACTCAAGTGAGCGCCTGTGGCATACTCCGCAGCTCTTTGCCTCCCCCAGAGTTGCCTGATGATTTTTGCTTTTTTTGAAGGACTTTTACCTCCCTTTCCCGAGAAACCACCGCAACAACCGCCGGGGACATTTTTAGCGTTTTGCCGTTACTACACGCAGGGCAGCTTTCGCTATTTAGCATTAATGGCAGCACTCACAGCCTGCGTTGCCACCATCGAAGTGTTTTTATTTCGTTTTCTCGGACAACTCGTCGATTGGCTGACCACCTACCAGCCCGATCAGCTGCTGCGGGAAGTAGGACCGCAGCTATGGTGGATGGCGGGGCTCGTGGTGCTGGGCCTGCCGTTGGCAATTTTTTTCCACGCCACGGTCATTCACCAGACGCTGCTGGGGAATTTCCCCATGCGCATCCGCTGGCAGGGGCACCGTTATCTGCTCAGCCAGAGTTTAAGTTTTTATCAGGATGAATTCGCCGGCCGGGTCGCCACTAAACTGATGCAAACCGCCCTCGCGGTGCGCGAAACTTTGATGAAACTGCTGGATGTCTTTCTCTACAGCAGTGTTTTCTTTATCGGCATACTTGCCATGACCGGAGCAATGGACTGGCGCCTTACGCTGCCATTTTTGGTATGGCTGCTGTGCTATATCGCTGCGCTCTTTTTTTTCATCCCCCGCCTGCAAGCGATTGCTCAAAAGCAGGCCGATGCACGTTCAGAGATGACCGGCCGGATTGTTGATACCTATACCAATATCACCACCATCAAACTGTTCTCTCACTCCCGGCGCGAAGCGGAATACGTGCGCTCGAGCATGGCCGACTTTCTGCACACCGTGCATCCGCAAATGCGTCTGGTCACACGTTTTGTCACTAC
>DJFQ01000046.1:12146-19141 GCA_002432095.1 Marinagarivorans sp. UBA5868 | reverse complement strand
GGAATGTCCCAATGGGTCATGTGGGAAGTTTCCGGGTTATTCGAAAATATCGGAACCGTACACGACGGAATGCAAACGCTGGCTCGCTCGCGACAAATCGTTGATGCACCAAACGCGGAGCCATTGCAGATATCCCGGGGAGAAATTGAGTTTCGTGATCTCTCCTTTCACTACGGCAAGGGCAGCGGGGTGATCGACCATTTCAACCTGACTATCCGCCCCGGCGAAAAGGTGGGTTTGGTAGGGCGCTCCGGCGCAGGCAAAAGTACGCTGGTGAACTTGCTGCTGCGCTTCTTCGATGTGGAAGCAGGGGAGATTCTTATTGACGGACAAAATATCGCCTGCGTTCAGCAGGAATCCCTGCGCAGCAATATTGGCATGGTGACTCAGGATACCTCTCTGTTACATCGGTCAGTCCGGGAAAATCTTTTGTACGGACGACCCGACGCCAGCGAAGACGAAATGCGGCAGGCAGCACAACAGGCCAAAGCGGACGAATTCATCGCCGCGCTTGAAGATCACAAAGAAAGGCGCGGTTATGACGCCCACGTCGGGGAACGCGGGGTGAAACTCTCCGGAGGTCAACGTCAGCGGATCGCCATTGCCCGAGTGCTACTTAAAAACGCGCCGATCCTGATTCTCGACGAGGCCACATCTGCCCTGGATTCCGAAGTGGAAACCGCTATCCAGGAGAATCTGAACGAACTAATGACTGATAAAACTGTGATTGCCATTGCCCATCGCCTTTCTACTATTGCCGCCATGGACCGATTGGTCGTGCTCGATAACGGCAGAATCGTAGAACAGGGAACGCACCGGGAATTGCTCGCCCAAAATGGATTATATGCCCAGCTTTGGGCACACCAGTCAGGAGGGTTTCTCGGTTGAGCTGCCTAACTCTATTTGAGTCAGGCGTGAGATGAGGGAGTAATCTGAACTCAGTGGCGACGGCGTCGCTTATGCTCCAGATCTTCAATACGAATGGCGCGCTTCTGCATGCCAGATTGGGGATTTAAAAAAAAGCTACCAATAATCAGAGCCAAGCCCAGAATCAACAGTGCATTGACCATAAAAAAACCTCACAGCTTCTGCTTTTATTGTCTGAAGCCCGCCGCCGCGTCAGCCGGGAACGGGACACAGGTCGCAATCAAAAGTACGACCTGTTCTTAAGGGTGGGCTCTTTCGTCAGAGATTGCAAGAAGGATATAAGTGACAGGGTCGGCAATTCGACCCTATCACTGGACACTTTATTAACCGCTCAGCTTGGTGTTTTTCGCTCGCTTGCGCTCATTTTCCGTAAGCAGCTTTTTGCGCAAACGTATATGGTTTGGCGTGACTTCTACCAGTTCGTCATCCTCGATAAACTCCAACGCTTGTTCCAGGGAATGGCGAATGGGGGGCGTCAAAGTCAGCGCCTCATCAGTACCCGCCGCACGGATATTGGTTAACTGCTTGGCTTTGGTGGGGTTAACCACCAAATCGTTATCCCGCGAGTGAATACCGACGATCTGCCCTTCATAAATTTCCTCGCCATGCCCGAGGAACAGGCGGCCGCGCTCTTGCAGATTAAAGAGGCCGTAAGCGAGTGTTTTGCCCTTCACCATCGACACCAACACACCATTTTTGCGGCCCGCCATTTCACCGCCTTTCACCGGACCATAATGGTCAAAAATGCTGGTCATGATGCCCGAGCCGGAGGTTAACGTGAGGAATTGACCGCGGAAGCCGATCAATCCCCGAGAGGGAATTACAAACTCAAGCTTCACTCGACCCTTGCCGTCCGGCTCCATATTGGTCATTTCCGCCCGGCGCAGACCTAGCTCTTCCATAATCGAGCCCTGATGCACATCTTCAACATCGATAACTAGCTGCTCGTAGGGCTCATGGATTTCACCGTTCACCACTTTCTGAATGACTTCCGGTCGCGATACGCCAAGCTCGAAACCTTCCCTGCGCATATTTTCGATCAACACTGAAAGGTGAAGCTCACCACGACCGGATACGATGAATTTGTCCGGGCTGTCACCCTGGCGCACGCGCAGGGCCACGTTGTGAATCAACTCCTGATCCAACCGCTCTTTGATATTGCGCGAGGTCACGTATTTGCCATCCTGCCCGGCAAATGGCGAGTCATTGACCTGGAAAGTCATGCTCACTGTCGGCTCGTCCACTGTGAGCGGCGGCAGTGCCTCCACTTTTTCCGGCGCGCACAGGGTATCGGAAATCCCCAGTTGAGCGACGCCAGTGATACAGACAATATCGCCAGCAGAGGCTTTTTGAGTTTCCACTCGGTCAAGACCGTGGAAGCCCATCACCTGCAATACCTTGCCTTTCCGTTGTTTGCCTTGAAGGTCCAGAACTACGATCGACTGATTCGGGCTGATGCTGCCTCTGGCGATGCGACCTATTCCGATTACGCCCACATAGCTGCTGTAATCCAGCGCGGAAATTTGCATTTGGAAGGGACCGTCGAGATCCACCTTGGGGGGTTTGACTTTACTGACGATCATCTCGAACAACGGCGTCATATCAGTCGCCATCGTACTTGGGTCGAGACCGGCAATGCCGTTAAGCGCTGACGTGTAGATGATGGGGAAGTCGAGCTGTTCATCGGTGGCGCCGAGACGGTCGAACAGATCGAAAACCTGGTCCACAACCCAATCAGGGCGCGCACCAGGCCGATCAATTTTGTTCACCACAACGATGGGATTCAGGCCGCGCTCGAATGCTTTACTGGTTACGAAGCGGGTTTGCGGCATAGGTCCATCCACCGCATCAACTAACAGGCACACACTGTCCACCATCGACAGAACACGCTCCACTTCCCCACCAAAGTCAGCGTGTCCGGGCGTATCAACGATATTGATCCGATAGTTATTCCATTTGATGGCGGTATTTTTGGCGAGAATCGTAATTCCCCGCTCCCGCTCCTGATCGTTGGAGTCCATCACGCGCTCCGCACCCAGGTCTTTGCGATCCAAAGTACCAGACTGTTGCAGCAGTTTATCCACTAATGTGGTTTTGCCATGGTCAACGTGGGCAATAATGGCAATATTGCGCAGATTTTCTATCACAGGGGGAGAACCTCTAAGGTATGGGCGGGGGGCGCGAACGGCGCGCATTATAGCGGCACGAATTTACCAGCGATAGCGCTGGGAGGTGCTACAGTTATCAATAACTATTGTAGGTGATTGACTTGGTTTGACTTTGCTGGCAATTCGCAGAATACTTGCCGCGGCGCTGGACGACGCCAAGTCGTCACCTCCTGCAACATGACACCGCGTGATTTGGCAATCAAAGAACCCGGGTTTTATTGAACAATAACAATGCTTTAGGCCGCTGAAGAAATCCCTGGAGACCATCTGGTATGAAGAAGCTATTGCTTTTAGGTTTGTCCACTTTTGCCATATCCGCCCACGCATGGGAACCCAGCTATTACGCTGGAGCGGGCTTCTCTCCCTGGAAAATTAATTCTCAGTCCACCTACCTGGATTACAGCGTTCAAACCCTTGAAGGTTTTGCTGGCATTAATTTGTTTCCTTACATTTCTCTGGAAGCTCGCGTTGGCGCCGGCATTAATGAGGGCCGCGACACCCTTTACTTCACCGTAGCCGAAGATGCTGATAACAACCCAGCCACCCCTGACGTTGATGTCCTCTATGCAGGACGAGCGACAGCAGAGATTACATACTATGCCAGCGCCTATTTCCGACCGCATATCAGCAACGAAAAAGCGAGTCTTTACGGGTTGCTTGGCATGACAACTGTAGAGATCGAAGCTAATGGCTACGCAGTTGACCTCCCAGCCAGCGATACCGAGAACGCCGCCTCCTTTGGTATTGGTGTGAGCTTCTCCATGACGCCGAACATTGATGTCGTCGCCGAGTGGAAAAAACTCATTAACGCGGAAGAATTTGATATCCGCGGCGGCACCATCGGTTTTGCCTACAAGTTCTAAAGTCCCCTCGGTCCGGCCTCCGCCGGACCGTTACCCGCTTATAGCTCTGTATCGATCCCCGCCATTCCGTTAAAATTTCCGGCACCCTCCCGCCGGATCATCGCAATGCAGCACGATCTATACGAATTTCTCGACATTCTCAAGATTCTGATTCGTCACCCCAGCGTGGTTAGCGCTGAACATTCGTTTTTCCGCGTGTTGCAAAGAGAACTTGAGGAAATCGGCGTACAGGCCACGTGGTATGAAGGTCTATTAGTAGCCCAGGGAAATAAGCCGAACAGCCGCTACCTCTCCGCCCACATAGATCGCCACGGCCTGATCTGCACTGGCCCGAATGAATTTCAATACGCTGCCTTTATTGCCAGCAACCGCGGTGACCTGATTGGTGACTCAGTTTCCGAGCAGACGTTCACCAAAATCTCCGAACGCTACTACGGTGCGGCGGTTAACGCTTATGAACCTTGGTCCGGCGTATATCGTGGCAAGGGCACTATCCACCGGGCTTATCTCTGTCCGCATCGCGGCAATATGGTATTTGAAATTCACGGTCTTGAGCATGTGGTTGCCGGCACGCCGGTGGCATTTCAGGACAAGCTGAAGATCTCTGGACAGCGCATCAGCGCTCAGCTGGACAACGTATTTTCGGCCGCAATCATCATTTATTTGTTTCGTCGCGGCTATCAAGGCACCGCATTCTTTACGGCACAAGAGGAGGCAGGAAGGAGTTGGCGCTTTTTACTGGAATGGTTTCAGCGTTTTGCCAATTCGACAACAAAACTGATTGTGCTCGACACCAGCCCCTACGCCACCACGGACGAAGCCGAAGCTCAACACTTGGTGTTGCGCAATCGCGATAGCAACGCCGCGTTTCATCCGGAGATGATCCGCGACCTCGAAAACGCCTGCCAAATCCTCGGCATTCGCTACGCGTTTAAGGATGTCTATATCGAAAAGAAAAATAAGGAGCGAAAAAGTCAGGGCAAAGATGCTTTTTCTCTAGGGAGCACCGAACTCGGCCGAATCATCAATGCCTCTAAAGGAATGATTCAAGGAGCAACACTGCAGGTTCCTACTACTGGCTACCACACGACCGAGGAAACATGCTCCATTGCTTCCGTCGGCGCTTTGATAGAACTGCTTAAGTACTACACGATTGATATTAATCCTTAAGAGGGAATCCAAACGCTGCCATACCTCGTACAACGACTGCAACCCAGGAGAATTCCATGTCATCTACACGCTCAACTTTTCGCCTATTCCTAGCCGCCGTACTCGCCATTGGCGCCGTTCACGTCAGCGCCGAATCCGCAGGATGTCCCGATTATTTAAATACCGATATGCGCCGATTGCACTCGCAAGAAACCGCCAATCTCTGCGACTTTTATCGAGCGGGAAAACCTATGGTTATTGTTAACACGGCGAGTCACTGCGGTTTTACCAAACAGTTTGGTGGCTTGGAAAAACTGCACCAGAAATACAAAGACCAAGGACTGGTGGTTTTGGGTTTTCCCTCCAACAGCTTTAATCAGGAGGAAAAGTCAGAAGAGGGTACCGCACGGGTTTGCTACAAAAATTATGGCGTTACCTTTCCCATGTTTGAGCACGTCGACGTAAAAGGGAAAGAGGCTCACCCCTTGTTTGCTTATCTTGCGAAACAAACAGAAGCGCCATCCTGGAACTTCAATAAATATCTTATTGATGATGGCAATGTGCAACATTTTGGCTCGCGCGTTGCGCCGGAAGGGTCGGAGCTCGAAGAGGCGATTGGTGAGGCGTTAGCAGCGCAAACAACCACCAGGTAACCAACCTTACAACGGCCAGCCAAAAATACCACCGTCGCGCTTCTGTATGGGCTCGGTGGTATTTTCTTTTTTCTCGAATAATTCGAGACCCTTAATATTTCCTCGTTTAGCCCCGACAAAACAACCAATCAAAAATGCAGAGCTTGGCGCACCGGCTTCTTTACTGAACTGGAGGTCGGCAACAAAAAACACTCGATAGAGATTGGCAGCCTCATCGTATCGGCTCGACAAGTTGTCTAACGTGAGATGTCGCAGGCGCTGTTTGTGAACCGAACGAATCTCTTTTTCGCAGACGATAACGGCGTCGGTCAGGGTAATGTTTTGATAGTTCGGATGGACATTTTCACCTGAGGAAAACACACCGCGAAACCATAAAGTGCTAAGCACCGACAAAGCGATGATGACCAGCACAATTACCAGCAGCCACAACTTCTGGTGTCTGATGATCTTTTCGCTTATCGCCAAAACGCACCACCCGCTTTTTAGTCCTGCACATCACCTTCCACGACAGCGTGATCACGGGGACGGTAGACGCCGACATTATCGAATCCGGCATCGCGCAAATGGGCCGCATGCAGCTGACTCATAACCCCTTTTGCACAATACAGCAGATACTGGCGCGAGCGGTCCAACTGGGAAAACTCGCTATTCAAACTATAGAAGGGAATTGACTGCGGCGCGATATGAGCGCCGGAAAGGCGCAGCGGGCGCAGATCGCGCTCATTCGGATGACGAATATCGATTACAACCTGGTTCGGCGCCGGCGAACTCACCTCAGGCACCTGACTTACTCCGCGCTCAATATCCTTCATTACCGAGTCAATGGATTGCACCTTCGCGTTGGCCAGCGCATCCGCTAATACCTGCGCATTCATTCGCGCTTCCTCGGCCTCGACTTTGTGCTGGCGCAAATGCGCGGAGGGACGCACAGAGATCACCCCGCAATATTCGGGAATTGCGGCGGAAAAGTGCTCCGCGCCAATCGCTCTGCATTGATCGATAATCGCACCCTTATCCATAAACGCCAGAGGTCGCAACACGAGCTTGCTACTGGCTTTGTCGATAATGGCAAGATTAGTCAGCGTCTGGCTGGAAACCTGTGCCACCGCTTCACCCGTGACTAACGCATCGAGTTCCGCCTGCTCGGCCACTTGGCTCGCCGCCCGCAACATCACCCGCTTAAGCACTACTCCCATACAAGACGGATCGACCTTGGTGAGAATTTCCTGCACTAC
>DJFQ01000046.1:1885-12069 GCA_002432095.1 Marinagarivorans sp. UBA5868 | reverse complement strand
TCCTGAGTACCCAACGGGAAGCCGCCAAGCCCGGCAAACGTCTGCTCGACGAGATAAAGGGTTTCCTGGCGAATCTCCAACCGCAGCAGATGATCTGGGTTATGCAAATCAACGCCCCCAGCTTGGGTTTCCTGCAACAATCGGCTGCCAACGTAACGTTCTACCTCCATGGAACTGAAGGTGTGTTTTCCCGTCCGCTTTACCCGCACGCAAAATGTCTGTCCTTTGAGCGTCGCCCCCCAAGCCCGATGAGCACAGCTATAAATGTCATCGAGATCACCCAAGGGATAAGCGCGCACTCGAGCAATTTTCGCGATGCCCGGCACACAGGAGAGCAGGTCCGCAACTGCGGCCGCACGCTCGTCGTCCTCACCAGGCACAAAGACTTCAAGATTGTCCCACTCCTGCAGCACAGTGGCTTTCGCATCGAAGCGGCGCAGCAAGATGCGCAGGTTTTCAGTAAGTTGGCGGCTCATTCGCTTACGCACGGGGCCGCTTTTAATGGTGATTTCGGGAAAGAATTTAAGGATGAATTTCATGCTGTTGTATCAATAGTGAAAGGCGCAGCGCACCAAAATGATTCACATATAATTGGAGTGCACCAAATTAAATCACTGTTTTGGTGCAATTTTTTGCGCCGATTTTGCCAAAGCCCTACGAAGCTCTGGCCTTTGGCCAAGTGCCAAATTATGGCATACAACTTGCCACAGGTTACGCCACTTGTTGTCCTTGCTTATTGGTCGAGAAACTCTTAGATTGTGCCGCCGAAGGCAGATCAACAACCAACCCCCATACCCATTCAACCATCAATAAACTACTTGGCCTGGGCCATAGTTGGAGGCACCCTCATGTCAGAGAAGACTCTGAAACTGATTAAAGAATACGAAGCGCGCTGGATCGACCTGCGTTTCACTGATACCAAGGGGAAAGAGCAGCACGTGACCTTCCCGGCAAGTGTGGTGAACGACAACTTCTTCACTGAAGGAAAAATGTTTGACGGCTCATCCATCGCCGGCTGGAAAGGCATTAACGAATCCGACATGATCCTGATGCCAGACGACTCCACCGCCGTGCTGGATCCCTTCTATGAAGAACCCACCATTATCATCCGCTGCGACATCGTCGAGCCCACCACTATGCAGGGCTATGATCGCGATCCGCGATCCATCGGTCGACGCGCAGAGCAATATTTGAAATCCACCGGTCTGGGCGACGTTGCCCTGTTCGGACCGGAACCCGAATTCTTCATTTTTGACAGCGTTCATTTCCATTCAGGAATGGGCGGCGCCTTCTACAAAATCAAATCTGAAGAAGCCTCCTGGCAGTCTGGTGAAGACATCGAAGGCAAACACGGCCATGCACCCCGCGTGAAGGGTGGCTACTTCCCGGTTGCACCTATCGACTCTCTGCATGACATCCGCGCTGCCATGTGTAACGCCATGGAAGCCATGGGCCTGGAAATCGAGATTCATCACCACGAAGTGGCCAACGCCGGCCAGTGTGAAATCGGTGTTGGCGCCAACACCCTGGTGAAAAAAGCGGACGAAGTTCAGATTCTGAAGTACTGCGTTCACAACGTCGCGCACAGCTATGGCAAAACCGCCACCTTCATGCCTAAGCCGCTGATCGGTGACAACGGTTCTGGTATGCACGTGCACCAGTCATTCTCCAAAGACGGTGTCAATCAGTTCGCTGGTGAAGCCTATGCCGGCCTGAGCGAGACCGCTCTGTATTACGTCGGCGGTATCATCAAGCACGCCAAAGCACTCAACGCTTTCTGTAACGCCTCGACCAACTCCTATAAGCGTTTGGTCCCAGGCTTTGAAGCACCCGTAATGCTGGCTTATTCTGCACGCAACCGCTCTGCATCCATCCGCATTCCGTTCGTTCAGAGCGCCAAGGCCAAGCGTATCGAAACCCGTTTCCCCGATCCGACTGCCAACCCTTACCTGGCGTTTGCCGCCTTGTTGATGGCTGGCATCGACGGTGTGCAGAACAAGATCCATCCGGGCGAAGCCTCACACAAAGATTTGTACGATCTGGAGCCGGAAGAAGAAGCCGAGATTCCAAAGGTTTGCTCGTCTCTTGAAGAAGCTCTCGCGTCTCTGGAAGCAGATCATGAGTTCCTCACTCGCGGCGGCGTGTTCACCAAAGACTTTATCGATTCCTACATCACTCTGAAGCGCGCCGACATTCAGCGCATCAATATGACTCCGCACCCGGTGGAGTTTGAGTTGTACTACTCGGTGTAAGCGTCAGTTCGGTCGACAAAACCCCGCGCAAGCGGGGTTTTTTATTTGCGCATTATTTTTCTTCTTCAAGCACACCACGACGTGAGCACAGCCTCGCGACGCGCCCCATTAAGAATCACAGCAAAATAGTCTTATGCACTTAATTGGTGCAGTATAGCGTGTTAAATAAAAACCGCGGATTGGCATTAGGCGGTTCCGTTTAAATTCGCCAACTGCCATCGTCCGAGCTCCACCTTGGCAAACTGCACAGCCGCCATCAAGCGGTGCGCTAACGGCCCTAAAATCAGGCATTTAGCGATCTTTTTTTGGTGCATATGCAACAGGGTATCAATACTCTCATTCGTCCCGTGAGCAGCCGCCCTGCGATTGGTTTGGTTTTTGCTTTGGCCTGCTCACCAAATTGGAACACTGATATGGTCCACGCCGCGCATTACAAACAGATACTGGACAACCTTCTTACCGCCACCATAGTGCTGGACGCCGATCTGCATCTCACCTTCGTTAATAGCTCTGCGGAGATGCTGCTGAGCGTGAGCTGTGAGCAATCCCTGGGAAAGCATGTGAGTCATTGTTTTACTGATACAGAGGCCTCACCAGACTCGTTTCGCGAAGCACTTGATGACAACCGCCACTTCACCATGCGGCGGGCGCGCTGGCGCCTGCACAACAACAGCGAAATCACCGTAGATTATTCCGTTAGCCCCAACCCCGAACTGGGCATGATCATCATTGAGGCGCACGCACTTGATCGCCTGCTGCGCATTAACCGTGAGGAGGCGATGCTCTCTACCCAGGAGACATCCCGCAATCTTATCCGTAGCCTCGCTCACGAAATTAAAAATCCTCTTGGCGGGATTCGCGGNNATCATCGACGAGACGGATCGCCTGCGAAATCTTGTTGACCGGATGCTGGGGCCACATCGGCCGGCCAATCGCAAGCCCACCAACATCCACGAAGTGCTTGAGCATGTGATGAAGGTGGTGCGCGCCGAAATCAGCAATCAGCTGGAGCTGGTGCGGGACTACGACCCCAGCATTCCTGAAATCCCCGGCGACCGCGAGTTGCTGATTCAGTCGCTGCTCAATATCGCCCGCAACGCCACCCAGGTACTGCTGGAAAACGGTCACGAAAAAGACGGCGTCATCACCTTCCGAACCCGGGTACAGCGCCGCTATACCATCGGGCGCAAACAGCACTCATTAGTGGTACGCATTTCCATTATCGACAACGGCCCAGGTATCGCGCCGGACCTGATCGAAGACATCTTTTTCCCCATGATTACGGGGCGTGCGGAAGGCACCGGATTGGGGCTTGCCATCGCCCAAAATCTTATCGGTCAACATGACGGCATCATCGAATGCGAAAGCGTTCCAGGACTGACCGAGTTTTCAATCTATCTACCCTTGGAAGAACACTATGCAGAAGCCTAACCTGGTTTGGATTATCGATGACGACCGCTCCATTCGCTGGGTATTGGAAAAGGCCCTTCAGCAGTCCGGCATAGAAACAGACTGCTTTGACACGGGCGATAAGGCCATGGCCCAACTTTCTCACAAGAAGCCCGATGCCATCATCAGCGACATTCGCATGCCCGGCACAAACGGGCTGTCCTTGCTCGCTAATATGCACAAGGAATACCCCCAGCTGCCTTTTATCATCATGACTGCGCATTCGGATCTAGACAGTGCTGTGTCGGCTTACCAGGGCGGCGCGTTTGAATATCTGCCCAAACCCTTCGATGTGGACGAGGCGGTTGCCGTGACCCAGCGCGCCCTGGCGCACAGCCGTGAGCAACGCCAGGAAGTGACGGTGGCCGCACCGGAAATGACTGCGGAGATCATCGGCGAAGCGCCGGCGATGCAGGAGGTGTTCCGTGCGATAGGGCGTCTGTCGCAGTCGAACATTACGGTGCTGATCAACGGTGAATCCGGCACTGGCAAAGAATTGGTGGCACGCGCGCTACATCGCCACAGCCCACGTCGGGAAGGGCCGTTTATTGCTCTGAATATGGCGGCAATTCCGCGCGATTTGATCGAATCCGAGTTGTTTGGACATGAGAAAGGCGCGTTTACCGGTGCGGCGTCGCTGCGCCAGGGGCGGTTTCAACAGGCGGATGGTGGAACCTTATTTCTCGATGAAATCGGCGATATGCCTGCGGAAACCCAAACCCGCCTGCTGCGAGTTCTGGCGGACGGCGAATTCTATCGAGTTGGTGGTCACACGCCGGTTAAAGTGGACGTGCGGATCATCGCCGCCACCCACCAAAATCTGGAACACTTGGTAGAGGAAAACCGCTTTCGCGAAGATCTTTTCCATCGTCTTAATGTCATTCGCATCCATCTACCTAAATTGGCGGACCGACGAGAGGACATCCCCAAGCTGGCGCAGCATTTTTTCCATAAGGCCGCAGCCGAGCTCAATGTCGAGCCGAAGACGCTTACCGCAGAAGCGGAAACGTATCTGAGTAGCCTATCCTGGCCGGGAAATGTGCGCCAACTCGAAAATACCTGCCGCTGGATAACGGTGATGGCGAGCGGACGCGAAGTGCATGTTCAGGATTTGCCGCCAGAACTCATGAGCCGCAAAGACTCGCAAGCACCATCGGGCGATTGGGAAAAGGCGCTACGCCATTGGGCCGATCAATGTTTGGCGGCTGGCCAGCACGACATTTTGTCCAAGGCAGTACCGACCTTTGAGCGTGCGCTCATTGAGACAGCGCTGAAACACACCGCAGGACGCAAGCGCGATGCGGCCAATCTGTTAGGGTGGGGGCGCAACACCTTGACCCGCAAACTCAAAGAGTTGGGAATGGCCGACGCGGATGATGGCAGCGACTGATGGCATCACATCTGCGGAATAGACGGTTCCAGCGGCAACCAGATCAAAAACCGAGTGCCGTGTCCTAATGTGCTTTGGGCTTTGATCTCGCCGCCGTGCATTTCTACCAGTTTTGCGGCGAGCGCCAGCGTCAGCGCGGATATAGGTAAATCGCGATTACTGTTGAGTACCAGCTGATAGTGCGTTTCGAAGAGACCCGCCAACTGGTCTTCAGCGATGCCCGGACTGGTATCTGCTACGCATATCTGAAGGCCGGGAACGCCCTCTCGCACAACGCGTGACAAGGCCAATTCGATGCCACCCTCGCGCGTCTGGCGGATGCCGAAATACATCAGGCTCGCCAGCACTTGATGTAAACGTGTCCTATCCGCCCGCAGCTCCGCATCATCCACACATTTATAATCCAGGCGGAGGCCGAAACTCCGCGCTACCGGCTCCACCGACGCAAGGCACTCGTGAATCAGATTGTCCGCAGAAAACGCCTTGGCGGTGTACTGCAGATGATTCGCTTCAATGCTGGCCAATTCCAGAAGTTCATTGACCAAGTACAACAAGCCCTTGCCATTGCGGTGAACACATTCGATGGCATCCGCATCTTTGGGATCCGCGAAGCTCTGACGTTTCATCAAGCGTGAGGAAAAACCGATGATGCTATTCAGTGGGGTGCGAATTTCATGGCTCATATTGGCCAGAAACAGGGTTTTGGCGTGATTGGAGGCCACCGCTGCCTCTTCCGCCCGGCGGCGTTTTTGCACCTCGCGCGACATGTTTTCCACCTGTTCTACCAACTGGCCTTCATAGCGCCGCCTCATGCTGACAAACGACAGCACCATGGTGCCCACCACCGACAACTGCGCCAACAAGTGCATGCGCATCTGAATCGTCTGATTTTCCTGCTGCACCAACGGAGTCAGATCGACACCGATAAAATCCATCAACCAAAAAATCAATACTGTTATTCCACTCATCACCAGCCAAAACACACAATGGCGGCGTCCGCCGAGGAGGCCGGCAAGCGTAACCAAAATCGGGAACCACGCGGATGGTATGGATTCCGTTCCGCCCACCGTCAGCACGCCAGTCACAACACATGCCCAGAAGCTGGTAAAAATCAATACCAGAGCAACGCTAGAGCCCCCGTTGCGGTTGTAGTAATACGCCAGCGCCAAGGCAAACATGGCGAACATGAAGATACCGACTCGCATCACCGAGCCGACCCAAATTCCCTTGGCAACAAATACCAGAAGAACGATGAACAGAACGATGACCGCGTTGCGAATGAGGCGGGTGTGGTGTTCGAGTATCGACTGCTGGATATCGTCAGCCATCTGTTCAGCCATTGGTGTTTACCAGACAGAAATAGTGGGTGCAGTGACACGGTAAATGTCGATAGCCACGCGCTATAACGACCTGTGCGGGCAGAGAAGACCTAAGTATAGAACTGAATGGCAGGATGAACCGAAAAGCCAACACTGCGCACACACGTGCGCAGTGGATAAGGTGTCAGTTGGTGACGGCCTGACTCGTGTCTTTTTCGGTCTGCGCGGCTTGCGCTTGCTGAAGGGCGCGCAGGAAAAGCGCATCGAAATTAATGGGGGGCAGAGCAAGAGCGGGGAAGCTGCCTTTTACCACACAACTGTCAACGACCTCGCGTGCATACGGGAACAGAATCTGCGGGCAGACAGTATTAAAAAGCTGCGCCATTTGCCGCGGCTCCATCTGGCGGATCAGAAACAGGCCGGCCTGCTGCACTTCCACCAAGAACACGGTTTTATTGTCGATAACCGCGCTCACGGTCAACTTGAGGACAACTTCGTACTGATCGTTTTCCAGCTTGTTTACATTGGTATTAAGATCCTGATTGATCTTGGGCTGCCAGTTCTGTTTGAAGGCTTCCACGCCCAGCGGGGATTCAAAAGAAAGGTCTTTTAAGTAAATACGTTGCAAAGCAAAGTGGCCCTGGGCGGCGTCACCCTGCGGGTTGTTGTCATCGTCTGCCATGAAATTGCCTTCTGTGAAGTTGCGGTGAATTGCCTGGTGCGCTCACGTTCGCACGCCCAAGCACTTTTATGGTCGAGCAGATTTGGGGGCTGGGGTGGGAAATTCAAGCCGGGCGCGACCCTTCACTGCCGGGAGGTGCCGCGCCCAAAAGTTGCTGAAGCTGCCCGGTGCGATGTAGGGCGTAAAGATCGTCACAGCCACCTACATGGGTTTCACCGATCCAGATCTGCGGCACCGAACGACGGCCACTCATCTCACACATTTTCTGCAGGGCCTCGGGATCACGATCCAGCGAGATCTCCTGGTAGGAGACCCCAAGCCGGTCGAAGAGATTCTTTGCATGCACGCAATACGAACAAAATTTGCGCGTATAAATTGTGACGGTCATAGGGCTTTTACCGGTCATGCCAAATCAGGCCTTTACCAATGGAAGGTTTTGTTGCGTCCACTCCATCATGCCGCCCTGCATACGCACGACTTGAAAACCTTTGTCGCGCAGGATCTTGCCAGCAGAGCCGGCGTGCTGACCCATTTTGTCAACCACTATGATCTGTTTACTCTTGTGTTTTTCAAGGTCGTCTAGCTTAGTTGCCAGGCTTGCGTAGGGAATATTAATGGCATCGACAATATGACCCGTCTTGAATTCCTTGCTATCGCGCAGATCCACTAAAACAGCCTGACCGCCATTGAGTAGGCGAGTGGCCTGATGATGGGAAATCGTGGAGCCGCCTTTGCGGGATTCCAAGACGAGAAAAGCAACAACCAGCGCAGTGAGAATGGCAACTAAAATCCACTGCTCCACGACAAAATCCAACCAACTCACACTAACCTCTCGTTCTCTGATACCACGGCCGCAGGGCGCGGCGGCGGAAGGGCGGCCAAGTATACATGAAAGCTCCCGCCACGCAGGAGCCGCTGAAGCTCGGCAACCACAGGCAAATGCCGCTAGAATAGGCCGCATTCCGCGCAGACCTCCCGTCTGTTTCTTCACCGCTTCGTTTCCGCAGTCAAAGGTTATTTATGGCAGCCCCGAAAAAACCCGTCATCCTTTTGATCCTTGATGGCTTCGGCCATTCCGATACTAACCAATACAACGCCATCGCTCAGGCTAATGCGCCGGTTTGGCAGAAGCTTTGGCAGAGCTCTCCCAAAACACTCATTCACACTTCTGGTATGGCTGTGGGTTTGCCGGAAGGACAAATGGGCAATTCCGAAGTCGGGCATATGACTCTTGGCGCCGGCCGTGTGGTGTATCAGAGCTTCACCCGCATCAACAAAGCCATCAGCGATGGTGTGTTTTTTACCAATCCGGTTTACCTAAACGCCATCGACAAAGCGGTCAAAAACGATAAAGCGGTACACGTGTTAGGACTCTTGTCGCCCGGCGGCGTACACAGCCATGAGGATCATATTCTCGCCATGCTGAAGTTGGCTGCGGAACGGGGGGCAAAAAAACTTTACCTTCACGCGATGCTTGACGGTCGCGATACTCCCCCGCGCAGTGCAGAAGCTTCATTAAAGAAAGCGCAGGCCATGCTCGATCAGTTGGGCACCGGATGTTTCGCTTCGATCATCGGGCGCTTTTTTGCGCTCGACCGGGACAAACGCTGGGATCGTCAGCAGGCGGCGTTCGAATTATTCGTCGACGGCACGTCCCAATACAGTGCGACCAGCGCGGTTGACGGGCTACTCGCAGCCTATGAACGCGGAGAGGACGACGAATTTGTCAAAGCTACTAGCATTCACGCGGATGGCGCTGCGCCAGTAACCATTCAGGACGGCGACAGCGTGATCTTTATGAACTTCCGCCCGGATCGCGCGCGGCAGATTTCCCACGCTTTTGTTACGGACAGCTTTGACGGCTTTCCGCGCAAACGCGTACCAAACCTGGCAGATTTTGTGATGACCACTGAATACGAAGCCGGGCTTAACGCCAGTTGCGCCTATCCACCGGAGGATCTGAGCGATACCTTTGGCGAAGTGGTTTCTAAGAAAGGTATGACGCAACTGCGTATTGCCGAAACGGAAAAATATGCTCATGTGACGTTTTTCTTCAGCGGCGGCCAGGAGGACACTTTCCCCGGCGAAGATCGCATTCTGATTCCCTCACCCAAAGTCGCGACCTACGATATGCAGCCGGAAATGAGCGCGCCGGAAGTGACCGATAAACTGGTGGAGGCTATTGAAAGCGGCCGCTTCGACACCATCATCTGCAACTATGCCAACTGCGATCAAGTGGGCCACACAGGTGTGTTCGCAGCAGCGGTAAAAGCGGTGGAGGCAGTGGATGAATGCCTTGCCAAAGTTCTCGCCGCGGCGGAGAAGTCAGGCGGCGACGTGTTGATCACCGCGGACCACGGTAACGTCGAACAGATGTTCGACGATGCATCCGGCCAAGCGCATACCCAGCACACAACCCTTCCTGTCCCCTTGGTTTACGCCGGCCCACGGAACGTCCAATTCGTTGAAGGCGGTAGTCTTGCGGATATAGCTCCGACCATGCTCATGCTGATGGGTGTTTCCCAGCCTGTGGCCATGACCGGTAAGTGCCTGCTTGAACTACACTGATTAAACCCGGCGCCGCCGTCAGAACAGACCTGCGAGCGCCGGGTCTCATAGAACCCCAATCACCGAGTCTCATTTCCGAATATAAGAAACACGCACGCCCAGGCGTCGCGTAAGTCGCAGGAGGAACAGGCAACCATGATTAACTTTGCATCCACGGGGAGGAGTCTGTGCACCGCACTGTTACTCGGCCTCATCTGTATGAATGTTTCCGCCCAGACGATGACGGAGGAGGAGCGCCAAGCGCGCCTGAAGGAACTGCGCGCGACTATCGAACAGCTGAAAGATGAGTTGAATAAGGTCAAATCCAATCGGCAAGAGCTGATGAGTGATCTGCAGAGCTCGGAAACCAAAATTGGCGAGCTGAGCCGGAAAGTGCAGGAGCTGCGCAAGCAACTCGACGAAAAACAAAGCCATTTGAAGCAGCTGAGCAGCGAGAAGGAGGAGCTGCTGACCGCAAAAAAGCAGCAACAGGGCTCAGTCGCTCGGCATCTTGATGCCGCTTACCGACTGGGCCAGCAAAGCAG
>DJFQ01000046.1:0-1798 GCA_002432095.1 Marinagarivorans sp. UBA5868 | reverse complement strand
GTAAGCGCGACCAGTTACAGGCGAGTCAGCAGGAGCGCAAGCGCACACTCGCCAAACTGGAGCGCACCATCGCCGACACCGACGCCAAGCTCAAATCCGCCGATGAGGATCGCCATCACCTGGAAAAGCTATTGCGCGAGGTAGTGCGTATCACGGGCGATATGCAACTGCCTGCGTCAAACCAACCTTTTAGCAAACTCAAAGGCCAGTTGCCCTGGCCCACCAGCGGCAAGGTTTTACACACATTCGGGTCGCCAAGAGTAGCGAATAAAGTGCGCTGGCAAGGAGTCCTTATCGGTGCTCCAGAGGGTCATCCCGTGCATGCTGTCCACCAGGGGCGGGTGGTATTCGCCGACTACTTACGCGGTCAGGGGCTGCTGTTGATCATTGACCACGGCTCAGGTTTTATGAGCCTCTACGCCCACAATCAATCCCTGTTTAAAAACCTGGGGGATTGGGTGAACGCGGGTGAACAGGTGGCATCTGTGGGCTTGAGCGGCGGCCAGAGCAGTGCCGCTCTGTATTTCGAGTTGCGTTACAAAGGCGCACCCACTGATCCGCGCCCGTGGCTGAAAAAGGCCGCATGACTTGTGCAATCACCAATGCATATCGCCGGGAACATATCGCTGCATCGCAGAAATATGGCAGAGATACCCTCTGATCAGGTGTCGCCAAGCCAGCGTAAAATCCCCATAATCTTCGCCTTCCACTGTCTTCCCAGGAGTCTTCCATGGCGCTGCGCCTCCCTTTACTGACGTTTGCGGTCCTGTTGTGCTGGAGTGCCATGGGCCGGGCGGAAGAGCCGACCGCGGAACCGGCGGGCAAAAGTGTATTGCCGCTGGAAGACTTACGGGTTTTCACCAAGGCGTATGAACATATTCGCAGTTCTTACATCCAGGAGATCGACGATAAAACGCTACTGGAGCACGCTATTCGCGGCATGCTTGACCAACTTGATCCCCATTCCAGCTACCTTGATGCCTCCTCATTCGACGATCTACAGGTCCACACCACTGGCGAGTTTGGCGGACTGGGTATCGAAGTGGGATCGGAGGATGGTTTTGTCAAAGTCATAGCCCCTATCGACGACACCCCAGCTGCCCGCGCCGGAATTGAAGCCGGAGATCTGATCATCAAGATCGATGACACCACCCTCAAAGGCTTGAGTCTCAACGATGCCGTCGAGCGTATGCGCGGGCCCAAGGGCAGCAAGATTGTGCTGACCATTGTCCGCGAGGGCATGGACCAACCATTTGACGTCACTCTCGTTCGCGACACCATCAAAGTTCGCAGTGTGCGCACGGAAGTTCTGGATGACCACTTTCTCTACATCCGAATTGCGCAGTTTCAAGTAAATACCGGCAAAGACATGCAGGAAGCGCTACGCAAGGCACAGAAAGAACAAACGTTGCAGGGGGTGATTCTGGATCTGCGCAACAATCCGGGCGGTGTACTACAGTCGTCCGTAGAAGTAGCAGATACGTTTTTGGATGGCGGCTTGGTGGTCTACACCGAGGGCCGCATGCCGCAGTCGAATTTTAAGTACAAAGCCGAACCCGGCGATATGACCAGCGGGGTGCCGCTTGTGGTACTAATCAATGAAGGCTCAGCATCGGCTTCGGAAATTGTCGCCGGCGCACTACAAGATCAGCGACGCGCCCTGGTGCTGGGAACTCGCAGTTTTGGCAAGGGATCGGTACAAACAGTCATCCCTATTACCGACGAAAAAGCCGTCAAACTCACCACCGCGCTGTACTTTACTCCTAATGGGCGTTCGATCCAGGCCCAGGGCATTGAG
>DJFQ01000110.1 GCA_002432095.1 Marinagarivorans sp. UBA5868 | reverse complement strand
ATCGACAGTGCATCTGGAGAACTGATTCGGCAAATCCCCGACGAGGTTTTTTTGGAGCTGGCACGGAAGCTGAATGACGACGGTGAATTTCAGTTGATTGACGCACTAGGATAGCTGGCAGCCCGCGAGGCTGCGGGTCACCACAGGACACAAAGGTCCCCGTGGCAAACCTCCGGCAAGATGCTCAGCTCGCTGAGCATCTTTTTTGTGTTTTTATTTCTCTGCCGTTCCGCGTCAATCGGGGACGGCCGGTGCATGTGCCTTACAGGGCTTTGACTATACTGTGTTGAAGAGCGCCTGCGCTCAAGAATTTCTGTGTCCAGCCGATAACCTGGACAGGCGGTGGAGGTTGTTATGATCGAGAACAATATTATCAAGTCTCTGGGCGCAGGCTCAGGCATCGATTCGGGCGCGCTCGTCAAACAACTGACGGAAATCGAACGCGCCGCTCCTCAAGGCCGCATTGATGCCAAGCGGGAAAAAGCCGAAGCGCAAATTTCCGACTTTGGTCTTATGGCATCCGCCATGGATAAATTGAAATCCTCTGTCACCGCATTGACGGCGAAAGAAGGTCTCTACAGCAAATCCGCGTCCTACACCGACAGTGACGCGTTGGTGCCTACCAAGCTGGATACCAATGTCCAACCAGGTACCTATTCTATGGAAGTGAAAGCACTGGCCGCATCGCAATCGCTGAGCTTTGCCGGTCTTCCCAGTGCCAGCGACGCGGTGGGCGAGGGTGTTCTCACGTTTAATTTTGGCAGTTGGGACCGTGACGGCAATAACGATCCTACGACATTCGTGGCCGATGCCAGCGCCAAAACCTATACCGTAACGATTGATAGCACCAACAACAGCTTGAACGGTTTAAAGGACGCGATTAACAAAGCAGAAATGGGTGTGCAAGCAAGTATCATTTTTGATGGTACTGGTCACCGGCTAGTGGTCAGCGCGCCCTCTGGTGCTAATAAAGAGCTGCAAATTACCGCAGCGGAAGCGGGTGATACACCCACGAATACTGACGCAGGCGGTCTTTCCCGTTTCGCTTTTAACGATGCGATTGCGGGCATTGCCGATGTGGAAAAACAAATGGGCGCAGATGCGGAATTGGTGATTAATGGATTGGCGCTAACCCGTTCGAGCAATAAAATTACTGACGTGGTTCAGGGCTTGACCCTGGATTTGCTAAAAGCTGCCCCTGGCGAAGTGGTGACGGTTACTGTTTCCGATGATAAGACTTTCGCCGAAGAAAAAATTCGCGGTTTTGTCGATGCCTATAACGCGTTCCTGGAAGAGGTGGAACCTGCTTTTTCATTCAATAAAGAAGAGGAAAAGTGGGGGTCGCTCAGGAATGATTCGCTCGCAAAATCCGTTCTTACTCGTTTTCGCTCTGTTATCGGTGCCGCTATTCCGGGTTTGACAGATTCCAGTTATTCGGCGCTGACCAATCTCGGCATCCGAACTCAGCTCGACGGAACTCTGAAAATTAACGAGGACGATTTTGAAAAAGCCATGAGCAATAATTTTGCAGATGTGCAAAAACTCCTGGCACCTCATACGAATTCTTCCGCGAGTGATATTACCGTCAATAGCTTCGGCAAACAGACGCAAGCCGGCAGTTACGACGTGGTGATCACTACGCCACCCAGCAAAGGTTATTTTACCGGCGCCGCTATGGATGCCGGTGTGACATTTCCCAATTTTGACACTACAGGGAAAAGCTACAGCTTTACTCTTAATATAAATGGGGTCGAATCAAATTCGATTGCACTTCCCACTGACGCCGTGTACACCTCGACAGATGAGTTGGCGGCGGCGATGCAGAGTGCTATCAACGCAGACGCTAAATTCAAAGAAGGTGGCATCACTGCTGTGGTTACTTATGATGCCGATACCAATAGTATGTCGATTACCTCCAGTCGTTACGGCACCAATTCCTGGGTGAATGTTGTGTCTGCCAGTGGCGACGCCATTACCGATTTGGGTATCGCGCAAGGGAATGGCACTAAAGGTGTAAACGTCGCCGGCACCGTAAACGGTGTACCTGGTTTTGGATTGGGGAATGTTCTGTTACCAAAACTGGGAGAGAAAGCGGAAGGGCTCTCAATGATTATTGGTGAAAACGCCACTGGCGGCACCGTGAATTTTTCCCGCGGCTTTGCTGGTCAGATGGAAGAATTGGTCGGGCAATTTATGCAGACCAATGGCCTGTTCGATTCGCGAGAAGATATATTGCAACGGCAACTGGTTGACCTGGATGATCGGGAAACCCGCTTGGAACGCCGTATGACGGCATTCCACGAACGTCTGTTGCAACAATTTATCGCAATGGAATCCATTTTGAATGGTTTGAATTCCCAGGGAGGATTTTTGGAAAACCTGGTCGACTCGTTGCCGTTTACGTCCAGCAATAAATAATCATCTCTCTGCAAATGGCGAGAGAATTTTTCCAAAGGCTAAGTATGTTGAGTGTATTCACTCGAAAGTTATATGTTTTCGCTTTTCTGTGGTTGATCCAATCCATCTTTTTTATCGCCCCGGCATTTGGAGATGAAGGTGTAACCCGTATCAAAGTTGTTTCCCGCGGCGATGATAATGCCAGTTATGCCATCGATATGATTCGTTTGGGCCTGGAAAAGGTGGGGCGGCGTTTTGAAATAATTGTTCAGGATGATGCCTTGAGCGCGCCGAAACTGCGCGAAGAATTAATCGCCGGCAATATCGACATTATTTGGACGGCCACCAATATGGACATGGAGGAAAATGCGATTCCGGTCCGAATTCCGTTGTATAAAGGTCTGCTTGGTCACCGTATTCTTATTATTCATAAAGATAACGCTCATATGTTCGATCATGTGAATACCATGGAAGAAGCGCTGAAGTTTCGTTACGGTCAAGGCGTAGGCTGGGCCGATACGGCAATTATGCAAGCCAACGGTATGAAGGTGGTGCCCGCGACAAAATATGAAGGTTTGTTTCATATGGCCGACGGTAAGCGTTTCGACGCATTCCCGAGAGGTGTTCATGAGCCGTGGGGAGAGCTGAAAAATAATCCCGACCTGGAGCTGGCGGTCGACAAAAATCTGATGTTTGTTTACACCAGTCCATATTATTTGATGGTAACGCATTNNATATTATTTGATGGTAACGCCAAGCCGTCCAGACTTGGCCGCCGACATCGAGAGAGGGCTGCTGATGGCCATAGATGACGGCAGCTTTGATGAAAAGTTTTTTAACAACGAGATGGTACAGATGGTGTTGAAATACGCCCATCTCCAAGATCGGCGCATTTTCAAACTCCGCAACCCGGAGCTGCCACCCAAAACCCCGCTGGACAATCCCAAGTTATGGATTGATATTTCCAAGCTTTAATCGCTTTCTTTTTGTATTAATTGCCTACCATTCAAACTTCTCATCATCCGACCTTTCCGCCTGGCCTGGCGCCTCGCGGAAAATTGTTCCAGCTTCCAAATCTTCGCTCCCTGCTGGATGAAGGGAGATATGACCCAAATAATCCCAGAGAGAAGCAAGATGTTTTTGTTCGACTTCTTCGGGAATGGTTTCACCTTCGAACCAGCAGTTGTCGAGGTTCACGCCCAAATACACGGCGGTGCGATGGTCTATTGGCCAAACAACGTCATATTCGGGGAAATTACATGCATTGAATGACCGAACAATGGTCCATGTCTTTCCATTAACGTCTTTCTCTGAAACAGCCCGTTCACAAAAATCCGCAAAATTACGTCTGCCTGTGCGTTCACTTAAGCATTGATGCAGCGCAGACAGGAGTTGTTGCGGTTGAGTTAAATCATTAATTCCTTCCAGGTTTTGATATCTCTTAACATTAACGTATACGCTGAAAAAGCCCTGTGTTACAGAGAATTGTCTTATATTGCCTGGCGAGCAAGCCCATTTGGTCCTGCCAAGAAACCATCTTACTGTTTCGCTACTTTCGTTCCATCGCTCTTTTTCGAAAAAGCTGTCCATTCGCGGGCATGTATTCAAGTCATTAATATCAAATGAAAAATTAGCGCAGTCCGAAAATGGGTCATTTCGTGACTTCGATATGTCGCCAGGGAATGTCAATAGTGTCGGGCCGAGATCAAAACAGTTAAGTGGCATGGCTGAAAATTCAGGCCATATAAAATGTGGTGCGTTGATTAGTAGGTCGCGCATCTCCGCGGGCGAGGGGGGCAGCAGGTTCATGAGCCCCGCCTCTTGTTTAACGCGTTGGATAGCTTTTTAATTACATCACAAAAATACACCCCGGAAGACTCGCGGGTTTTATAAATTTTATTGGCCTCGGCAACACTTTCGATAACGACTTTTTCCAGCGTCGCCGCTCTATGCAAGTTGCGGTAGGTTTCCGTTGGGTCGATAAACTGATTAATTCTACCGGCCAGTGTCATCTTGTCTTCGATAATATTGCGGTCGTGATAAAAATCGATACCTTGGCTGCGCAAATCATCTTTCAGTAGCCCCAAGGGAACTTGCGGGTCAATAAAATAAAATTCGTGGTTACTGTTGAGCGGGGTTTTACCGATACGCTTATATTCCTGCAGTGCCTGCTGAAAAACTTTAGCTCCCTGACCGACGATGTACCACTTATAGCGCTCGGGATCTCCGTGACTTGCTGGTTTATTTGCGGTGTTTGCCAATAGCTGAGCAAAACTTCTGGGGCTGCCGGCAGAGCCGTTTGAGGTTTTTTGGCTGGAGCTGAGCCATATCCCCATGCCGTCAATGACGTAATTGGGCGTATAAAACAGCGAAAATCCTTTGCCGAGTTGTCTTCGTTCCGCTGACAACGCATCACTGGCGAATATATTGGCAGTTTCGATTGCACTGGATGCGCCTGAGTCAGAAGGTGCAACCGCGCCAAGAACTCCGACGACTGATGACATGGTTGTGCTGCTATCTGGCTCAATCGTCCATTTGCTGCGGCTATCTCCGCCTCTCCCAGTGTCTGGCAATACCTTATAAAACCCCGGGCTATGAGTGTCTGACGCATGGGCGCTGGCTAATGCGGTGATATAAACACCCGCACCCCGCCCG
>DJFQ01000222.1 GCA_002432095.1 Marinagarivorans sp. UBA5868 | reverse complement strand
CTTCTCCAGCTCCTCCAGTTTCATCCGCGTCCTCAGCAACACCGCCTGCTGTGCGTCAAACTCTTCACGGGTGACCAAGTTGAGTTTGCGCAGGATGGATTCGAGGAGGGAACGGAGTTGGTTCTGGGATAAATCTTCGGGTTGGCGGCCATGCAGGCCTTGGCGCAGTTCGTGCAAAAAGTCTTGTACTCGCAGCTTGGAAAAGTCGAAAACCATAAAAACCTCCAGCGCTTTGGCGCTTAATTGGTGCATAGTAAATTTGTGTGCGTATTTTTGGGGCGTGAATTGCCCGTTACCAGCAGAGCCTAGATGTTCCCGGCATTCCCGCCATCTGCTGACCTTGGAAAACAATAATGACTCAGTTTCAGTCTCCGCCGTCTGATCTCATCCCTCGCCGTCACTGGCTGGCGCAGTTGGACTTGCAGTTGGAGCTCCGTGGCAAGAAAACCGTGCTAAGCCACGTGCGCCATCAGGGTCCGCTAAGGGTGCAACAGCCGTTTTATCCCGAGGAAAACGGCTGTTGCCATATCTATCTGCTGCACCCGCCTGGGGGTATGGTCCTTGGCGATTTGCTGCAAATTAACATAGCCGCCGCGCCGGGTGCGACCGGTTTGGTTACCACGCCTTCGGCGGGCAAGTTGTATCGCACTCAAGGATTTGCCGAGGTTCAGCGTCAAGAGGTGCACCTGATCGGTGCAAGCGGGTCCTGTCTTGAATGGCTCCCGCAGGAGACGATTGTCTTTAATGGTGCGAATGGCCGCCTGCACACTCGGGTGGATTTGCAGGGCGATGGGCAAGCCTGCGTATGGGATATGGTTTGTCTGGGCCGGCCAGCGTCTGGCGAGGTTTTCCGCGAGGGTCGCTGTGAACAGATTCTGGAGATTTATCGCGACGACCGCCCTTTGCTGATTGAGCGCAATCGCTTTGATGGTGACGATGAACGACTGTATGCGCGCTGGGGACTGAACGGCGCGCCAGTGGCTGGCACATTTCTCGCTACGGTGAAGCCCAATCGCGACCGCGTGGATGCGTTGGTGGAAGCGTTAGATACGCTGACACCTGCCGCAGAAAATGAGTGGGGATTAACGCAAAAGGGCGAATTATTCATTGCACGTTATCTCGGACATTCCACGCGCATGTGCCGTAGGGGATTTGAATATCTGTGGCGTGAACTGCGGCCGGAAATAACAAGCACTCCCGCTGTGACACCGCGCATTTGGAATACGTAAATGTAGTGCAATGTATGACTGCTGAATCCGGCTCAGAGCTGGAGCTTTGCAGCGATCTTGACCAGTGAGCAGATCAAACTCATCTGGAATACATAACAAAACAACAATTCGGGGGTAAACCGTGGAGCTGACTCCAAGGGAAAAAGACAAACTGCTGCTGTTCACCGCCGCACTGCTGGCCGAGCGCCGCAAAGCGCGCGGAGTAAAATTAAATTACCCGGAGGCGATGGCATTAATCAGTGCGGCCATTATGGAAGGCGCGCGGGATGGCAAAACTGTGGCGGAATTAATGAGCGAAGGCCGCACCATTCTCACCAAAGCCGATGTGATGGAAGGAATCGCCGAAATGATTCCCGAGGTGCAGGTAGAAGCCACCTTCCCCGACGGCACCNNGGCACCAAGCTCGTCACCGTTCACGATCCGATTATTTAGGAGCCTGCATGATCCCCGGCGAATATCAAATTAAACCCGGCTCCATCGACCTCAATGTCGGTCGCGCTACGATTAAATTATTGGTGGCCAACACCGGCGACCGGCCCATTCAAGTCGGCTCTCACTATCATTTTTACGAAACCAATCTCGCCCTGCATTTTGATCGGGAAGCGGCGCGGGGTTTTCGCCTGAATATCGCCGCCGGTACCGCAGTACGATTTGAACCCGGCCAGGAGCGGGAGGTGGAATTAGTCGCTCTGGCGGGTCACCGCAAAGTGTACGGATTTCGCGGCGCGATTATGGGGGATTTGTAATGAGCAGAATCGACCGCCGCGCCTATGCGGATATGTTCGGTCCCACCGTCGGCGACCGGGTGCGCCTGGGGGATACGGAATTGTGGATCGAAGTGGAAAAAGACCACACGATTTATGGCGAGGAAGTGAAATTCGGCGGCGGTAAAGTCATCCGTGATGGCATGGGTCAAAGTCAGGATTCCTGCACCGTCACGCCAGATACCGTAATTACCAACGCATTAATTATTGATTATTGGGGCATCGTCAAAACCGATGTCGCCATTAAAAACGGACGCATCAGTGGCGTCGGCAAAGCAGGCAACCCGGATATTCAACCGGGGGTAAATATCATCGTTGGACCGGGAACAGAAGTGATTGCCGGCGAAGGCCAGATTCTTACCGCTGGCGGCATAGACGCGCATATTCATTTTATTTGCCCGCAACAAATCGAAGAGGCGTTAATGAGTGGCGTCACCACCATGTTGGGTGGCGGCACCGGGCCTGCGACTGGCACTAACGCCACCACTTGTACACCCGGCCCCTGGCATCTCGCCAGAATGTTGCAGGCGGCGGAATCTTTCCCGATGAATTTGGGATTTTTGGGCAAAGGCAACGCCAGCCTGCCGCAAGCACTTGAAGAGCAATTGCTTGCCGGCGCAATGGGTTTAAAACTGCACGAAGATTGGGGCACCACGCCTGCCTCCATTGATAATTGTTTGACGGTGGCAGAGCAATACGACGTGCAAGTGGCGATTCACACGGACACGCTGAACGAATCCGGTTTTGTGGAAGACACCATCGCCGCGTTTAAAGGCCGCACTATTCATACCTATCACACCGAAGGCGCCGGCGGCGG
>DJFQ01000263.1:1858-4418 GCA_002432095.1 Marinagarivorans sp. UBA5868 | reverse complement strand
GGGGAAAACATCAGCGGCAGACGCAGTATCACGGCGGTGATAATAAATTGCCCGCGCCACCGGTTTTTAAAAATGCTGTCGCGGTAGGCAAATTCACATTCGGCAGCAGTCAAAGAAACCGGTTTGCCATTAGGTAGTGATAAGCCTTCAANNGAACAGGCTGTCGCGGTAGGCGAAAGCACATTCGTCGAGGGTGAAATCCCGTAGCTCGCCGGTGTAGCGATCCAGCGCGGTGAGGCCGGCGAAGACATCCTTTATTTCCACACCGTAGGCACCGATGTTTTGCATCGGCGCCGCACCCACCGTGCCGGGAATCAGCGCGAGATTTTCTAAACCGTGAAATCCTTTCTTTAGGCAATACTCCACCAGCGTGTGCCAGTTCTCTCCAGCTCCCACCTTAAGGGTGACATCGACTGCACTGCGAGCCAGAATTTCGCGGCCTGTGATATCCATTTGCAGTACTAAGCCGCTCAGTTGTGGGCGCAATACCACGTTGCTGCCGCCGCCGAGCACATGCAGTTGCCAATGCTCTTTGCGGACAACGACGAGCGTCTCCTGCAACTCCGCTAATGTCGTCACAGCGCAAAAACGTTCCGCCTTGGCCGGAACCGCCAAAGTGTTGAGTGGCTGGAGATCGACATCTCGCTGTATTTGCATATCAGCTGTTCCGGGCTTGCGCGCGGATTTCCGGGTGCTTTTCCAAAATATCGGCGAGCAGGCCGTCCGCCGCTTCTTCGATTAAATCCAGCACCAATTCAAAACCTTCACTGCCGCCGTGATAGGGATCCGGCACTTCTAAATAACTCTGTTTGCGGCTGAATTCCAGGAACAGCCCGAGATGGCCTGAGAATCCGTCGGGACAGATCGCCTTGAGTGCCTGCAGATTCTGGCGGTCCATCGCGAGGATGTAATCAAAATCGTGAAAATCTTGGACTGTTACCTGCCGGCCGCGCTGCTGGCTTAAGTCGTACCCGCGCCGCTGAGCCGCTTTGCGACTGCGCGCATCCGGTAGCTCACCAATATGCCAGCCGGAAGTACCGGCGGAATCCACCAAAATATGCTCCGCCAGCTGACGCTGCTGGATTCGCGCTTCAAACACACCTTGCGCTGTTGGTGAACGACAGATATTCCCCAGGCAAACCATAAGTACTTGTATGGGTTTCATCGAGTTGCTTCCAATAAATGTTGGACCCGCACTAAATCTTCCGGGGTATCTACCCCACCGGGTACCGGGACACACGCGGGCGCCACGTGGATCTTGTGACCATTGGCCAGTACCCGGAGCTGTTCGAGCTTTTCAAACGCTTCGAGCGCCGCCATCGGCCAGGTAACAAATTGATGTAGTAGCGCAACACGGTAGGCGTAGAGGCCGATATGCCGTTGCGCCAATTCCGCTGCTGGTAATTGCGGTGCCGAAGAGGAATAGGTGTCGCGGCCCCAGGGAATGGGCGCGCGGGAAAAATACAGCGCTTGCTGATGAACGTCGCTGACAACCTTAACGATGTTGGGATTAAAACAGTCGGCGGTGCTGTGCAGAGGTTCGGACAAAGTCGCCACGCTCGCCGAAGGACAAGTCGCCAAGTTGTGCGCCACCTGGTCAATGACCTCCGGCAGCAGTAACGGCTCGTCTCCCTGAACGTTCACCACGATGGCGTCATCTGCCAGGCCGAGTTGGGCGACCACCTCCTGCAGGCGGTCGGTGCCGGATTCATGATCGACGCGCGTCAGACAGACTTGCGCACCAAAGGCTGCCGCCGCGTCCGCAACACGCTGATCATCCGTGGCGATCCACACCGCCTGCGCAGTGCTTCTGCTTGCTGCTTCATAAACCCACTGGATCATCGGTCGACCGGCGATCATCTTTAAGGGTTTGGCCGGCAATCGGGTGGAGCCGTAGCGGGCGGGAATGATTACAGAAAAGGGCGTCATGCAAACGGTCCAAAACTTAATGGGAAATGTTAAGTGAATAAAGAAGGTTGTCGAGGACAGCAGCTGGAAAATCTGCCTCAACCACCAAGGCCCACCACGTATCTGCAGCAAAGGGTCGCACCTTAACTGCGTCTTTTTCCGTCATCAATAAGATGCCATCGCCAAGAGCAGAAAAATCCGCGGGAGTGAATGCATGATGGTCGGCAAAGCCCTGCGTCGGCCCGGCAAATCCCAGCTGCTGAAGAGTGTTAAAAAATCTTGGCGGGTTGCCTATGCCAGCGATAGCCGACGCGTTTTGCAGGTCCAGCTCATGCAAAGGTACAAGTTTGCCACTCGCTACCTGGCGCCACGCCACCGGACGCAACATCATGGTGTGAGTTTTCCCCTTCGGCAACCAGCCGGCATCAANNGGTCCCATCGGCAGGCAATGACCGTTACCGAGTCGCCGCTGGCTATCGACGACGGCGATCTCCCACTGCCGGCCGAGGCGGTAATGCTGCAATCCGTCATCACTGAGAATGACATTGCCGAGCTTGTGCCGCTCCACATACTGCACCACTGCCACCCTATCCGCCCCAACTACCACTGGACAAGCTGTCGCTGCCGCGATCAAAACGGGTTCGTCGCCGTA
>DJFQ01000263.1:0-1841 GCA_002432095.1 Marinagarivorans sp. UBA5868 | reverse complement strand
CGACTGATGATGACAGGATGATGACCGCGAGCTTGCAGATGCTTGGCGAGCGCGATGATGGCGGGAGTTTTACCTGTGCCGCCGACACTGATATTGCCGACAACCACAACAGGAAGTGACGATTGATAAGAGGAGCGACTCTGCTTTTTGCGCCGCTTGGCGCTGAGAAAGCGAAACAACCAGGTCAGCGGCAGCAAACACCATAGCCAGTCCGGCCGCGTGTACCACTGCCGTTCCACGCTGCGCCGTAACCAAGTCATCAAACTTATTGTTCACCCGCAGGGTTTTTGGTGGTCATGCTCAACTTGGCGTAACCCAGGCGGCCTGCGGCATCCATCACCTGCACCACTTTTTCATAGGGGACGTTGGCATCGGCGGTGATGATGAACGGCAGATCGGTATTGCCCTGCCCTTTCATTTCAATGGCGGCCATCAACGTCTTCATCTGGCTGTTGACCAGACTCTCACCATTCACCGCATAACCACCGTCTGCAGTAATGAGAACCTCAATCTTTTCCGCCGGTTGTGCCGCCTGCTGACCTTCCGCCTCGGGCAAATCCACTTTGAGATGGGTCTCTTTGGTGAAAGTGGTGGAGACCATAAAGAAGATCAACAACAGAAACACCACGTCGATCAACGGCGTTAAGTTGATGTCTTCCTGATTTTTGGTTTGTCGTTTGAAATGCACAGAGGTATCACTCAGCCGGCTTTGAGGTCGACCTTGCGCTCACTATGCAGCGCATCGACCAGTTTCACGGACTCCTGCTCCATGGTGACCACCAGGGTATCCATGCGCCGGAGAAAGAAACGATGGCTGATCATCGCGGGAATTGCGACGCAGAGGCCAGCGGCGGTGGTAATCAATGCCTGCGAGATACCGCCGGCCAGTACGCTGGCGTTGCCAGTACCCTGCAACATGATTTCGTTAAAGACCGTGATCATGCCGAACACTGTACCCAACAGCCCGAGCAAAGGTGAAATCGTTGCGACCGTGCCGAGAATGGTAAGAAAACGCTCCATCTCATGAATAACTTGGCTTGCCGCTTCTTCAATACTGTCTTTCATAATGTCGCGACCGTGGCGGGAGTTGCTCAGGCCAGCGGCCAAGATACGGCCAAGGGGAGACGAACGACGCAGCTCTTTGAGTTTTTCGCTGTCCATCTGATTGGTTTGAATCCAGTTCCACACTTGTCCCAGCTGATTCCGCGGCGCAATTTTAGCGGGATTCAGTGTCCAGAAACGTTCGATGGTGATGGCGATGGTAATAATGGAGCAGATGATGATCGGCAGCATCAACCAGCCGCCGGAAACAATGATGTCAAACACCGGTTATCCCCGTTCTCGTTATTTTGCCGCCGTATGATACATGATTTGACCATCGCCAGCGCAACAGGAAACGACGCTTACGGAGCCCGCTCCCCCGCAGCTTCGTAAACCTTGTGCCATAAACGCGCTTCAGTCTGACGGGTTTTGATCACCGTCATACCGCCATCCCTCCAGGTAAACACCAATGCTCCGTCGGTCGCGGTGTTGTATGAAGTTGATCCCATCTCCTTATAGCGCTGTAACACCTTGGGATGGGGATGGCCATAACGATTGGCATAGCCGGCGCTGAACACCACGTGTTGAGGTTGAGTGCGATACAGCAGTCGGTACGACGATGAGCTATTGCTGCCATGATGCGGCGCCAAAATCCAGTCCACCGGCTGCGCCAAAACCTTCAGCAACTCCCGCTCAACGCTGCGATCCACATCACCTGGCAGCAGCAAACGCACCTTCGTTCCGCCGGAATCCAATTCCACCAGCAGTACGCAAGAACTGTTATTGCCCGTATAACTGTT
>DJFQ01000075.1:3228-7068 GCA_002432095.1 Marinagarivorans sp. UBA5868 | reverse complement strand
GGCCACTGATCGGCGTATGCCGCAAGCCGGGCGTGTTCGCCGGCCTCGCGATTAAGCTCCGCCTGATTCTCCCGATTAATGCGATCCCGCACTTCGTTATTGAATTGGTTGGCGCGATCAAAGTTGCTGAAAACGTTTGGATCATCCTGCAGCGTGGCAAGCGTGATGGGATCATTATCGGCTTCGAACATCTGCGCCGCCAATTTGCCATACGCCATTTCCCACAAGCGGTCCATCTGTTCATCCTCGCCCTTCACTTCCAGCTCGATGGCGCCCTCGTCCCGCAGCTCGCGCATGATGTCTTGAACATCGACGCCGAGAAAATCCGTACGGGCGCCGATGTTCAGGCTTTTATTACTTGCCACCCGCTCCCACCATGCGGTCATTTTGGCCTCGTAAGGATTGCGATAACCGCTGATCGTCATATCGAAGCTGACGGAAATATCACTGGCCGCCTGCTGAAAGGATTCCCATAAAAGCGTTGCTCCGGTTTTGGTCAGGCGAATGGAAACTGCCGCCTTATGCCCCTCCATTACCGGCGCTTTTCCCAGGCCAAGCACTCTTTTCGTCCAGTCGCCATCCTCTTGCTGAAAATTGGATACCAATGCGAAGGTTCCCTCACGATAAGTAATAGGCCCAACAATTTTTGCCCCCGAAACTTTGCTTTGCAGCTCCGCCTGTGCACGTTGAATGATCTGATCGCTCACATCAAAATGGACCAAAAAGCTCACCAGCCCACCACCCGCTCCGGACTGTATGCCGCCCTCTCCACTGCCGTCACTTTCCTCAATAAATTTCAAAAAGCTGAACTGCTCTTTGCCGTTCGCGCCTTTCGGAATAACGATTTTATCGGGCAGGTAGTAAAAATTTTTGGCATTGCCGTAAACCGGAAATAATTTTAAGCCGCCGGCCTCCTGCATTTGATCGAGCAGCACCTCTTGAGCGCTGACCGAGCGGCAATATGCTGTCAACAAGCATACAACTGGTAAAAGACCAAATAGGTAAAAAGACAGGGTCCATTTCTTCATGATCATTACTCCAGATTTAATCCGGTGAAAATTAACGGATGATGTCCTCAACCGCACCACGGACTTCCTTCAGATCGTCAATGATTTCTTTTACTTCTGGAATTTTGTCTTTGATCTTTTCCAGTGTTGACATAGGCAAGCCGGATACATTGGCGAAGACAAAAGTATCGTCCAGGACTTTCCAGTCACTGGCGAATTTGCCTTTATCCTTATGGGTGAGCACGATCTGATACTCGATCTCCGGCTTGGCGCTGTCCACAAACAACGGTAATTCCACATATCCTTCCGCCTTAGCGACCCGGAACCTGGCTGTTTCAATATGTTCACGGTCATAGCGGCTATGTTTGAACAATACATCCGCACCGCGAATTCCCAATTCGTCCAATTCTGCCAAGTCCGCTTCCACGTCGATTCGTTTGAGTTCGATGGGCGGCACCAAAGTTACCGCCATCTCCTTGGCGCATTTTGCTTTGGGATTGGCTGGCCACTTGCCGCCCCCAGAGAGGCTCCAGGTTTCCAAATAGGTGTACAAACACTCTTTTTTCGACATATCTTCACCGCGCGTCGCGAAGGTGAATTTTTTGGTGATCTCGCCACCGGAAATGTTTGCTCGTGTAAATACATCGCCATTCTTGTAAGGCGCATCCGGAAACGGAATCACCACTTCCACCGCTGCGTTGTTCACCATATTCGCGGCAAACAACTCCAGCGCACGGGTATCCAGATCCACGGTGATGGACCCGCGTTTGAAGAACGGATCATTCAGCAGGACCTCATCGTAAATTTCCGCCTTATGCTCGCGTAAAATTCCGCCAATATTGCCGGTCATGGAATGAGTGCGGTACAGGGCGATACCTTTTTCGATTTTCAGAGTCTGCACGCCGGTCATGCGTGTCTGTTTGCGTTTCACTGTATACAACTGATAGTGATCGGAATTACGCATGTCTTTCTCACGGGCTTCCCGTGTCTTTTTATCCGCTTCACTTTCGCTGTCGGTCTGGCGTGCGCGAACCTCCTGCGCGGTTGAAAAGCTGGTATTCATGGCGGTGAAACTTTCCATGGCCAGCTGCATCAGGCTGGATTCGATAGCGGAGACGTCTGCATCCGGCAGGTTCTGATCGATCTTGATTTCGATAGCCCCCAGATTGATCAAGGTGTCATAACTTTCCTGCAAATCTTTTTCGCTGATGGATACCTCTTCATCTTTATCCAGGCCGAATAACAATCCGCCGACCGGCCCAAGAAAAATAGAACCGAGCACACCGCCGACAGGATCGAAGCTGGTGGACTCTTTTACGGTTTTGTCGCGGGTGCGCAATGCACAATCCATGCTTTCCTGAACACGGTCCATATCAATCCGCACTTCCGCCTTGTAGGCATGCGTCTTGACGATATAGTCATAGGCGAATGTCACCGAGAGATCGGATGTGGGATTCTGAAAAGTCGCCTCCAATAATTGCGCGCCCAATGCGGATAGACGGCCCGCGATGGCGGCTTTGGCGCCGGGATAAGTGGGCGCCCGCCCGGAAGTGAGCACACCTGATGGAGCGAAACCTTTGTCCGATAAAGTACCGGAGGTCACCAGAAAATTTTCTGTCGATTTGGAAGGCTCCAGATCCACCATGCCTTTCAATACTGCGCCCGGAACCGCCTCCTTCAACGCATTTTGCAGCTCCTGCTCTTCTTCTTTAGTCAAACCGTAGGTGACCATCAGATGAAATAACCCGCCATCGGTGCCACCTGCTTCAGCGGTTTCATCGGTAATGAATTTGA
The DNA here is from genome assembly GCA_002432095.1 of Marinagarivorans sp. UBA5868. Lineage (GTDB taxonomy): Bacteria > Pseudomonadota > Gammaproteobacteria > Pseudomonadales > Cellvibrionaceae > UBA5868. Next base: position 4,267 of record DJFQ01000075.1, on the reverse strand, counting down.
CAAATGTGGCTTCGGGAATGTTTTCCCGGAAGGAGACACGCGGTTCGGACGGTAGGTAATACCAGGCACTGGGTTTTCGGGTGGCGAATAAAGCCAATCTGAAATCCGTGGCTTTGAGTTTTTTCGTGGCTTTGATCCATTGCGGTTTTACCTGCGGAGGTTCGGCAGCTTTTTTAGGTTTTGCACCAATGCGTTTGTTATATTCCGCTTCCAATTTTTTGCACGGATCACCGCCCGGCGGCTTGGTATCCACTTTTTGCCGCGTCGGCAATATATTGCCAGGCTTAATGGGGCCGGTATCGAATGCCTCGGGGTAAACGCGCACCGTGCGGCCGTTATCCAACACAAAATCCATATGACCGCCCATCTGCACGGCGGCAAACGTTTCTGTGCTGAATAAAATCGCAATTATCAGTACTGCGGACTTTCCCTTGTTCAGTGCGCTTTTTCCAAATCCCCTTTTGCCGTGGTAATCGCCGCTGTTTGAATGATAGATTTTCATACCCAATCCCTCTCGCTCTAATCAAATATTTGGAATTTCGTCGCAAAAAATGACGGTATCGTCGGTCTCCATCCGGCCGCTGCTGATTTTCTTGCGATCGTTCAGCGTCCAGGTGATTGTGTATTGAAGCGTCTCTTTACCGGGAGGTACCGCGAATATACGCCGTGCGGAAAATTCGCCGCGGCCGGGTAACAAGTTGATTGTCTCTCTGACTTCGCGTCCGAAAAAATCGTGGGTGACACGTATGGAAACCAATCGCACATCCGCATCCCGCAGAATATCCTCGCTGCTGACGAATTCTATTTCCTTGTATTGATAGGGCGGCGTCAGCGCGACTGCGGGTGTATCGGTTTCTATCCAGCCGCTGGAATAGGTTGCCCCACCCACAAAAGACCAATCCGCCTTGTAACGGTACTTCAACCAAGCACCAAGATCTTTTTCATCCATCCAGGAATAATTCAGGGTTTGCGGCCGGCCCGCCGTAAACGCTTTGCGATTAAACGTGAGCTCTCCAGGTGTCGAGGCACCGGAACCATG
>DJFQ01000075.1:0-3088 GCA_002432095.1 Marinagarivorans sp. UBA5868 | reverse complement strand
ATATTGCGACGTTTGTAGCCACCCTGAATATTGACCTCCCAGGGTGAGCTGTAATTGCCGTTGTTACCCGCAAGCTGCCCGCTCATCGCACGGGACGCCTGTAATAAATCCGTCAGGGACTCACTGGTGACGCCTTCCGGTGTATTGACCGGAATGGGCTCGAACATCAAATCCTGAAGACGCCCATAGGCACGGTCGATGATGCTTTGCAATTTTGTGGGATCGCCTTTGTATTCTATGGCGATTGCGCCGGATTCTTTGGCGTCATCCCAAAAATCCTGATAATCAAAGCCGGCACCAATTCCCATATAGCCAACTTTCGCACCGAAGGTAATATCGGCCTGTTTTTGCAGCTTGGTCCAGTCAGCGGTGATGCTGGCATCCGCCGGATCACCCAGACCGGAGAAAGTCATTTCGAACACCAACGATATATCCGGTGTATCCATCTGAAACGACTGCCACAGAATCTGCGCGCCTTTTTTGGTCAGGTGGATAGAAATGGCGGCCTTTAATCCTTCAATAAGCGGCGCCTTGCCCACGCCGACAATCTGCCGTGTGAGATCCGATGGTTTTTCCGGGTCTGTACTGACGCTGCTAACCAACGCAAAACTGCCGGATTCGAACAGGATCGGTCCGCGCAGCACCGCGTGTTTGTTGATCTCCTGCAATGCCAGTTCCGCCTTGCGCAAATCCGTTTTCGGCACTGTGTAATCCACCAGGAAATGCACGATGCCGCCACCTTCTGCTTCCGCGATACCACCCACTTTTTCGTCTGCCGTTTTTTCGGATTGCACATAGCGGGTAAAGGAAAATTCGTGTTTGCCTTTTTCATTCAGCGCAACATGTGGATTNNTCCCACATTTGACAGGGTGGTCTATCAAAATACTTTGACCAAACGCCGGTGATGACAACGCAATCCATAGCAAGATCAAAATTTTCACACGCGCCTGCATAACGAATACTCCTTAATGGTCATCCTTATCCGGCGGCGGCAACAGAAAGAGATAGCTGTCTTCCAAAGGTTGCCAAGCCCCACTCCGCGTTCCCGTTTTGCCATACCATTTCACGCGATACTGAATGGGCGATTGTTGATCATGAAGTATTGAAAGCGATTGCAGGATTTCCTCGCTTTGCGGCAAGAGTGCAATAGATTTGCTTTTCTTTTCGCCCAACAAACGATAACTGAATTCCACCATGGCCCTGCGGATATTGGCCTCGCTCATGGTTACCGCATCGCCGTCGATCTCGATCTGCGTCAGTTGTGCGGGTGGCGCAAGGCTGATACTGGGAGAGTTATTGTTTTCATACGCGCTGATATCCGCCGGAACGGCGATGGTCTTGCCGCCGCGGAAACTCCACACCGTGCGATAGCGATACTCCAGCCAATCGGTACCCGTCAGTCCCAGTCGTGGATATATGAGACTCTTGGTGAAATTGGCCTTCTCGACATCTTTATGGTTGAAAACAATTTCACTGGTGAAATCCGCTTGATTGGGACGGGAGGGATATTTTTTTGCAAAGCTCACGGTCACCGAATTAATATTTTCGGTAAACGCGCGGTAATACGTCGGGTCAACCTCGAAAAAAACCTCACGTTTTTCGAAGGCTGCATCATTCAGGCCCACAACGCGGAACAGGCTTTCATCCTTGCCCCAGGTGTCGTATAGACCGCTCATGTTGCCGGTGGAATTGAAAGGGACTTTTATCGTGGTGTTTTGGGTAAAAACCATAGAAAAAGTCGCCTGTTTGATCTCCTCTCGCTCGCGCAAAGTGAATTGATTATCCGTGACGTAAGCCTGGTCGCCGCTGCCGGTGAAAAGCTCTGCTAAAAACCCACGCTTTTGCCGGCCCTCCACCACATTCGCCGGAATACTTTCCTGCGTTGGCAGCTTGGAAAAACCTTGTGTTGTATCGAATAACATGTCCACCAGTTTCTCGGTGACCAAATTCATCAGACCCNNAGACCGGCCAACCGGGTGGAATCGATACCCAATCCCTCCCGATCGGTAATATCCACCTCAATGACACCGGTGCGCACGAGCTCATCGAATTGCTTGCGGATTTCGGTCTTGGTATAGCCTGCCTGCTCGTTGAATATCTTGAACAAATGGTTGTAAACCGTATTGAGGTCGGCTTTTACTTTGCCCCGATATGCCGGTAGAGCCGCTTCGTAGCTCGCACTTATGGCCACCGAAATATCGGAAGTCGGCTGACGGAGCGATTCCCACAATAAGGTCGCCCCCTGCTCGCTCAATCTTGCGGCCACAGCCGCTTGCGATCCAGGTGTTACAGGGGCAACGCCGCTGGTGACAAGCGAAGAGGTAAAGGAGTCTTCGCCACTTTTTTTCGTCAAGGTTGAGGAAATGATTTTAAAGGATGCCTTGCTTTCCTCATCCCCGCTTTCTTCGCCGCTATCCGTGCGCAATATAACGGGGCCACGAATGGAAGCGCCCGGTACTTTTTTCGCCAATGATTCATTGATTTTTTTCAGGCGATCTTCCGGCATATCCAGGGTGAAGAGGAAATGCACCAAGCCTCCGCTGGTTTTACCCGCTGGATCCACAAATTTAATCAGCATCATGCGCGGTTTGTTCGTCAACGGATCCATGGCAATAGCCGGTACGGTGGGCAAATAGTAATAAGCTTTTGGATCCTCCTTGTCGCGCAGAAGAGAAACGCCATCAATAAATTCGCGGCCCTCGTCATACAACACTACAGCGCTGGCAGATGGCGCAATCATAAAAAGGCCGAGAAGCAAACCGCAGCAGGTTCCCGATGTAATTACCCGGAAACGCTCAAATAAGCATATAAACCCGTCTAAAAATTTCATTCCGTTAACCCTCAATTCTCATCGTCAGGCTCGCCGCTATCATTTTCGGTTGCGGTTTCAGTTGCGGTTTCAGTTGCGGTTGCGGATACGCTGTCCACGTCTAAAGACACATCAATCACTGCCTGTGTCGAAGGCATCCAGTCGGTCACGGATTTTTCGCCGTCTTTATTCATTCGGATGACACGGTATTCGTAGCCGCTTTGCAAATTGTTGGCGAGCTTGAAGCGTACGTTGACTTCATAAGCATCGCTATCGGCG
>DJFQ01000031.1:23654-27036 GCA_002432095.1 Marinagarivorans sp. UBA5868 | reverse complement strand
TCTGGGTTTCCTCGCGAATACGCTCGTTGATCAGAATATTGGCATCCACCGCCATACCGATACTCAAAATAAAACCGGCGATGCCCGGCAAGGTAAGAGTGGCGCCAAACAGGCTCAGAATGCCAAACACCAAACCAATATTGATGGCGAGACCGGTACAGGCGATCAGACCCCAACGCCCGTAGATGCCCACCATAAACACAAACACCAGAGCGGCTCCCAGAATACCGGTGCTGATGCCCATGGCAATGGAGTCGCTGCCCAAGTCCGGACCAACGGTGCGCTCTTCGATGACTTTCAAGGGAGCGGGCAGGGCGCCGGCGCGCAGCAGCAGTGCCAGGTCGTTGGCACTGGCAGAGGTGAAGTTGCCGCTGATTTCGCCGCTGCCGCCAGTGATAGCGCCGCGGATCACTGGCGCGGTGATGACTTTGCCATCCAACACGATCGCAAACGGCCTGCCGATATTGTTGGTGGTGATGTCGGCAAAGCGGCGCGCGCCTTCGGTATCCAGTTTGAAATTGACGACCGGTTCGCGGGTGTCCTGATGGAATCCTAGTTGAGCATCGCTGATGTGCTGTCCTTCCAACGCTACCCGCGCTTCCAATTGGTGACGCTCAGAGGATGTCTCGCCGGGCAACGTAATAATGCGAGTTTGGCTGGGGGAGCTGCCATCGGCCACCAAGTGAAAGGTCATTTTGGCGGTGGTGCCCAACAACTGGCGGATATAGCCCGGATCGTCCACGCCCGGCAGTTGCACCAGCACCCCGTCGCTGCCCTGGCGGGTAATGGTGGGGTCCACCAGGCCCGTTTCATTGAGGCGTCGGCGGACCACTTCCAGGCTGCGTTCGACTGCGTCCTTTTGCAGCTCCTGAATAAATTCTTTGGTGGGGGTGATGGTGAGTGACGCACCGGTTGCGTCCACGCCGTAACCTCTACCGCCTTTACTGGTGCTTTCCAGCAGCGGCTTCAGCATCTCCCGAACCCGGTCCAGATCCGCCGGATTGGTCACTGTCACTTTGGTGCGCTCGGCATTGACCTCCGGGCGACTGTGAAAGATTCGCGCCTCGCGCATTTGGCTGACGAGTTGGTCCGCCAGATTCTGGTTTTTTTCCAGGGACAAGCTGCGGGTATCGACCTCAAGCAGCAGGTGTGAGCCGCCGCGCAGATCCAGGCCGAGGGTGATCGTATTGGCGGCATACCAGGACGGCAGCTTCTGTAAAACCGCATCGGGTAACACGTTTGGTAGGGCGCTGAGCAGGCCCAACAGAATAAAAAAGCTGTAAACCACAGCCCGGGCGAGTAGGGAACGCATGGGTAATCCTCATTGGTGTCAGGCGCATGCAATCGGCGGTGCGAAGGCAAAAAGCGCGAACCGCTAGCTAGTAGCGGCGATTTAAGATTTTTTTGACGGAGGGTTACACCAGTGGAGGCGCCCCGGGGGCTTGGGGGCGATATTGGGAAAACGCGATGAGCACGGCGCGTTTGGGCTGCGCTGCGGCGCTTTGTCTCGCGGTAAGGTGTGATGGTTGAGGATAAGCATCCAGCGCGAAGGGTTGATCGGTCGAATCATCGCCTTCGCCGGTGTACCGCCAGCGTGACTCACCACTACGCTGACAGTCTTTGGGATAGGCAACAACATCAATCAGCGGCGCTTTCGTGCCCGCATGCCAGAAACCGGTAGAGGTTGGCTTGGCCTGTTGTGTTCCACCCAGCAGCGCTGTGCCACACAACAGCAGAAACGCGAGCGCGCCGCCGAGCAGGCGGATGCCGGACAACTGTGGGGTGGATTTGCGGGTGCGGTACATGGAAGAAACCGGAGGGCAGATGCCGGTAAGTTTGGGCCAGTGGCGGTAGGAGTCAATATCAGCGGCAAATTAATTTTATGGATGTGCGCTATTGCTCTGCATTAATCCGCAAAACGCAGTTGGCCCATGGTTTGCCCACCTGATTTTTTATTTGCGTATAATGCCGCGCCCGCGGTTTCGCCAAGGGCAATCGGTGCCTCGTCCTGCAGCTTTGCTCCGTTGCTTTTTCCGCGCTTCTGTCAGCCATTTAGTTAGAACCACACCTCCGGAACGACAATGATTCGATACCTTTTGCTTCCTCTCACCTGCTGTCTGCCTTTTGCTTTTTTCAGTCAACTTGCCACCGCCGCCACCGGCCCCATTGATCTGACCAACAGCATGGTTGGCTTAGTCGCCATGGTGATTTTTGTTTTGGCTTATATGTTGGTAATGGCGGAAGAACGATTGCATTTGCGTAAATCAAAACCGGTTCTGGTAGCGGCGGGAATTATTTGGGTTCTCATCGGTTGGGTCTATACCCAGGCGGGTTTGAACGACCAGTCGGAAGCCGCGTTCCGCCACACGCTGCTGGAATTTGCCGAGCTTATGTTGTTCCTTCTGGTGGCCATGACATACATCAACGCATTGGAGGAACGGCGGGTTTTCGATGCGCTGCGAACCTGGTTGATACGTAAAGGATTCAGTTATCGCTCGCTGTTTTGGATTACTGGAACGCTGGCATTTTTCATTTCCCCAATCGCGGATAACCTCACCACCGCGTTGTTGATGTGCGCGGTGCTGGTCAAGGTGGCTGGCGATGATGCGCGTTTTGTGAATCTCTGCTGTGTCAACGTGGTGGTCGCTGCCAATGCTGGCGGCGCCTTCAGTCCGTTTGGCGATATTACGACGCTCATGGTTTGGCAGGCCGGTATGGTGAGCTTCAGCGAATTTATTCCGCTGTTCATTCCTGCTGCCGTCAACTATTTATTGCCCGCAATGGTGATGAGCTTTTTTATCCAAAATCGCAAACCCACCGCAGTTTATGAAGAAGTGGAGCTTAAGCGCGGCGCCAAGCGAATTCTCGCGCTGTTTTTACTCACCATCGTCACCGCCGTGCTTTGCCATACCCTCGTTCATCTGCCTCCGGTTTTGGGCATGATGACAGGTCTGGGTTATCTCCAATTTTTTGGCTACTTCCTGAGGAAAACACTCCCGGCTTCATTGGAGCGAAAAAGAACCATCGCCGAGCAGGCGGGCGATCAGGCTGCGTTAGCACGTTTAGGCAGTGTGGTGCCTTTTGACGTTTTCAGTCGGGTCGCTAGAGCGGAGTGGGATACGCTGCTGTTTTTTTACGGAGTTGTGGTGTGCGTCGGCGGCCTGGGTTTTATGGGTTATCTCGCGCTGATGTCAGAAACCCTTTATGGCAACTGGGATGCGGTTTATGCCAACGTGGTGCTCGGTTTGGTGTCGGCCGTTATCGATAATATTCCAGTGATGTTTGCGGTGCTGACCATGGAGCCAACAATGTCATTGGGTAACTGGCTGCTTATTACCCTAACCGCAGGAGTCGGCGGCAGCTTGATGTCCATCGGTTCCGC
>DJFQ01000031.1:0-23591 GCA_002432095.1 Marinagarivorans sp. UBA5868 | reverse complement strand
AATTCTCCAGTTGATTCAGCAGCGTTAAAAATTGTTTGCGCAACTTCAGTCGCACGGTATTCCCCGCTTCCAGTTGTCGCAGAGTTTCCTGTTCAATAGCGCTGAATGACGCGATATGGCTGGCGCCCAAACCCTTCGCGCGGGCTATGTCCTGCACTTGACCGAAATTATTGCTCACCAGTTTTTTGGTCTTTTTCGCCGAATCCTCCAGCATTTTGTCCAGCTCGTAGGAGGTTTGTTTGATGGTGTTGATGGTATTGTCCAGCGCCTTGGATGACGATTTCACCTTTTGATTTGTCACCAAGTGACCAATGATACGATCGGCGATTTTTACGACTTCGACAATATATGTTTGATCATCACTGTCGATCTCCTCACCCAGTGCAGGGCGTACCAATCCCGCGATATTCAGAAAACGAAATGCCAGTTGACCGCCGCGTCCTGGATTGACCTCATTAAATTGCATATTGTTGATCAGCACTTTATCGCGGGCTGAGAGGGTGCTTTGCTGGGCCATTTCAATAAATCGATCCGCGCCTTTGACGATGAGCGCTGGCAAATAATTCAAGCTGGCGATATTTTCGTAAATCAGCAAGGAAATATCCTCCATCGATGATGCCTGGAGCGCCTCTCGCACAAATTCGATAATCGCATCGCCTCGCTGACTTTTGTCCAGAGCTTTTTCCAGATCGGCTTTGATGGTGTTCAGCTCCTCTCCCAGCTGACTCGTTTCGGCCAGCGTAATGCCAGCTTCATCACGGTTGTGGCGAATGGTATCGAGATCCTTTTTCAGTTCATCCAACTCCTGCTCCAGCATGCTGATGCACACTTCCGACTCCTGAATACAGCGCTGAAGTTTTTCGATTTCGGATCTGTGATCGGCGCTTTCGGATTGGCTGAGCCCTTGTAAATTCTCCAGGCTTTCTTCCATGTCTACGATCGATCGGCGCTGGTTGGATATTACATCGCGAAGCCGGTCGATTTCTTTTTCATTGGAAGAGAGAATCTCATCGGAGAGCGAGAACATGTCTACGGCGTCTGTCTTTTTTTCCTTGGCGGTTTCGATAAATAAGCTTGGTGTATCGCGGTTACCCATGCGCTCCTGAAAGTCTCTGAGCTCTTTCTTCAGTTGATCCACATGCAGATTTAGTTTGCCATTTTCATCTTTAAATCGCCGCAACTCTTCTTCCATGCCTTTGGTGGATGGGTTTTTTTCCAAAGCGTTTTCCAGCGCGCGGATATTGTTTTCATTGATAAGGTGGTTGTCCTGCAGCTTGTTTAAATGCTTTTGACTGCTTTTTAGATAGGTTTTCTGACGCCGCTCCGCCGTATATTGCCGTCGTGCCTCGGGGTCTTCGAACAGTTGCACCAAACTTTCAATTTTATGAACCTGCTTTTTCAAGCGGTTGCGATCACCGGCGGAATGCACATGCTGGTGCGAAAAATTCTCCAGCATGGTAACGATGCGTTCCTTTTTATCATTGACTTTAGGGTCGTTATCCTTGCCTGGTATTAGACGGATCTTATCTTTTAAAAGGGTGATTTTGTTCTGCAGTTCTTTGACTTCAGCATCTTTGTGCAGCAGTTGCGGTACCGCAGCCTTGATGACTTTTTTCAGCTGTTCATTGATGTAAGACCAGTAGGGATCTGTGTCCACTTTATATGCAATCGCATTGCCTTCAATTTTCATGTAGGCAGTGCGCAAGTAAATGACCTCTTTGTCGAGCGTTACCTGTTTTTGCAATCGCCGATTATGCGTCCGCGTCTCTTGGTGCTGCAATTCGAGAAATTCACGGATGATTTTGGTGTCGTCTTTTTTTTGTTTTGCCAATTTTCGGCTGCGCTGACGTTCCTCAAAGATTTTATTAATAAGGAACAGGTTGATGATCACATTGATCACAAAAAAAGCCACTATGCCGACCATGGATCCACTCGATTCCAGCGATAGTGACTCCAGGCCCGACATGTCAGCAGAGCCTCTGGTGGGAGATGTCAAAGCGCATGATTGACCCCCAGATAAAATTTCATTCCCGTCATGCGCTGCTCATCATCAAGTATGGGTTCTCCTGCCAGAATGGCCTCAGTGAATTGCCCGTTTCTCATCTTGTAACGCAGTTGAGTCTGGAAGCCCGCTTTATCATTTTTGCTTTGCGACACAAGATCGCGGACGTGCGGCAGGTCGTCTTTATGGATGCGGTCGGTGAGGTCCATATTGCTGTAGATGTTCAATTCCATGGAGGACTGGAAGCCGAGTTTTTGCAAGGCTTTTTCTGACCAAACCGTAAGTCCTTCGTCAAAATTCCAGGTGATTAGTGCTTCACGGTCTGGTGCGATTTCATGGCCAGCGCTAGGGGCTTTAGCATCGGCAACTTTCTTTTGCAGCACTTTAATTTCCAGGTCCTGCTCGAACAAACGCACGATCGCTTCGATGTAACCGCCAAAGGCGAAGAAACTGGCCGCCGGCGTCGGCGCGGCGGTGTGCCCTACAGTGCTCAAAAATCCCCAGATTTTGCCGTTCAGTTGTATCGGCACATGAAGTTGAAAATCGTACTTTGCGTGGACGAGTTGGCGCATGGAGGCGGGTGGAAATTTTTCTTCCCTGCATAGGCTGGAACTGTCAGATAAGTCCGTTTTTGATACGCCTTCTGCAAGGAATGCCTTGATTTGTTTTATCCAGGCTTTTTGATTGTTGTCGATAAAATGACGCGACAAAAACGTCAAGCCCATAAACCGTTCAAAAAGCGGCGCAATGCTCATGATCTGGTCAAGGCCGGATGCGGCGATTTCCCGCGGCCATTCGTGCATATTTGCCAGTAAGCCTTTCACGTAATTGGCGTTGTGAAACTCTGGAAGATCGACGCAGGTTGCAATAAATGCGTCGGCGCGAATTTCGCCGCCTTGGTTCATGCGGGTAAGTTTGGGCTCAATCAAAATTCCATGTGGTGTGTCTTTATGTGTTAATTGGTTTTCCAATACATTGATGGCACGGTAGGCAATTAAATTTAAGTTTTGATCAATGCTGGCAAGCTCTGGAGTGAAGACAGGAATTAGCGGCAGAGCATCAAAACACACCGCATGGAGTCGCACGCTTAAATCCAGCCGTGCTTGGCGGATGTACTGCAAGAAGCCGATGCCGATTAGCCCCGCGCCGAAGATGATTCCGGTCGCATCGCAATTGCTGTCGATAAACTGTTGCGCCGCCTGGCGGCCACTGCTGAATTGGGTGTCGTTCACTGCGAACAGATAGTGCTCATTAAGTGGCAGCTGATACTGATCGTGGGCTTCGCAATAGTATTCGTAGCGCTTGCGCAGGTCGTATTGACTGAGGTCGCCGACAAACGCGATTTTGTTATGCCCTGCCTTCAGCAGGTGGTCCATTGCAAGGCTAATGCCGAATTGGTTGTCAGAGGACACCACAGGCACAGTGAGTGGAAAATAGTCGTAGGCGATAGCGACGCAGGGTTTGCCGGAGTTGAGCAGGCTTTCAACAAATTCGGTGGAGACGGCGTTGCGAATAAAAATGGCGCAGTCGATTTGCTCTAACTGCAGCGCGGATTGGAATTTGCCGTACCCACCGGTGCGAATCACCACCAGACGGTAGCCTTTAACAAAGCACAGCTGGCGAATCTGGTTAACCAGTTCGCCGATATAAAAGCCCTGCAAAAAGGGGGTATAGACACCAATGGTCAAGGGGCCGGGGGGGCGCGCCAATGCGGGATCGAACTCCATGAGAGGAGACCCTGTGTGAGTGACTCCTTAAGTGTAGACCCTCGCCAATGTTACGTGTGGGCGCCTCCAGCGATAGTTTTTGAAGGTCGGTTAGGGCTGGTTGGCGAGTTTTAACAAGGGTGAGTTGCTCACGGCGGGTTCTGTCATTTTGAGCTGTTCGATGGCCAGCGTATTGGCATCCGGATAAAGCCAAACCTCCACCCGATCATTTTTGCTATTACCGTTTTTTGCGCCGCTAAGCGGCCGCGTCGCGCCGAACCCCATAACCGATTCCGTAATGACACCCTGCTCGAATAGAGCCGTTTTTACCGCAGTTGCACGCAGCCGGGATAACACATCAGCGAGACTTGAGTCCTTTTTCTGATTGGAAAACCCCACCAGTTGAATACGCAACTCTCGTTTGCCCTGTTGCTTCAAATAGTCTGCCAAACGCTTCACATCGCGTTTGGCTTTACTGTCGAGCTCCGCACTGCCGGGGCGAAAGCGGAAGTTCAGCGAGAGTCTTTGCGCGTACTCCGCCAACATTTGGTAGAACTCCGGCCCCGCTTGATGAACAACGGCGATTTCCGTTGGTGTCTGTGCTATGAAACCCACTTCTTCCACCAGCGCTTGTCCGGTTTCATGTTGGGCGAAGCCAATAAACTCATCGGCCATGAGGTGCGTAGCGGCGGTAGGTTTATATAGGTACAGGCGGCGGGCGAGGGGGTAATCTTCGGTGGCGACGAAGAGTTTTTCCGGCGCCATTGCAGGGCTGTCCCCGTGGTGTACGGCCAGGGCTCTGGCGTTGCGCACTGAGGCCAGGCCGACGAATCCTATCGCCCCAGGATCGGCAGCTACCTTGTCGGATAGCTCATCGTTGGACTCAAAACGCGCCGCGTGCCGGTAAAGTTGGCGATCTCCCAATACCAGTGTTTGGAATGTATCCCAGGTGCCGGATTTCTGGTCGCGGGCGTAAATATGGATAGGACGATCGGGACCACCGAGGTCACGCCAGTTGCGAATATCGCCGGTAAACGCGCCGGCGATGGCTTCCACCGACAGATGTTTCACAGGGTTTTCGGGGTGAACAACGATGGCCAGACCATCAATTGCCACCACATGTTCTGCCTCCGCCTCGAACAAATCGCCGAGTTTCAACAGGCGGTCGCGCTCCAGTGCTTTAACTGGCCGTGATGACATAGCGATGTCGGCTTCGCTATTTTCAAGACTGACAAAACCGGTGCTGGAGCCGTGGGCACGGATATCGATAAACACCAGCTTCTCACTATTGCGACCGACAACTCGGTATTCGTTTTCTGCCGTCAGCGCCATGGTGGTTACCTGGCGTGCGCCTTTGGCTTGCAAGAACGCCCGCGCCCAGGCCGGGGCGAGGGCGCCGCCGACTGTATTGGAGCCGCTCAACGTCAACAGTAAACCTTCGTCCCGAGAGGAAAACTCGGCCACCCGGAAGTCGGCGGAACCGGTCACCGGGAGCAGGGAAAGAATGGCAATCATCAAACAATCGGCGATGGAAACGTATCTCATAAAGGCCTCTGAAAATTTTGCGCAAATGTAGGGCGGGTGTGTTACAAGGCCGTGACAAACTTCCGAGTGACTTTTGGTTTTTCGATGAGCAGTTCTGTAGCCGTTTTTTCCCACAACCCCGCCGCTCAGATGGCCGCGGAGACCTGTGCTGCGCAGTTGCAGGTTGCCCTCAACCAAACCACAGATGAGACCGCTTACCACCTCCGTTTCACCGCTGAAGGCGTGTATCTGGAGGCTGCTGATGGCAAAAAACACGGGCGGATTCAAGTGGATTTTTGCGCGGGAGGTGCCTCTCATCGCCGCCTTTACGGCGGGGGCAAGGGTCAGATGATCGCCAAAGCTGTGGGCGTGGCTGCGGGCATCAAACCACGGGTGTTCGATGCCACGGCGGGTTTGGGCGGCGATGCGTTTGTGCTGGCGTGCCTTGGCTGTGAGGTCCGTTTGATGGAACGCTCGCCGGTGGCCTTTGCGCTGCTGGAGGATGGATTATTGCGCGCCCGCGCCTTCGCAATGGCGGAAGATGCTGAACTGGCGGATATCATCGGCCGCATGCAGCTGCTTCCAGGGAACAGCATTACCCATCTTCAGACTCAGGTCGCTCAAGTAGCCGACGTGATTTATCTCGACCCAATGTTCCCCGAGCGGCAGAAATCCGCTGCGGTGAAAAAGGAAATGCAGGCGTTTCATCAGGTCATTGGCCAGGACCTGGATGATGAAGCCTTGTTGCAGGCCGCGCTCGCCAAGGCGAGTCACCGGGTGGTCGTCAAACGGCCGCGCCATGCACCTGCAATCGGCGGCGTCAAACCTCACTACACCCTTGAAGGAAAATCCTCGCGCTTTGATATCTATGTCCTTAAATCCTTCTCCCGCCCATAAAAAAAGCCCGCACAGGGCGGGCCAAGCTTCCGAGGAGGAATGTTTGAGATTTCAAATGCCGCTGTATGCGGGGGCCTGATGGTCGATGGTGATGTCGACGCGACGCTCTTGCTGATAGGCCTCTTCGTCGCCTTTGGCGGCGTTGGAAAATCGATTTCCGTGTCCTTGATGGCTGATACGCTCCTCGGGAATTCCCAGATCCACCAGGGCCTGCTTAACAGCCTTGGCGCGCTCTTGCGAGAGCACATTGTTGTACTCATCGGTGCCGCGTGGGTCCGCATGGCCGTCCAAATTCACCACTAGCTCCGGGTTTGCCTGTAGATGATCCACCAGCATCTTCAAGCGTTGCATATCCACGTCACTGAGGGTGTCGGCGCCGCTGGCAAACAGCACATGAAATGTCATGCGTTCAGCGGCCAGTTCCTCCAACTGTTCAGCTTCGTCGGTTTTGTCATTCAAAGCCTGGCGCAGTTGCTCGTGCTCCTGGCCCGCCCGGCTCAATGCCAACTCCGCACTATTGGCCTGGCGACTCTGGTCCGCGAGAAACGCACCGCCCAGAGCGCCGACGACAAAGCCGATGGGGCCGGCGGCCACCGCACCTGCGATGGTTAAACCGGCGAAGGTGGAACCTTCAAGGGCCGCCTGTTGATTTGCGCTACGCGCTGCGTAGCTGTTGGCGCTGATGGCGGTGGCAAGAACAAAGCTGGAAAAAACGAATGCGGTTTTCATAAAGGTCTCCTGGAATCGATCTTTGGCCGTGAAAGGGGCCGGCTGTTTGGCGGTGCAGGCGTGTCCTGCATCCGTTGAATGTATTTAACGCCCCGAAGGAGGCAGGGGAGGGGATGGAAAAAGGCACTCTGCGGGAGGATTCGGGCGAAAAATGGCAAACACCAGGCCCCACCCTGAAAGCAGGTGATTGACGGAATTCATTGNNNACTAATGCCACTACAGTGACAATGATGGAATAACGACGCATGCGCTGCCCATCGGATGCGGATTTGTCGACCATAGGGCTGTTGACGTTGTGGTTTTCGTCAGTTTTGAACACCAGCTCCGTACGGCCGATTTGAATCTTGTCATTGTGGTTGAGGAATGCACGGCCCTTGGCAAAGCCGTTTACCAATATGCCGTTCTTTGCGTGGGTTGCCGCGAGTTGATAGCCATCTGCGGTTTTGGCGAGACGGGCGTGGTCGTTGGAGATGGTTTTGTCGTTAAGGCAAATTTCGGCATTGGTGTCGCGGCCGATCTGCCAGTTCGTACCCAGAGGTGCGTTCTGCAATTCGAACAGCTTGCCGCGTAGAGGGGCTGTCATCACGATCAGCCGTGGACCACTGCCGACATTCAAGTCCTGATCCATGCGTCCGCGCTCCACCAGCCGGTCGAGTTGCGCGGTGGAAAGAAACTGGGTGCGCTCGCCATCCGCTGCCTCATCGACCGGCGCGGCCTCTTCCAAAGGGCGGGGCTGGGCAGGGTCAGCAAAACGTCCGGCTGGACCGGGCGCTGAATTCAGCAATTCATCGACTTTATTCAGATCCGGCGTGTAATCGGGACGGTTGGACACCAGCGAAGGGCGAACCGGCTTGGGTGGCGTGTAAGGTCGATTCGCCACCGACTGAAGATGTGCTTCATTTTGCGGATGGCGTCGCGGTGACAATGCAGTATCCGCCGCAGCGCCCGATGCGTTGGATGTCAGGCGAAAGGTGATGTCATCAAAAGCAACCTCGTCTCCGACATTCAGGCGAATTCGCCCTTTGATTTTTTGCCCGTTGACGAAAGTGCCATTGGTGGAATGCAGGTCTTCGATATACACGCCATTGGGAGAGACATTGATTTTGGCGTGGTAACGGGAGATGTGTCCGGAGTCTAGGGTGATGGCACATTCGACTTCGCGCCCCACCAGCATTTCCCCCTGGAGAGGATATTCCTCGCCGTTTGCCAGCGCGCGCAGGACAAAGGCTTGATTCCCTCGCTTGATCAGCGTTGCATCTTCCATAGCCATAATCTCAAGTGTTCCTTATTCGTTATCTGCAAATGGATAGGCGTTTACCGATTGTCAGTGGAACCCGATCCTGCCAAAGCCGCGGCGCGCTTTGTAAAAGTGTCCGACGCGCTGCAATATTCTCTGCGGTTCAGGCGGGCGCCATTGTACTGCAAATGCTCAAAGTTGGTTAAAAACTTGCCATTAACGAAGTTTCTTTGCACCTTGAACATAAGCCGAAATGTGTTAGCAAGATTCGGACCCGCCTTTATATGTTTTATGGCGGAAATTCGTCTATCCAGAACTCAATCGAACTTTCTTAAGAATGGCCCTGGATAGGGCCGGCGTCAAACCGGCGGTGGGCGCCGGTAGGCTTGGATGGCATTAGCGCTGTTGAGCTTCCTGTTCTTCGTCCGGCGGTTCATCCACCACGAGTTTTAATTCGCCAAAACTGGTTTTCACCGGCGCTTTGTCACTTTTGGCCGCCACCGGACTTTCTCCCTGGGCAAGTTTGATGCGCAGGCGCAGGTTGTTAGGAGAGTCGGCATTGGCGATAGCGTCGTCGTAGCTGACTTTGCCGGCCATAAATAATTTGAACAAGGCGCCGTCGAAAGTCTGCATGCCGAGATTTTCCGACTTTTCCATAATCTCCTTGATTTCGGTGAGACGGTTTTTTAGCACCAGTTCCTGAATGGTTTTGGTGCCGAGCAGAACTTCCACGGCGGCGCAACGTTTGCCATCCACGGTGGGCACTAGGCGTTGGGAAACAAAACCGCGCAGGTTTTGCGACAGGCCCATCAGCAATTGCGGACGTTTCTCATCGGGGAACAGGTTAATAATACGTTCCAGCGCTTGGTTGGCATTGTTGGCGTGCAGCGTTGAAATAGCCAAGTGACCGGTTTCGGCGAATTCCAGAGCGTGTTCCATGGTTTCGCGGTCGCGGATTTCGCCAATCAAAATGACATCCGGCGCTTGGCGCAGGGTATTTTTCAAGGCGTTTTTGAAGGAGCGCGTATCCACGCCCACTTCGCGCTGATTGACAATGCTCTTCTTGTGCTTATGCACAAATTCCACCGGATCTTCGATGGTGATGATATGGCCGCCGGCGGTGCTGTTGCGGTGGTCGATCAGGGCCGCGAGGGACGTGGATTTGCCCGAGCCCGTACCGCCGACGAACAGGATCAGGCCGCGTTTGTTCATCACCAGATCCTTCAGTACTTCCGGCAGTCCGAGGTTTTCAAACTTGGGAATTTCCGTATTGATGTTGCGGGCCACTATGGCGACTTCATTGCGCTGTTTAAAAATATTGATGCGGAAGCGTCCAACGTTGGGAATCGAAATTGCCAGGTTCATCTCCAGGTCCTTGGCAAACATTTCCCGCTGTTCCCCATCCATGATCTGGTGGGCAATGGCTTCGATCTGGCCGGCCTGATAAGGCTCCGGCGCCAGGGGTTTCAATACACCCTGAAACTTGGCGCAGGGCGGTGCGCCCGTGCTGAGGTAGAGGTCGGAACCGTCTTTTTTGGCGAGAATATTGAGGTATTGGTCAATGGGTGTGCCCATGGGTCTGATCCTTCTATTCCTACGGCCGCCCCCGGTCTGGGAGCGTGACTGAATGAATCGGGGGCTATGCCCCCGCGGATAGTTACTCAGTATAGAAGGACATTCCGGCAGTGCCGGAATTTGGCGGAAGACCCCGGGAAGGGTTAAATGCCAGGGCGATAAATGGTCGTCAGAGGGCCGCGATCTCCGCGCAATGCTGCTGCAGTTTGGTCAGTTTTTCCTGCGCCTCCGCCAGCTTGTCGCGCTCTTTTTGCACCACTTCCGCCGGCGCTTTATCGGCAAAAGCGGGACTGGCCAGTTTGGTCTGCACGCGCTCCACATCTTTTTCCAGCCGATCCCGTTCCTTGGCCAGGCGCGCCAGTTCCGCGTTTTTATCGATCAGGCCGGCCATGGGCACCATCACCTGTAGCTTGCCCACCAGCGCCTTCGCGCTCATCGGGGCCTTGGTGCCTGGCTCGAGCCAAGTGATTGAGTCCAGGCCCGCCAATTTGGTGAGAAAGGCCCGGTTGGTTTCGAGCGCTCGGCGGTCGTCGGGACTTCCCTCCGCCAGGTAAAGAGGCAGTTTTTTTCCCGCGGGTATGTTCATTTCACCGCGGATATTGCGCACCGCCGTGATCACGGCCTTCAGCCATTCGGTTTCGCGCTCCGCGTCTTTGTCGATCTTCGACTCGTCCGCCCGCGGGTAGGCCTGCAGCATCAGAGTATCGCCGCGCACGCCCGCCAAGGGCTTGACCCTCTGCCAAATTGCTTCGGTAATAAATGGCATTAGCGGATGCGCGAGCCGCAGTGTTGCCTCCAGCACGCGCACCAGTGTCCGGCGCGCGCCGCGCTGCTGCGCAGGGGTGGCATTGGTGTCGCCGAGGACCGATTTCGACAATTCGATGTACCAATCGCAGTAATCCTTCCAGATAAAGTCGTAAATCAGCTGGCTTACCAGGTCGAGGCGGAAGGTAACAAAACCCTCCGCCACGGCTTTTTCCGTTTCTTGCAGGCGGCTGATGATCCAGCGGTCCACCAGCGTCAGTTCATAGTCGTCGCCGTCTTGGCCGCAATCTTGACCCTCGCAATTACCCAGCACGTAATTAGAGGCATTCCATAGCTTGTTACAAAAATTGCGGTAACCCTCGACGCGGCCCATATCAAAATTGATATCGCGGCCCGTGGAAGCCAGCGAGTAGAAGGTGTAACGCAGGGCATCGGTGCCGTAGGGGGCTATGCCCTCGGGAAATTCCTTGCGAGTCGCCTTTTCGATTTTCGGGGCGTCCTTGGGGTTCATGAGTCCGTTGGTGCGTTTCTGCACCAGCGTTTCCAGGTCAATACCGTCCACTATGTCCAATGGATCCAGCACATTGCCCTTGGATTTGCTCATCTTCTGTCCCTGGCTGTCCCGCACCAGGCCGTGCACGTAAACGGTCTTGAACGGAATCTGACTAACGCCGCGCTCGTCCTTCACCAGGTGCAGCGTAAGCATGATCATGCGCGCGACCCAGAAGAAAATAATGTCGAAGCCAGTGACCAGCAGGTCCGTCGGGTGGAATTTTTTCAGCAGCTCCGTCTGTTCAGGCCAGCCGAGAGTGGAAAACGTCCAGAGGCCGGAACTGAACCAGGTATCCAGCACGTCTTCATCCTGGCGCAGGGGCAGGTCGGCGGCCAGCTGATATTTCTGGCGCACTTCCATTTCACTGCGGCCAACGTAAACGCGGCCGTCAGCATCATACCAGGCGGGAATCCGGTGGCCCCACCACAACTGACGGGAGATACACCAATCCTGAATGTCGCGCATCCAGGCGAAATACATGTTTTCGTATTGCTTCGGCACGAACTGGATGCGGCCGTCTTCCACGGCGGCTATAGCCGGTGCGGCGAGCGGTTGAGTGCTGACATACCACTGGTCGGTCAACCAGGGCTCCACCACGGCGTTGCTGCGATCGCCGCGGGGAACTTTGAGAACGTGATCGGCGATTTTATCGAGCAGCCCGGCCGCCTCGAAGGCCGCGACCACCCGCTTGCGCGCTTCGAAGCGATCGAGGCCGGCGAGGTCGGCCGGCAGGCTCGGATCCAGCTGTTGGTCGAGGGTGCCATCGACACGGAACACCTGCGCGCGCGGCAACACCGCGGCATTTTTGTCCAGCACATTGATCAGGGGCAGGTTGTGGCGCTTGCCGACTTCGTAGTCGTTGAAGTCGTGCGCCGGCGTAATCTTCACACAGCCGGTGCCGAATTCCCGGTCCACATAATCGTCGGCGATCACCGGGATGCGGCGGCCGACCAAGGGCAATTCCAGAAATTTGCCAATCAGTGAGCTGTAACGCTCGTCGTCCGGGTGGACCGCGACGGCGCTATCGCCCAGCATGGTTTCCGGCCGAGTGGTGGCGACGACCAGATAATCCCGGCCGTCGGCGGTGCGGGCTCCGTCCGCCAGCGGGTAGCGCAGGTGCCACAGGGAGCCTTTTTCCTCCCGGCTTTCAACTTCCAGATCGGTAATGGCCGTGTGCAGTTTCGGATCCCAGTTCACCAGGCGTTTGCCGCGATAAATCAGACCGTCCTCGTGGAGGCGGACAAAGGCTTCCTGCACCGCCTTTGACAGGCCCTCGTCCATGGTAAAGCGCTCACGGCTCCAATCCAGGGAAGAGCCGAGTCGCCGCAGCTGGCGGCTGATGTTACCGCCGGATTCCGCTTTCCACTGCCAAACCTTTTCAAGAAATTGCTCGCGGCCGAGATCGTGTCGGCTGACACCCTGGGCGGCCAGCTGCCGCTCCACCACCATCTGGGTGGCTATGCCGGCGTGATCGGTGCCCATTTGCCAGAGGGTGGCGTGACCCAACATCCGGTGGTGGCGCACCATCGCATCCATCACCGCGTTGTTGAACCCGTGCCCCATGTGCAGACTGCCGGTGACGTTGGGCGGTGGAATCATGATGCAATAGGGTTCGCCCTCTGCGGCTGGGGCGAAATAGCCGTTTTTTTCCCAGGTCTGATACCACTGTTGTTCGATGGCGGCGGGCTGATAGGTTTTTTCCATGAATGCGAACCTGTAACTGAAAGAGTGCGAGCCTGTAAAAGAATGTCAGCGTGTAAAAACCGGTGAAAGGAGACCATGACCCCGCAGGTGCGCGGGGAAGGCCGCATTATACATGGGGTTGGCAGGGGATCCAGGACTAGGTCAATCCTGCGAAAAGAGGAAAACGGGGTGGTGGGGATCGATCGGGCGGAATACCTTCGGCATCCGCCCTACGGCCCGTCAAAGAACCCCGTTGCGCGCGAGAAAATACACTGACTGCAGCACGCCGCTGTAGTCGCGCTCCTGGTAGTGAAACACGTTTTGATTGTTGAGCACGAGGGCGGGGCTTTGCATAAAAGCGTGCATAAACGCCGCCTCCGCCGCCGCGTTGGCGTGAGTCACGGCAAAGCGGCACAGGGTGGTGCGGCACGCTGCCGAGACAACTGAGCTATTTGCCAGGTAGTCGTTCGCGAGGGTTTGGTAAAACTCGGTTTCGAGGGGTTCCGCCCAGGCTTGGTCATAGTTTTCCTGCGCATACTGTTCCTCGAACTTCAGCAGCACCTGAGCCCGGTTGGGCAGACCCGCAACCGTAAGCCCTGCGTCCTCCGCGTAGGCGGATTCATGCAGCGGCGCGGTGGGTTCGGGAAGAGGTCCCACGTCTGCGGGGTGTGCCGCGCCAGATGTCACAGTCGCCGCGCCCGACTTCATAGGCGCCGCGTTCGAAGGCATCATCACCGCGGCGGGTTCGGCACGGGTCGCGGCGGGTGGCTCGGCCGCGGAAACCACGTGAGAGTTCGGCGCACGAGTGGTGGTGGGCGGCGGGGAAGCCTGCGCCGGTACAACCCCATCCTGATCGGGCGGGTTCGGCCGCGGTAAGTCTTGCTCGAGGATGCCGGGGAAATGCGGGAGCAGGGCAACCAGGGCGATAACCGCCAAGCCTGCCTGGTGGGGTTTTTTCATGGGTGATCCTCCGTTGCATGGGGCCGGTCGGCCCCATGCTCAGCGGGCTCAGACGGGAGCCCAGACGATGACATACCGGACAGTGGTGCTACTGCCGGAATAGGTGGCCGCGCAATTTTTGCCAATCCAACCGAACCAGCTTGTCGCTTTGCCGTTTTCTCGGCCGAGACATTCGAGCCCGGCCTTATTAAACGTCTGATACTCCTGCAGACTGGCACCGCTGCCCTGGGTCGCCCGCACGGCGGCGTACCAGACGGAGTTCGCGGGATCCTGGCGCCAACAGCTGGCTGGTAGGGCGGTATTGATACCGGCACCGTAGACCAGGTTGGACAGTGGATCCAGCAGGCCCGGAGTGGTGGGATTTACGTTGGCGATCGTCACCCAGACTGCTTCCGGTTCGGAAGGGTAAAGCCCAAAATGGGCGGCCTGAGCGCATTGAAATTTCACCGGCAGCGACGCATCCGTGGTGAAACTTTGTAGGGGAATAACGTTGGTATGGTTGGAAAATTGCTGATTCCAAAAGGGGCTCATCAACAGGCAACCTGAAAGGCTCAACAGCAGCAGGCCGCCCAGGGCGGCCTTGATTGAGTGGCGAAAAACGCGGGACAGACTGGGATAGGGGGTGATTTGACGCATGGCGAGATACTCCTTCCTCGAAGTGGGTAAAAGAGTCGGGGGGACTCCGTACTTGCGTGGAAGAGTTTGACGGGCAGCAGGCGCGACGGCTGTAAAATAATAAGACGTAAATGCGGGAATAAATCACAAGGTGCGGCAGGCGACCCTGCGGCAGGCAGGTACCGAGTTGCATCCAACCCAACCGCGATTACCTCCGGAGCACCGCGGCGCTCATCAATTACCGGAGCTTCGATTGGCGGCACCCGCGCAGCGGCTCCGTCCCACGGCTGCGCGATCCGTCGGAGAGCCGGACGAATGCGCGGTGGGGAATCGGCGGCGTCAGCCGGTCACTTGGGCGCGGATAAGCGACCAGGCTTCGTCCACTGAATCGACGTAGGTCAGGAGGGCGAGATCCTGCGGGCTGATCATGCCTTCTTCCACCAGCAAATCCCAGTTGATCAGGGTCTGCCAGTAGCGCCGGTCGAACAGCAGCAGGGGGAGAGGTTTGATTTTGCCGGTCTGAATCAGGGTGAGGGTTTCGAATAATTCATCGAGGGTACCGAAACCGCCCGGAAAGGCGACCAGTGCCCGCGCACGCATCAAAAAATGCATTTTGCGCATAGCGAAATAGTGGAACCGGAAGCACAACTCCGGCGTGATATACACGTTGGGTTCCTGTTCCCGCGGCAGGACGATATTCAGCCCGACCGACTGCCCGCCCGCCTCATGGGCGCCGCGATTGGCCGCCTCCATGATTCCCGGGCCGCCGCCGGTCATCACGTGCAAAGGTACGACCCCACCGCGGACATTTTCTTCGGTAATGCGCTTGGCCAGCGCCTGCGCGGTCGCATAGTTTTCCGCTTGGCGGAGATACCTTTGCGCCTGGGCGAGGGCCGTCCGCAGCGCAGGGTCATCGGCGGCGCCGGCACACTGCTGCTCGATCACTTGTACCGCCGTACGAGCTTGCTCGGGGCTGAGGGTGCGGGCGCTGCCAAAGATCACTACCGTGTTGCGAACCTGGTGCTCCGCCAGCGTCAGCTCGGGTTTGCTCAGCTCCAGTAAGAGGCGCACCGGGCGCATGTCCTCCCGCAACAAGAAGTCCTCGTCGTCGAAGGCGAGCCGGTAGGCCGGCGAGGCGACTTGCGGCGTAACGGCCGGCATCAGGCGAGCGGTTTTGGCGTCGTCTGCGGCGCTGGGGAAATTGCGGTCCTTTGGATCGGTAGTCATGACTGGGCAAACTTGCGGGTAGATCAATGGGGCGACGGAGTCTTGCCGCTCCGCCGCGAAGGTCTATTCATCGAGAATCTTGCGCAGTCGGCGGCGCAGCTCGGCGGCGATTAGAGGCAGATATTCCTCCACCAGATCGTCGACGATCTTCTGTTTTTGCTGCGCCGATTTATCGCGCGTAAATGCGTGGTGCTGCTGCGGTTTGGCTTCCCCGTAGCTCGACCGGGTCAAACGGTCGGCGCGCGCATGGGTGCGCAATATTGCCGTGCTGGCATCCAGGGCGGCGCTCGATTGCGCAATTTCCTCCACAAGGTTGCGTTTGCCCTGATTCAGCCGATCCAAAATGTGTTGCGGCAGAAAAGGGTTTTCACTTTTCGTGGGCAGGGGTTTGGTTGAGGGAGGCGTAATCGGGGGCGGCTTAACCTGGGACGCCGCAGCCGGCGGTACCACGGGTGGGGGAATCCGGTCATGGGCGGGCCGTTCCGCGTCCGGCCGCGTTTGGGGCCCCAGCGGGTCCTCGCCGGAGGCAACCGATTCCGCCGCTGAACGCGCGTACTTCGGCGCGGGGGCGTTGGGATTGTCCCCTTCGAAAACGATCGCCTCAAGCGTGGCGATCTGCCGCTTTTGTTCGGCGTTTGCCAGGGCATCCAGAGGGTCGTCCGGATCTTCCTCTAGGACCATCTCCGCCAGGGGCAGGACCTGGATTTCATCCATTTCCGCCAAGCTGTCCGTCTCGACGAAATCGTCGGCGGCGGCTTCGGCGTAACCTAGGTCGATGTGCAGTTCCACTTCCGTTTCGGAGTCTTGCTCGCGGGTCGCCATGGCGGATTCCTGTAGGTNNCCATGTCTCCAGTGAGAGGCGGATAAGAGCCATACTCGCCAAGTTCCGCGCCTAGATCAAGAGCCTCTTCGAGGGTGGGAATGGCGTCGGTTTCCAATTCGGTGCGGGTTGTGCGCCCGCCGATGATGGGCGGGGGTTTGTCTGGATTCATTGCGTAACCTTACCTAGAACGGACCTTGTAGTGAGAGCTGCTTTTTTATAATCGATGCCGGTGAGGCATTCGGCTGTTGCGCCGAGTTTAGTGCAGTGCCTTTTTTATAGTATTGTCACAAAAGTGTTCAATCGCAATTTTAGGGTATTTTGTGNNGTTGTCACGCTGAAACCCATTTCTCGATAAATACCGTACTGGCGGCGGGTCGATTCCAGGACCTCCGGAGCTTGAATCACAATTTCCGCCAACCGTTGAAACTGTTCGAACCCAGGCGGCACGACGGGCGTCAGGTTGATCAGCAGTTCCCGATGGGGCGGACTAACGAGATCCTGACGAATCGCCACCGGGTCCGGTAGCGCCGCGTCGTCACTGTGGGGAATAAATGACTCCGCCTTGAAGGACCAGAGCAGGGTGTCGAGAGCCGCCCCGGTCGCCGCGCTTTCCACCAGGAGCAGTACCCGACAGTGCTGTAACCAGGCTTTTTCGATTAAACGCGCGGCAAATTGCCACCGCTCTTCTTGGGAGCGGGCCTGCAATACGTAAAAATCGATGCGCGTCATGGCGCCTTCAGTTGTAGATTCCCAACAAATATTGCAGCAGCAGTCCGACCGGCCGCCCGGTCGCGCCCTTGCCGCCACCACCGACCCACGCGGTGCCCGCTATGTCGAGGTGCGCCCATTTAAAGGCTTTGGCGTAACGCGAGAGGAAACAGGCCGCTGTGATAGACCCGCCTTCGCGCCCGCCAACATTCGCCATGTCCGCAAAATTGCTATCCAACCCTTTCTGGTATTCGTCCCACAAGGGCATTTGCCAGGCGCGGTCCTGCGCCGCCACCCCCGCGGCCAAGAGTTCGTCGGCCAGGGCTTGATCGTTGGCGAACAGTCCGGAGGCGTGGTTTCCCAGGGCGATTACACACGCGCCGGTCAGGGTCGCTATGTCGATCACCGCTTTGGGTTTGAAGCGCTCGGCGTAGGTGAGCGCGTCGCACAGCACCAGGCGTCCCTCCGCGTCTGTATTGAGGATTTCGATGGTTTGGCCCGACATGGAGGTCACCACATCGCCGGGTTTGGTCGCCCTGCCGCTCGGCATGTTTTCCGTCGCCACTATGAGGCCCACCACGTTGATCCGCGGCTGCAAGCGCTGCAAGGTCGTCATGACGCCAAGCACGCTCGCCGCGCCGCACATGTCGAATTTCATTTCGTCCATGGCTGGACCCGGTTTGATACTGATGCCGCCGGTATCGAAGGTGATACCCTTACCCACCAGCACGGTGGGTTGGACCGACGCGGCAGCGCCGCGATATTGCATGATGATGAATTTAGCCGGCTCTTCCGAACCGGCGGCGACCGAAAGAAACGCGCCCATGCCCAGCTTGGTCAATTGTTTTTCGTCGAGGACACTTACGTTTAGTTTGCCGCCCGCCAATGTTTGGGCTTGTTTGGCAAGATAGCTCGGGGTGCATACATTACCCGGCAGATTCCCCAGATGCCGCGCCGTATTGATACCTTCGCCGAGCGCTTTGCCGAGTTGGAGCCCGTTGCGCCAGCTGGAATCCGTTTTTTCCCGTGTATGCAGCGTCAATTTGGCGAGCGCCGGTGTTGTGAGGTTCTGGGTTTTGGTCTCGCGATAGCTGTAAAAGTGGGTCACGAAAGCTTCGGCGATGAGTGTGGCAAAAAGTTTGGCGCTGCCGGCCGGCGCATTTTCGACGGACCACACGGCATTTTTAACGGGTTTGTTTTTCAGGGCCTTGGCCACGGCGGCCGCGGTGTTCTTAATTTCCTGCGGCGACAGACTTTCGGCTTTGGCGCCCACGCAGACAAGCAGCACCCGCTTGAAGGGCGCATTTTCCGGCGGCAATAACCAGCTGTAATGGCCGGCCTTCAGGGTGAGATCATTGAGTTGCAGCACCCTTGAGACCAGGCCATAACGGGTGTCCAAAAATTTCGCGGCGGCCGAAAGGGACTTGTCGCCGTAAATTTGCACGATCAGACAATCTGTACGCAAATTATCCAATTGACCCGTTTTAACCAGAAAATCCATAATCCCAACCCCAAGGCTATGACAAGAAAAGAATCAGTAACATATAGTGGCCTGTGTGACCGATTATTTCAACGTCGCGGCCCAGCGGGGCTCGCGGCTATAATGTCGGTTACCCGAACTTTTTCAACCGACCTGGTCTGATTTGCCAGGTGCCGTCAGACAAGTCGATCGATGTGATTATTTTTCGTTATCTCGCCAAAGAAGTGCTCACCAGCATGGTGGCGGTCAGCGCCGTTCTGCTGCTGATTATCATGAGCGGCCGGTTCGTGCGGTATCTCTCCGACGCCGCAGCGGGCAAATTGGACGCGGCCGTCTTACTGACCTTGATGGGTTACCGTCTGCCGTCTTTCCTCGAGCTCATTATTCCGTTAGGTTTTTTCATCGGGATTTTGCTCGCTTACGGCCGCCTGTATGTCGACAGTGAGATGACCGTGCTGTCCGCCTGCGGCATGAGTGAGCGCCGCCTGGTGAGTTACACCCTGCTGACCGCGGTGGCCGTGGCAGTGATCGTGGGGGTTCTCAGTCTTTATATCAGCCCCGTCGGGGTCAAGGCGGCCGAGGATTTATTTATCGAACAGCGCAATCGCACGGAATTCGAAACCCTCAAGCCCGCGCGTTTTCACAAATTGAGCAGTCGCGATGGCGTCTCTTATGCACAGAGCGTCAGCTCGGACAAAAAGCAATTGCAACGGGTGTTTCTGGCAGGCTCCGGTGAGACCAGCGATAAATTGTCCGTGCTGACGGCGGCCACCGGCGAAACGCTGGTGAATCCCACCAACGGGAAACGCTACCTCGTGCTCGAGGACGGACAACAATACCGCGGCCAGCCGGGCGATGCCGACTATGAGGTTGTCACCTTCAGCCGCTATTCCCAATACATACCCGAGCCGGAATTTGAAGCGCGCCCCAAAAAAGCGACCGACGGGTTGAGCACAAAGGCGCTTTGGCAGGCGGCGACCCGCGAGGCGAACGCCGCTTTGCAATGGCGTTTGTCGCTGCCGGTGCTGGTGCTCGTGGTTGCCCTGTTGGCCGTGCCGCTCAGCCGCACCCAGCCGCGCAAAGGGCGCTACGTGAAAATGATTCCGGCCATTCTGCTGTATATCGTTTATCTCGTCGCCAGCAACGCGGCGCGCGGGATGATGGAGGAGGGCCGCTCGCCGGTGCCGTTCATTCTGTGGTTTGTGCACGGGTTGTTTCTCCTGCTGGCCGTGCTGCTGCTGACGGGCCCTCGTCTGCGCCGTTTGGCGCGTCGCTAGGAGGCTGGGCGACATCTTTATGAAAAAAATCAAAAGTTATATAGGTCGCTCGGTCGCCGGCTCCATCGCGGTAGTGCTCCTGGTGATCGTTGCACTCGACTTTATTTCTGAGCTCGTGGATCAGGGGGGTAAAGTCGCCGGCAATTTCAGTTTTAAGGAAGTGATTATCTACGGTCTCCTGTCGATTCCGTCGAGCATCTACGATTTTTTGCCCCTCGCATCACTGGTTGGCTGCCTGATTGGCCTCGGCTTGCTTGCCAACACTAGCGAACTCACCGTCATTCGCGCCGCGGGAGTTTCCACCAGCCAAATCATCTGGGCCGTGATGCGCCCGATTCTGGGGTATATAGGACTGGGCATTTTCCTTGGCGAATTAGTGACCCCCACCACTGATCAATTCGCCGAGAGTCGCAAGGCCATCGCCCTTGGACACCAGTCGGCGCTCCAAGGACAACGTGGGGTGTGGAACCGCGAAGGCAACGAATTCATGCACTTCAGCGCGGTGCTGCCCAACGGTAAATTGTTCGGTGTCACCCGGCTGCAGTTTGATGACGAGGGAAAATTGCTGAGCAGCACTTATGTGGAGTCGGCGATTTTTCAGGAAAACTATTGGTTTGAGCGCAACGGGATGAAATCCGTTTTGGCGGATGACCGCGTGAGCACCGAGTTTTTTGCCACCGACACCTGGGAATCGGAATTGTCGCCCAGGCTCCTGGACGTGCTGGTGCTGACGCCCGACGACCTGCCGATGAAGCGGCTGTATTATTACGCCGATTATCTGGAACGGCAGGGCCAGGACAGTCAGGAATATCTGTTGGCCTTCTGGCAGAAAGCGCTGCAGCCGCTCGCCACCGCCAGTTTGGTGATGATCGCCATCAGTTTCATTTTTGGACCTCTGCGGCAGGTCACCATGGGCTTTCGGATTTTTTCTGGAGTCATCGTCGGCATAGTCTTTCGCACGACGCAGGACTTGCTGGGTCCCAGCAGTCTGATCTTTGGTTTTTCGCCCCTGGTCGCGGTCCTGATACCCATTGTGTTGTGCGCGGGCATAGGCGCGGTGCTTTTGCGCCGCGCTGTTTAAGCCTCAGGCGCTCTTTGGGACTGTGATCACCTGGGTGCGGGAAATTTTGTCGTGGAGGCATTCCCGCCGGTGGTTGAAGAGGCTGTACCAGTAGGCGAGCCCGCCGAGGGCGATCAACGGCGGCGCGATTAGGGCGCGTACCAGGCACTGGCGCCGGGTCGGGGCCGCCCCGATATTCGCCCCGTCGGTCAGCTTGATGCGCCAAGTGCGCATGCCGATCGTCTGGCCGGACTTGCGCCAGAACCAGTAATAAAAACCCACCAGCGTGAGTACCCAGCCGAGGGAAAACCAGCCGCTCGCAAACATGGGCTGGTAGTCGCCCTTGTGCAGCCCGGTCAGAGTCTCCAGAAGGGTCGCGGCAGCGCCGTAACAAAAGCTCAAGGCGAGCAAGATAAAACCGTCGTATAAGAGCGCCGCGAGGCGTCGCCATACGGGTGCAAGGGGAAGCGTGGGAGCCGCCATAAAGAAAGCCGAAAAGAGCCAATTCTGCGTAACTATCCAGCGAGCGTCAACGCCAGGGCGAGCCTCAGGACCAAGGCGAGCTTAGAGCCGGCGCGGTTTAGAAGTCGTAGCGCACCAGCAGCCGGACCCGATCTTCAGAAATCCGCAGTCGATAATCGGTGCGCGGGTCGCCCCAACCTTCGTCCAGCCAGTTCCAACCCTCGTCTTCGGCAGCGCCTTGCCGCATGTTGTAGGCGGAGAGGCTTTGGCGCAGCAACCGCGACCAGACCTTGCTACCCTGAATGCGCGTGGCGGAAGTCTCGTGCAGCCAGGAGTGATTTATCAGTCGCTGAGTTGCGGGCATATTTTTGTCGCGCATGGCCGCCGCTGCCGCGAATAGGGCCGGGTCGTCGAGCTGGCGTATTGGAGTAAGGTTGGCGCTGCCGAGCTGGTCGCGCGCGCCACAAAATACGGCGCAGCTCGGTGCTGCGTTGCCATCAGCGAAAACAGCCGTGGTGGCCGCCGACAGGCAGAGCGCGGTGACCCAGTGGCCCCATCGCCGCGGTACAACGAGTCTAAAGATTTTTGCTGCCATGGACGCTCCGGCGAATACCCTACCTCTGCTGGACGCAACTCAGGGTTCCCTTTAAGCATTGCTGAAACGGCAGTAAAACGACAGGCCATTGATTAGAAATTGTTCTTATGGATCTAGCCCGGGTTCAAATCAAAAATGATCGTTGACGCTGCTGCGTCGCCGCATTCACGCGATGGCAGCCTTCTTGGTTGTAAGTTTCTACTAACCATGCAGAAAGAGATGGGCATCAGAGCCGAGAAATGCGTTAGTTTTTTTGTGGCATGCCGCGCATAAACTCCGGTACGAAGTCACGCGGGTTAAGGCGCTCTGAGTGAACGGTAGAGCTGCTGCAGTTTCCCTCCGTCGCTTTTATAGGAGACCAAGTGAACTTCGTAGGTATCGCCATCGTCCGTGTGCTGGATTTTCGCGACTTGATAATCCAATTGAGGGAGGATCCACACTCGGGTGCTTTTGCCTTTTGCCTTATCTTCTCGCACGACCACTAAAGCACCGTAGGTTTTGTTCTGTAATTTGAACTGTTCCTCTCCGATCACCTGGAAATCATAAGTTTCCACGCGCCGGCGCTTGAGGAACTTG
Source organism: Marinagarivorans sp. UBA5868 (assembly GCA_002432095.1). GTDB lineage: Bacteria > Pseudomonadota > Gammaproteobacteria > Pseudomonadales > Cellvibrionaceae > UBA5868. The sequence goes on along the minus strand of DJFQ01000031.1, from coordinate 1,137 downwards.
TACGAGAGGTTTTTTTTGTCCCCGGCGAGATCCGCCTGGAGCGCGAGTTGATAGAGGGCAGGGTCGAGCAGTCCTTCCGTCAGGGGGTGTTCGGTGCGATTGGACCGGTCGCTGCGGCTGTAGAATGCGTTGTTGGCGCCCCAGTCGAAGGCAATTTTTTCGCTGGTGTGGCGCCCGAAGACCTTGCGGTCATAGGCGTAATTCAGGGGGACAATGCGGCCGTCCGTCGCCGAGAATTCGCTGTTTTCCTTGATCGAGGCAAACATGTTTTTCGCTTCTGAACGAAGTCGGTAGCGGTTGTCGTCCAACTGGGTCAGTGTGCGCACCATCTCGACGTTCCAGCTGGATACGGTGCCCTTGTAAACGCTGCGGGCGAGTTCCACATCGGCGGTGGCCTTCGCCGCCCAGCCGGCGATAATCAGGACAGTTGTCAGCATCCAAAATAATTTGCGCGTTGGCATAACTTGATGGACCCCCTTGATCAGTAACCTCATTTATCAGAAAACAGGGCGGAGCTTAAGTTCGACCCAATAAAAAAGGGGGCATCAGCCCCCTTTTTCAAGCCCGCCTGAGATTCAGCGATTGGCTTTCAAGATTGCCAGAGTCGTATCGAGCATACGGTTGGAGAAACCCCACTCGTTGTCGTACCAGGCCAACACTTTGACATTGTTGCCGCCGATGACGCGCGTTTGGGTCGCGTCAAAGACGCTGGAGGCCGAGCAGTGGTTGAAATCCACGGAAACCAGCGGCTGTGTGTTGACCTGCAACACGCCTTCAAAACGAGTTTTAGCCGCCGTGGTGACGATCTCGTTGATTTCCGCTACTGACGTGTTGCGGCCCGCTTGGAAAGTGAGGTCGAGGAGCGAGACATTGATGGTCGGTACGCGGATCGCCAGGCCGTCCAACTTGCCTGCCAATTCGGGAATCACCAAGCCAATCGCGGAGGCGGCACCGGTTTTGGTGGGAATCAATGAGTGCGCGGCCGCACGGGCGCGGTACATGTCTTTGTGATAAGCGTCCGTGATGTTTTGGTCATTGGTGTAGGAGTGAACGGTGTTGGCCAGACCGGACACAATGCCTACGGACTGGTGCAGCGCGGCAGCCAGCGGCGCGAGACAGTTGGTGGTGCAGGAGGCG